>LUZC01000105.1 GCA_001603505.1 Bacteroidales bacterium Bact_11 | reverse complement strand
GCCAGCGCGTCGCCGACGCGGAAGAGCTGGCGCGTGCCGAGCAGGACGTCGTCCTGGCCGGCATAGCGCACGCGCACGCCCGACAGCGGCAGTACCTTGGCGGAGGCGAACCAGCGCGGCTCGTAGAACTCGCCGTTGCCGGCGAGGTAGGTCTTGGGGACGATGCCGAGGATGCGGCCCCCGCGGGCCGCGACGGCGCAGTTGAACAGCCGGCCGGCGTGGCGCAGGGGAGCGCCGAACACGATCAGCGCATCCGTCTTGGCGGATTTGGCAACGACCTCAGCGACAGCACGTTCTGCGTCGTCCAGCAGGCGGTTCTGCCCGAAGAGGTCGGCGCAGGTGTAGCCCGTGATGCTGAGCTCGGGGAATACGATGACGGAAGGCCGCTGTGCGGCAAGTTGCTTACACAGGCCGAGGATCTCCTTGGCGTTGGCCGCGGGATCGGCCACGTGGACGCGCGGCATCGCCGCCGCCACACGGATCAGTCCAAGACGCTTCATAATAGCGCAAAGATAACGGATTTGCGATAGCTTTGCAAGATGCTATATATATGGTTTCTATTTATATAGTGGTTAATGAAAAACTTTTAAAAAGTTTTTATTAAACTCTTGCATTTCCGATTTTTCTTTGTAACTTGCGACTGAATTTTTGGTCCAATTAGTAGTGGTACGCATCAATAATAATAACCAGCAGCAGTCTCAGAACCAGCAGGTCCTGAGTGCTTCTAGGTGCGTATAAAAACCAGCGTATGCGACACATCATTTTGGAAGTAAATATCAATTAGGAAATAGAGAGGCTGGTCCCTTAGGGATCAGCCTCTCTCCTTGTGAAGGCGTCGCAAAAATAAGTGAGTAGTTAGTTTTTAAATAGTGTAATTATGGACAGATTTGATTTAGTCAAGGAATCCTTTGAGAAGAAGGAAGTTCCGGCCGAGGTCCCGGCAGGCAAGACCTCCGAGTATTACGGAGAGTTGGTTTTCGACCGCAAGAAGATGTGCAAGTACCTCGATGCGGACAGCCTCCACGCGCTGCTCGACTGCATCGAAGGCGGCAAGTCCCTGGACCGCAAGACTGCCGACGGCGTGGCCCGCGGCATGAAGGAGTGGGCCATGGAGCATGGCGTGACCCACGTCACCCACTGGTTCCAGCCGCTGACCGAAGGCACGGCCGAGAAGCACGATTCCCTGATTGACTATGACGGCAAGGGCGGCGTCATCGAGACTTTCGACGGCAAGATGCTCGCCCAGCAGGAGCCGGACGCCTCGTCCTTCCCGAGCGGCGGCATCCGCGCCACCTTCGAAGCCCGTGGTTACACCGCCTGGGATCCGACCTCCCCGGTCTTCATCCTGGACGACACCCTCTGCATCCCGACTGTCTTCATTTCCTATACCGGCGAGGCGCTTGACTACAAGACCCCGCTCAAGAAGGCCCTCAAGGCCGTCAGCGACGCCGCCGTGCCCATCTGCAAGCTCTTCGACCCGGGCGTGAGCAAGGTCTATTCCTACCTCGGCTGGGAGCAGGAGTACTTCCTCGTGGACGAGGCGCTCTATGCCGCCCGCACGGACCTGATGATCACCGGCCGCACCCTGTTCGGCCACAACTCTTCCAAGAACCAGCAGCTGGACGACCACTACTTCGGTTCCATCCCGCCGCGCGTGGCCGCTTTCATGCGTGACCTCGAGATCGCCGGCCACCGTCTTGGCATTCCTTTGAAGACCCGCCACAACGAAGTGGCCCCCAACCAGTTCGAGCTCGCTCCGATCTACGGCGAGACCAACCTCGCCAACGACCAGAACCAGATCATCATGAACCTGATGAACCGCATCGCCCGCAAGCACGGCTTCGTGGTGCTCCTGCACGAGAAGCCCTTCGACGGGGTCAACGGTTCCGGCAAGCACAACAACTGGTCGCTCGGCACCGACAAGGGCACGCAGCTGCTCGCTCCCGGCAAGGACGCCAAGGGCAACCTGCAGTTCGTCACCTTCTTCGTCAACGTGCTCGCGGCCGTGCAGAAGCACAACGCCCTGCTGAAGGCCTCCATCGCCAGCGCGACCAACGCCCACCGTCTGGGTGCCAACGAGGCGCCGCCCGCAATCGTGTCCGCCTTCCTCGGCCGCACGATGACCGACGTGCTGCACAAGCTCCTGGAGGTTCCCTCCGACACCCCGATCGAGATTGCGGGCAAGAAGGGCAAGAGCGTCGGCCTGGTGGAGATCCCGGAGATCTTCGTGGACAACACCGACCGCAACCGTACCTCTCCGTTCGCCTTCACCGGCAACCGCTTCGAGTTCCGCGCCGTCGGCTCCTGCGCCAACTGCGCCGGCGCGATGACCACGCTCAACGCCGCCGTGGCCGAGCAGCTCATCGCCTTCAAGGCCGACGTCGAGAAGGAGCTCGCGGCCGGCAAGAAGACCAACGTCGCCATCATGGACGCCCTCAAGCCCATCATCAAGTCCGTGATCGACACCGTCTGCTTCGACGGCAACGGCTACACCGAGGAGTGGAAGAAAGAAGCGATGCGCCGCGGCCTCGACGTCGAGACCAACGTGCCGAAGATGTTC
>LUZC01000104.1 GCA_001603505.1 Bacteroidales bacterium Bact_11 | reverse complement strand
CCTTCTTCATTGATCAGCTGGGCCAGTTCGCCCACTGTAAGACCATAGACATACGGGATTTTGAATTCGCCGATATAGGAGAAGAAACCCGGCTCCACATAGTTGCCTTCGACCTTGAGGCCGCCCAGCGGATTGGGCCGGTCGAGCACCATCACAGCCACGCCATTTTCGGCACAGGCGCGCATCATCAGGCCCAGGGCGCTGATGAAGGTATAAGATCGAGCACCTACGTCCTGGATGTCATAGACCACCACGTCGAGGCCCTCGAGCATTTCGGGTGTGGGCTTGCGGTATTTGCCGTAAATGGAGAGCACTGGGAGGCCGGTCGCCTCGTCGATGGTATCGTCGGCATGGCCGCCGGCATAGATGTCGCCGCGTACGCCATGTTCCGGCGCGAAGAGGCGCACCAGTTCCACGTTCTCTGCCTTGAAGAGGATGTCGATGGTCGACTGGAGATTGCGGTCGATGCCGCTGGGGTTGGTAAGCAGGCCTACCTTCTTGCCCTCGAGACCGGCGAAGCCGCGGTCGCGGAGCACTTCGATGCCCGGCTTCACCACGGGCGCGTTGCAACAGGACTGCGCCTGCGAGCGGCAGCACGCACAAAGCGCAAGGGCCGCTACGGTGAGGATCAGTATCTTTTTCATCGGTTTAAATTATTTGCGTCCGTAATTGGGGTCGACCTTGCGGCGGGCCAGGATGGTCACCACCACCGTGGCGATGCAGCACACCATCACCATCCAGAAGAAGTTCACATAGCCGATGGCCTCCTGGATGTAACCGGCCACGAAGCCCGGAAGCATCATGCTGAGCGCCATGAAGGCGGTGCAGATGGCATAGTGCGAAGTCTTGAACTCGCCCTCGGAGAAGAACATCATATAGAGCATATAGGCCGTAAAGCCGAAACCGTAGCCGAACTGCTCGATGGCCACAGCGACACTGATCGCCACCAGGCTTGCAGGCTGGACAATACTCAGATAGACGAAAGTCAGGCAGGGCAGCGTCATACAGGCCGCCATGGGCCAGAGCGCCTTGCGGAGACCGACCTTCGAAGCCACGATTCCCCCCACAATGCCGCCGGCCAGCAGGGCGATGACGCCGATCGTGCCATATACAACGCCCACCATGTCGGTTTCCAAGCCGAGGCCGCCTCCCACGTGGATCATCCGTTCACCAGCCATCTGCATCGTCTCGTCTACGGGAGCTACCAGGAACGGCTGGCAAAGTTTAATGAGGAATCCCTCCGGAAGACGGTAGAGCAGCATGAAAACAATGGCCAGCCAAACACCGGGCTTGGTGAAGAACGTCTTGAAGGAATTGCCCAGCTCGCGGAAGGTATCTTTGGTGCTGCCGCTTTCGATGCGGGGCTTGTCGGCCGCAGGTCTGGGCAGGATGAAAGTGTGGTACAGCGTAATCAACAGGAACACGACAGCTGCGACGCCGATGGTGATCTGCCAGGAGAGCGGAATGTTGCCGGAGCTCCGCTCGATGCGACCCGCGATAAACACCAGCACACCCTGTCCGAAGACCATGGCAATACGGTAGAACGTACTGCGGATACCGATGAACGCCGCCTGGCTGCTCGGATCGTGCGCGAGCATATAGTAGCCGTCCGCCGCGATATCGTGCGTGGCGGAAGCGAACGCCCCGATGATGAACAGCACCAGCGTAAACCAGAACATGGACATCGGGACCTGTCCGCCGGCGATGGCTGCAGCGTCAGGCTTGGGAAGCGTAAGCGTCAATACAATCATCATGGCCGTCATCAGTGCCTGCATCGTGATGATCCACCAGCGCTTGGTCTTGACCACATCGACAATCGGGCTCCAGATGCCTTTGAGGAACCAGGGGAAATAGAGCAGCGTCGTGAAGAACGCCATCTGGCCGTTGGGAACGCCCATCTTCGTGAACATCATCACGGAGATGTTGTTAACCAGGAAGTAAGGAACGCCTTCCGCGAAGTAGAGCGTCGGAACCCACAACCAGGGAGATTTTGTCTTTGTTTCCATTGTTATCGCTTGTTTCAATATTTCTTTTCAATCGCGCTGCCGGGGAAATAGTGCGCGAGAATCTCGTCAAACTTATAGCCCTTTGCCCCCATCACGGCCGCGCCGATCTGGCAGAGGCCCACGCCGTGGCCCCAGCCCGCGCCGCGGAGGATGAACTTGCCATCCGTCTTCTCCACCACAAAAGCGGAGCTGTAAAGATGGCTCGGCGAGAGGGTCTTGCGGATCTCGAGCTCCTTGCCGATGACCTTGGTTTTCTTCGATCCGACGATCTTGAGTTTCCACAGGCGACCGGAAGTTCCGCGGGCTATGGGCACAAGATCGAGTATCTCGCCGTAATCCTCGCCGGAACGACGGCGAACCAGTTCGGAGAGTTCCTCCACCGTATATTCAACTTTCCAACGATAGAAGTTCTTGGTCTCCTGGTCGAAATTCGTGAGCACCTGCGAGAGGATCTTTGCGTCTTTCGTATTGCAGAAAGCCTCGGGTTCGGAAAGAATCCACTTCCGGGCGTTTTCTTCGACGGTCAGGTCGGGGAAATCGGCAGGGTGGGCCGAATCGCGGCGCTTGACCAGGTACGGGAAGGACTTGGGCTCCCAGCAAAACTTGAATTCTTCGAATACGCCACCGCAGCATTTGGAGAAACGGGCATCGCAGATCTTGCCATCATACATCAGCACGCGGCCCCAGGTCTGCTCCACGGCATCGCGCACGGCCTGCGTGGATGCACGGCTCAAACCATAGTAGCGCTGGCAGTGGTCGTCGGCGCATACGTCGAAGTTTACGTGGTCTTCGCGGTCATACCATTTGATGCGTTCCTCGGGAGTATCGGTGCAGGCGGAATAATCCACTGCGGCAGCCTTGAGCTCCTTGTTCTTTTGAATCTGCGCGAGAATCCACGAGCGGGAAATGATGCAGTGGGCCTTGAGCAATTCTTCAGAGTTGGTAGCCGACATCTCGGAGGAGATGACACTCACCAGGTAGTTCTCAATGCCAACGCAGTTGACGGCTGTGACCTTGCCGTTCTCCACAATGAGTTTCAGGTCGTCGGGGAAAACCTGCGTCTCCTGGCGATTCCAGTGAAAATCCACGCCGATGGTCACATTACTCAACTCGAAGGAACCTTCCGCGCCGATGTGCTCGAAATAGATTTCATCGTAGACGGCGCCGTCAAAGAGGATCTTGCCGTCACGGACCGTGGCGGTATGAGCGCCGGTGTAGGTCTTGCCGCCAAAAGTGTAAGAGGTTTTGAAATTGAACGCAAGAACCGGGAGCGACACTACGCCGACCGTGAGTATCTCCTGTTTGCGGAGGAGTTTGTTTTCCATAATGCGGGTTTTATTTTCGTCGTACGATACTTCGCGGATAATTTCGCCCAACCGCGGGGCGTCGATCTTGTCGAAACTGTCGCGCGAGGCCACGATGGCCACGCCGGCCATCTCCACCGCGCCGGGGCTGATCAGGATCTGCTCGGCCGGATCCTCGCTCCAAAAACACGCCGGGCGTGATTCTGCCCGGAAAAACACCACCGTGGTCCAGCCGCCCGGGCCATACCATGACAGCAGGTTCATGCGCGGCTCCCACTCCCGCTCCGTCTGAATCTCACCCAGCGACACCAGGCATGCGAACACACGCTCCAGGGCAGGCGCATCGGTCGAGGAAAGCACGAACGCACAGCCGGCATACCGCTCGAGGCGGCTGATCACCACCCCGTCACGCTTGCCTGCCATCCGCAAACCGTCGCCGCGACGCACCATCCGTTCCACCGGCAGATTGCCCGCAGGGATGGCCTGAAAATGCATATGGTCCGGGGCGGAAGCACCGCACATCGGGCCATTGTAGAAAAAGAGATATTCCTGAGCCTGCTGCGAAAGCGCAAGCAGATCCGCGTAGTGCCCGTCGATCTGCTGCCTTGCATGCCGCGCGATCGAAATGGTAAAATGCCGATGGAATATCGGGAACGGATTCACGCGAATCCAATAGTCATTGCCCGCCGGCGCCTGCCAGTCGAGCGTGAGCTGTTCCGGCCCGATACCTTCGGGACACAGGAAGCAGGGACGGCGGCGCAACGACGCCTCATCGACCTGTGCCATCACCGAAGCCACACGGCCCGGGTTGAAAAAGAGCACCGCGTCAAGCCCGTCTACGGGCATGGCGCGGCGCTCCACTTTCTCCAGTGCGGCGTAGTTGACAAACGCCCGCTCTCCCAGCGCAAGTTCGCGGGAGAACATCGCGTCCATCTGCTCCGCCAGGATCATTTCTTGTTCAACGCGATGCGGGCCTTGAGCTCCCAGGTGCGGATGCGATCCTTGTAGGTGTTGTTGGCGTTGACCTTGTCGATGTCGAGCGAGGCGTCGGAGTTGTCGTCCCAACGGCGGCAGTTGTACACCACGTCGTAAATGCGGCCGATCTGGTATTCGCGACTCACACGCAAGCCTACTGCATAGTCTTCACCGTACTTGGTGGTCGGGAAATTGATGGTACGCAGCATCGGGGTGTAGAATCCGCGCGGGGCGCCGAGGCCGTTGATGCGGAGGGCGTTGTTGCGTCCGTTCTCGGGCGTCCACTCCTTGTGGTCGATGATTCCCGGAGGGATGGTCTCCATGTGGAAGTTGGTCATGCGGTAGGTGCCCACCACCATCGCGCAGTTCTGTGCATAGAACGCGTCGACAAATTTCTGCACGGTGTTCTCGTCGTAGTACACATCGTCGGAGTCGAGCTGGATGGCGAACTTGCCGCACTTCGGATGATGCAGCGCCACGTTCCAGTTACCGCCGATGGCATGCCAGCTCTTATCCTGGGCGATGTAGATGAGTTTCGGGTTGTTGGTGAAGCGTTTGATGACATCCACAGTGCCGTCTTCAGAGTTGTCGTCCACCACGATTACATTGTATTTGAAGGTGGTCTTCTGGCTGAGGGCCGACTGGATGGCGTCGCCGATGGTCTTTACGCGATTCTTGCACGGGATCACCACCGAGGCTTCGTATTCAAAGGTGTCGTCGCTGAATTCGATGTGCTTGAACTTAGGCTCCAGATAGCCGCCGATGGCTTTCAGGTGCGCGGTGCAGGCCTGCTCCATCTCGATCTGGACGGCGCGGTTCTTCGGGTCCACATAGTCGAAAAGTTTTTCGCCGCTCTTGCGGGTATCGGTCTCCACGTCATAGTAAAGGAACTCGTTGATATGCTCGAGCGCACCTTTCTGCGACACCTTGAGCCGCAGGTCGTACATGCCGGCGAACTGATAGTCGACATCCATCCGGGCCGCCGCCTCGACGACGGCACTGCTGCGGTAGAACAACACGGAGCCGAAATCGAAGTCGTCGCGCAGCGCACCGAACTGGCAGTCGATTACCGGGGCGTTGGTGCGGACGTCGCCGCTCTGGTTGAAATGGTCGGCATACACCATGGCGGCGCCGGCGTCTTCAATCAGGTTCTCCATGCGCTCCAGAGCGAAGAGCACGAAACTCAGCGTCGTGTATTTGGTGGAGATGAGCGTGTATTTTTCCGTGGAATGGGAGGCGATGGCCTTGACGGCGGCAGTGCTGTTGAGACCGGGAACTTCAAGCACCTTGCAGCCCAGCACCTCGGCGGGCGCATCCTTCCCTACGTGGAGAAGGAAAATCTCGTTGACCAGCTCCTGCGCTTTCAGGTTGGCCACGGTCTGGGCCACCTGCGCCTCATCCTGGAAAGGAATAAAACAGTTGATGTTTTTCATGATATCGTTATGGTATTTGTTATCACTCTATCGAATCAAAACTAAATTACAATATTACGAAAAAAATGGTGATATTCCTTATCTTTGCTACCAAACTTGAACCGATGGACTTCCTCGTTATCCTTGCTGCTGTCGCCTATGTGCTGATCCCCGCCGGCGTCGTTTGGCTATGCCGACGATTCCGCACGATCGGGAAAGCCGGCGCCATCCTGGTCCTCTATTTCCTGGGCATCATCCTGGCCAATCTGTTTGTCTTTCCATTTGATGGTTTGGCAGAAAGGCTATACCCGCTGCAGGACGCGCTCACGTCGGTCACTATCCCGCTGGCCCTGCCGCTCATCCTGTTTGCCTGCGACTTCCGCAACTGGCCGGTGCGCAAAGCGCTCGTCTCGCTGCTGATCGGGCTGTTTTCCGTTTTAACCATCGTTACAGCGGGCTACTTTCTGCTGCGCAACCACCTGGGTGACCTGGCCGCTTCCATCGCCGGCATGGCCGTGGGCGTCTATACCGGCGGTACGCCCAATCTGGCGGCCATCAAGATGATGCTCGGCGTCGACGAGGCCACCTACGTGCTGATGAATTCGTTCGACATGCTGGTCAGTTTTCTTTTCCTGGTGTTCCTGATGGCTGTCGGAATCCGGCTGTTTCGCAAGATCCTGCCTGTCGCGGATGCGGAAACCATCGAAAAGAAGCGGGCGAAGACCGGTCAGAAGCTGGCGCAGAGCGAAGCGGAAATGTACCGCGACATCTTCACGCGGAAGCATTTCCTACCCACCCTGAAGGCGCTCGGGCTTGCCGTACTCATCGCCGGCATCGGGATCGGGATTTCACTGCTGACCACCGGCGGCATCAATATGATCGTGCTGATCCTTTCGCTGACGACGCTCTCCATCGCCGCATCCTTCCTGCCAGCCGTCAAGAAATGGGAGAAGAGTTATGACGCAGGCATGTATCTGGTACTGATCTTCAGCCTTGTGGTGGCCTCGATGGTCGACATCCGCAGCCTGAACTTGCAGGAAGGCCTTTGGCTGCTGATATTCATCGCCTTCGTCATCTTCGGATCGCTCCTCCTGCAGGTCCTGCTGGGTAAGCTCTTCAAGGTCGATGCCGACACCACGGTCATCACCTCCGTGGCGATGATCAACTCGCCCCTCTTTGTCCCCATGATCGCCGATTCCATGAAAAACCGCAAGGTCATCCTCACCGGCATCACCATCGGCATCATCGGCTACGCCGTCGGCAACTACCTCGGCGTCCTGCTCGCCCGGCTGCTGTAATTCCGATGCAGAAATACGATAAAACCTTTGAATGAAGACAGTACGATTCAAAAAGAAATCCGAGATATTCGATGTTTTGATCAACGTCGTGGGCGGCGTCTTTTCCGTGGGGACGATGCTCTACGGAGTGTGGCATTTCGGTTTGCATGAAACGTGGCCCGAACTGGTACTCAACCTGTTCTACATTGCCTGCCTCGTCATGATAATGTTGTTCTTTTTCAACCGCCTCAGTCCTTTTCATTTCAATTATTGGTGCTCCTTGTGCGTAGGCATCACGGTGCTGCTCCGGGACATCTTGTTTGCGCCTCAACTTGCCTTTTCCTCCATCCACCTGGCATCTCTGACCCTTTCGGTGGCATTGCTCCTGATGATCACTTTCTTTTATGCCCGCAAGGAATGGACGTTCTATTCCAAGCGCAACCTTTGGATGATTTTCATCGTGGACATGCTCATAGCGGCGCTCTATCACCTGGACATTGTCCTGGAGCCCAGCAATGAATACACAGCCTACTTGCTCACGGAAATATGGATTCGTCCCACCATCACCTACGGGCTGGTGGTCAGTTACGTCAAGGAAATCAAGGAATAACAATCTGCCGCTCCTGATTTCCTCAGCAAATAAAAGTGCTATGCGTAATATGGCATGCCAAAAAGAAAAGCACCTACATTTCCGTAAGTGCTTGATTATTAGAGTGGAGGTAGTCGGATTCGAACCGGCGACCCCCTGCTTGCAGGGCAGGTGCTCTACCAGCTGAGCTATACCCCCGAATATCTGGACATAAAAAAAGTAGTCCCTACTGGAGTTGAACCAGTGACCTCTACATTATCAGTGTAGCGCTCTAACCAACTGAGCTAAGAGACTATTTATATAATTCAAGGAAGATTCGTACAAGCAAGCGGCAAAGCTCGTCGCAGTGTCCAACTCCAAAAAGGAGGTGTTCCAGCCACACCTTCCGGTACGGCTACCTTGTTACGACTTAGCCCCAATTACCAGTTTTGCCCTAGGCCGCTCCTCTCGGTCACGGACTTCAAGCACCCCCGGCTTTCATGGCTTGACGGGCGGTGTGTACAAGGCCCGGGAACGTATTCACCGC
>LUZC01000103.1 GCA_001603505.1 Bacteroidales bacterium Bact_11 | reverse complement strand
CTGTGGACGATCTTCAACGAGGGCTGGGGCCAGTTCTGCGCGGACGAGGCGTATGAACGCCTGAAGGCGCTGGACGGGACAAGGTTCATCGACAGCACCTCCGGGTGGTTTGCCCAGAAAAAGAGCGACGTGGAGAGCCTGCATATCTACTTCAAACCGCTGAAGACAGGCAAGCAGGACCGCCCGCAGTTCCTGTCGGAATTCGGGGGCTGGTCCCTGAAGTTCCCGGAGCACAGCTTCAACCTGGAGAAGACATACGGGTATAAGAAGTATACGGACCGGAAAACGTTCGTCCGCGACCTGCGGAAGCTGTACCTGGAGCAGGTGCTTCCGCTCATTCCACAGGGGCTCTGCGCCGCGGTTTATACGCAGGTTTCGGATGTGGAGGATGAAACCAACGGCCTGCTGACATTCGACCGGAAGGTGCAGAAGATCACCCCGGAGGAGTTCCGGGACGTATCGGACCGGCTGCTGGCTGCCCTGCCGGAACACAAGGATGACTGATCTACACTGAACAGAGGTGGCTGCATATGAAAAAGAACCGGAAATTCTGGGCTGCACTGATCATCTTCTCCCTGACCGGGCAGGTTGCCTGGGTGGTGGAGAACATGTATTTTAACGTGTTCATCTACAAGATGTTCCGGGCGTCCGCGTCGGACATCGCGCTGATGGTGAGTGCCAGCGCGGTGGCGGCGACGCTGACCACCATCCTGATGGGTGCGCTGTCCGACCGCATCGGGAAGCGGAAGATCTTCATGTGCGCCGGATATATCGCCTGGGGCATCTCGATCATTTCGTTTGCCCTGATCCGGGCGGATGTGATCTCCGCCCTGTTCGGCACGGCAGTGGCCGCGGCGTCGGTCGGAATTACGCTGGTGATCATTATGGACTGTGTGATGACGTTCTTCGGCTCCACGGCCAATGACGCGGCGTACAACGCCTGGCTCACCGACTCCACGGACGCCGGCAACCGCGGCGCGGCCGAGGGTATCAACTCCATGATGCCGCTGATCTCCATCCTGGTGGTATTCGGCGGGTTCATGGGCTTTGACCTGGACCAGGCTTCCAGCTGGACCACGATCTACTGCATTATCGGCGGACTGGTGCTGCTGATCGGCATCCTGGGCTTCTTCCTGGTGGAGGAGGCGCCGGTGAAGCAGCCGGACAGCCTGGGGTATTTCGGCACCATCCTGTACGGGTTCCGGCCGGACGTGATCCGGAAGAACACGGTGCTGTACCTGTCCATGGCCGCGTTCATGGTGTTCAATATCTCCATCCAGATCTACATGCCGTACCTGATCATCTACTATGAGCAGACGCTGGGCATGGCGGACTATGTGCTGATTATGGCGCCGGCAATCATCCTGGCAGCGGCGGTGACGTTCTTCTTCGGCCGGCTGGTGGACCGGTACGGTTTCCGCAAAATGGTGCTGCCGGCCATGTTCCTGCTGCTGGCGGGCTTTGTGCTGCTGTGGCTGGTTCCTTCCAAAGTCCCGGCGGAGGGCATGGGCATGAAGATCCCGGTGTTCATCGGATCGTTGCTGATGATGTCCGGTTATCTGAGCGGCATGGCGACATTCGGCACGCAGCTGCGCAACTATACGCCGGAGCATATGGCCGGCCGGTTCCAGGGCCTGCGGATCCTGTCGCAGGTACTGATTCCGGGCATCATCGGGCCGCAGATCGGCGCCTGGGTGCTCCGGGACGCACCGACCGTCGCCAACAGCGACGGCACGACCTCCTTCCTGCCCAGCGCGGATATCTTCCTGGCGGCGCTCATTGTGCTGGCCATCGTGATTGCGTGGCTGGCGGCATGGCTGCCGCGCATCCGGGAGAGCAAGGCATAAAAAAGACTACCGGGGCGGTGCCGCCCCGGCAGGTTCATACCCCGAGAAGCCGGATCAGAGGATCCCGGCTTTTTTCAGCGCATTCACCCGGTCGGTGATGCTCTGCGCGAACTGCTCATCGGTCATGGACGGATCCCGGGTGGCCTTCCAGACATCGCAGGGCATCTGCGCGCAGGAGGCACAGGTGGCATAGTGGTGTTTGTTGGCGCAGCAGGCATAGATAGGGCAGGCTTTCCAGGTATTCATCGATCCAGGGATATTTCATGGGATCATTCCTCCTTCGCTTTTGCAGGGACAGGATAACAGATCAAACATGACAACAGAATGTCATGTACGATGGACCTGGTGAAGTTTTTCCCCGATGCGGGCAATCTCCTCCCGCAGTTCCGCGGGCTCCCGCGGTTCCGCCTTTCCCTGGAAGAACATGATCCATGATAACGAAAGACTGCCCTTCTGTCAAAACAGTCCAACCGCAGGTTGGAAGAATCATCAAAAATCAACGAACGCGTTATTGATTCCAACATTTTTCCGGGATATACTTCAGATACCGGCCGGAATCAACAACGGAGGATATGAACCATGAACGAAATCAGGATCAGTGAACAGATCGCGTTCCTGCGGCGCGGGAAGGGCATCACGCAGGAAGCACTCGC
>LUZC01000102.1 GCA_001603505.1 Bacteroidales bacterium Bact_11 | reverse complement strand
CGCCCGTCACGACGGTGAGCACGCCCAGCGGGAACTGGACGTCGATGTCCTTGAGGTTGTGCTCCATCGCACCGTTCACGCAGATGCTGTAGTGCCAGGGGCGCTTCTCGCGCACATAGCGGAGCTTCTGGCCGTTCAGGTACTGGAGGGTAAGCGAGCGGTCGATGTCGGCCGGCTTCGCGTCGGCGGCCTTGCCGGCATAGACGAGCTCGCCGCCGTGCACGCCCGCGAGCGGGCCCATGTCGATCAGCAGGTCGGCCGCACGGATGATTTCTTCGTCGTGCTCGACCACGATGACCGTGTTGCCGATGTCGCGCAGGCGCTTCAGCACGCCGATCAGGCGCTCCGTGTCGCGCGGGTGCAGGCCGATGCTCGGCTCGTCCAGGATGTACATCGAGCCCACGAGGCTGGAGCCCAGCGCGGTCACGAGGTTGACGCGCTGGCTCTCGCCGCCCGACAGCGTATTGCAGGCGCGGTCGAGGGTCAGGTAGCCCAGGCCCACGTCCACGATGCACTGCAGCCGGGAGACGATCTCGGCGACCGGCTCGGCCACGATGTCCCGCTCCGTCGCGCTCAGCGGCAGGTCACGGAAGAAGTCGAGCGCCTGCTCGGCCGTCATTTTCAGGATCTGGTGGATGTTGTGCCCGCAGACCTTGACCCAGAGGGCCTCGCGGCGCAGGCGGGAGCCGCCGCAGGCCGTGCACGTGGCGCGGCCGCTGAAGCGGCTGAGCATGTATTTGAACTGGATCTTGTAGCGCTGGCTCTCCACCCAGGTGAAGAATTCGTTGATGCCGAAGATGGACGTGTCGTCGCCTTCGACGTATTTGCTGTTCCAGATCAGGTCCTTGACCTCGTCGGAGAGGTTGCAGTAGGGCTCGAAGATGGGGATGTTGTAGCGGGGCGCGACCTCGATCAGGTGGTCCTTGAACCAGCCCATCTTATCGCCGCGCCAGCAGGCGATGGCCCCGTCGTAGATGCTCTTGGTCTTGTCCGGCACCACGAGGTCCTCGCTGATGCCGATGATCTTGCCCAGGCCGCCGCAGGTCGGGCAGGCGCCCAGCGGCGAATTGAAGCTGAACAGGTATTCGTCCGGCTCGCGGAAGGTGATGCCGTCCCGCTCGAAGCGGCTGCAGAAATGCTGCAGGCGGCCGTCTTCGGCGGCCACGGCGATGCGACCGTCCCCGCGCGCGAAGGCATCGGTGACGGAGGCGAGCAGGCGCGTACGCGTGTCGCCGGCCGGCGCGCCCGACAGGCGGGCACGGTCCAGCAGCAGCCAGGCGCCGGACAGCTTGTCCGGTCCCTGCTGCAGGACGTCGTCGATCTTATAGGGTTTGCCGTCCACATAGAGGCGGTTGTAACCGTCTTCCTTGAGCTGCAGGAGCAGCTCCACCCGGTCCGTGCGCGCATCCCAGTCCAGGTCGGCGAGCACGTAGAAAGTCCCCTCGCCCGCACCGGCCAGCCAGTCCATCACGTCCGCGACGCCGTCGCGGCGCACTTCTTCCCCGGACACCGGGGAATAGGTCCGTCCGATGCGGGCGAACAGCAGACGCAGGAAATCATAGATCTCCGTGGTCGTGGCCACGGTCGAACGGGGATTGCGGGTGCTGACCTTCTGCTCGATGGCGATCGCCGGCGGAATGCCTTCGATGCTGTCCACGTCGGGCTTGGTCATCCGGCCCAGGAACTGCCGGGCATAGGACGAGAGGCTCTCGGAGAAACGCCGCTGCCCCTCGGCATATAG
>LUZC01000101.1 GCA_001603505.1 Bacteroidales bacterium Bact_11 | reverse complement strand
GAACTGGAAGCCGCGGGCGTCAACTGCCCCCGGGTAACGACCCTGAGCCGCCTGCTGGAACAGCCTGTGTGCGTCAACCTGGATGAGGCGGAGGAAATGGTAAGGAGGCTGATCCCATGATTCGTGTGGAAAACGTCAGCTTCTCCTATTCCGACCAGGGCCCGACGGTGCAGGACCTGAGCTTCCATGTGGAAAAGGGCGAGTTTGTGGCACTGCTGGGCGCCAACGGCGCCGGCAAGACCACCACAGTCCGCCTGATCGACGGGCTGATCAAGCCGACGAAGGGCCGGGTGCTGATCAACGGCGCGGATACGGCCAAGACCTCCGTGAGTGAACGGGCACGCCATGTCGGATTCCTGTTCCAGAACCCGGACCGGCAGATCTGCAAGAACACGGTGCGGGAAGAGATCATGTTCGGGCTGGAGACGGTCCGGGATGACGAAAGCAAAGAAGAACTGAACGCCCGCTGCGAAAAGGTACTGGCGGACTTCGGATTCACCGGGGAAGAGGAGCCCTTCTCGTTGAGCCGCGGGCAGCGGCAGCGGGTGGCGCTGGCTTCCATCCTGGCGGTGGAGCCGGAAATCCTGATCCTGGATGAGCCGACCACCGGCATGGACTATCGGGAATGCTGCCATATCATGGACCGGATCCGGAAGATGAATGAAGAGCAGCAGGTAACGGTGATCATGGTCTGCCACGACATGGAGGTCGTGCTGGACTACGCCAGCCGCGCGGTGGTGATGGCCGGCGGAAAGCTGCTGGCGGACGGACCGGTGAGCGATGTTTTCCGGCAGGATGAACTGATGGAGAAAGCCTCCATTCTCCCGCCGCAGATGATCAGCCTGGCCCGGCGGCTGGGCGACGGATTTGAACAGGCCGATACCCCGGAAGCCATGGCGGAGACAGTTGCTGCCCTCCGCAGGGAAGGAGGGGAACGGCATGAATAACCTGTTCCAGTATGTGCCGGGGAACTCCGTAATCCACCGGCTGAACCCGGTGACGAAGCTGCTGCTGGCCATCGCGATCTGTATTGCCGCGTTCCTTTCCGGCAACCTGATCTTCCTGGCGGCGCTGCTCGTGGTGGACCTGCTGATCGGCGTGGTGGCCGGCGTGGCCTGGAAGACCTGGACCATTTTCCGCGGGCTGCTGAAGATCGCCATCTTCCTGTTTGTGCTGCAGATCCTGCTGGTGCGCGGCGGTACGCCGGTATTCTGGATCATTACCGACGAGGGCCTGCTGACGGCCGCCCGGGTCGTGATCCGCCTGGTGGTGGTCTGCATGCCGCTGGCGCTGGTACTGGCGGTGACGCGGATTACCGACCTGACCAACGCGCTGGTGCAGGTGCTGCATGTGCCGTACCAGTACGCGTTTACCCTTTCCACCGCCATCCGGTTTGTGCCCCTGTTCCTGGAGGAAATGGGCGGAATCATGGAAGCGCAGAGCTCCCGCGGTGTGGCGTTTGACAAGGCGAAGGGCCTGAAGAAGTTTTCGATGATGCTGCCGCTGTGTGTGCCGCTGCTGATCTCCTCGATCCGGAAAACGGACCAGACAGCTGCGGCGGCGGAGGTGCGCGGGTTCCGCCTGCGGACCCGGGAATGCGCCTACAAGCGGTATCCGTTCACGAAGCTGGACCTGTGTGCGGCGCTGTTCTGCATACTGCTGCTGGCCGCGGCGGTCATCCTGTAAAATAGAATAATGAACCAGCCCCGAACTGCCGGGAACGGCAGCCGGGGCTGGTTTTTGTGTGCAGAGATGTGAGTGCAGAGTGAAGAGTGCAGAGCTGAGAGTTCAGAGTTTTTGGTTGAAAACGAGACAGAAATGATCGGAAAAGCGGTTGACCATTCTTTTTTTATCTGGCAAAATGATTAGCAGAAAAAGACTCAAAAATTGACCTGATCCGGAAAAGGAGGTACCGGCTTTTGAAACGCTTTCTTGCGGTTGATATCGGCGCGTCCAGCGGGCGGCATATCGTGGGCTGGCAGGAGAACAGGGAGCTCCGCACCGAGGAGGTATACCGTTTTCCCAACGGCGTAACGGAGAAGGATGGACACCTGACATGGGATATCGAAGCGCTGGAAGCCCATGTGCGCGCCGGAATTGACGAGGCGCTGAAGCGCTTTCCGGAGATCGAAAGCCTCTCCGTGGACACCTGGGGTGTGGACTATGTGCTGATGAACGGCGGCGAGCCGGTGCTGCCCTGCTATGCCTACCGGGACAGTCGGACGGAGGCCTCCATTCCCGAGGTCCATGCGCGGATCAACTTTTCCGAGCTCTACCGGCGCACGGGAATCCAGTTTCAGCCATTCAACACCATCTACCAGCTGTACGCCGACAAAATGGCCGGCCGG
>LUZC01000100.1 GCA_001603505.1 Bacteroidales bacterium Bact_11 | reverse complement strand
CCATTCCGCGGATTTCGGCAGAAGGCACGTATTCCCTTGCGATTGCGGCATATTCCCGCATTCTTTCATCTTCCGGCGCATGGAATCCGCCGAACGGAACCGTATCCCGGTCCGTAAATTTCTGCAGGTAGTACCGGCGGGCACCCCGGACCCATTCCCCGATCCCGCGGAAGGATTCCGCGTCATGCAGCTCCGCCACCACCGTGGTCCGGAATTCGTAATCCGTCCGGCCCTCCATCAGCAGGGATACGCTTTCCCGCACCGGGGCAAGGTCCAGCTTCTCCAGCCCGGCAGTCACCGCATAGCGGTCCGGGCTGTTTTTGATATCCATCGCCACATAGGCGGCCAGGTCCAGGTCCAGGATTTTCCGCAGCCGGTCCGGATGGGTCCCGTTGGTGTCCAGCTTCAGGGGATACCCCAGATCCCGGATTTTTTCCGCCAGCGTAATGGTGTCATCCCGCAGCAGCGGCTCCCCGCCGGTAATCGCCACACCTTCCAGCAGACCGGTCCGTTTTTTCAGGAAAGCCAGCAGTTCTTCCTCTTCCATCACAGCCGGCGCTGTTCCGTCAATCAGTTCCGCGTTATGGCAGAACGGGCAGCGCATATCGCATCCGCCCAGGAAAACCGTGCATGCCACCTTGCCGGGGAAATCCAGCAGCGTCATCTTCTGCAGTCCGTGTATCTTCATATATATATCCTCCTGCCGCTCCATTGTAAATCGGGACCTTTTCCCCGTCAAGGCATACCCCGGCATACAAAACAGGCCGGCATTTCCGCCGGCCTGTCCGGATTCCGATATTTACCGGCCGCCATAGATGGCCCGGTATTTGGACGGTGTGCATCCGTTCTTTTCCCGGAACGCGCGGTTGAATGTTGCCACGCTGCCGAAGCCGCTCCGGGACGCTACCTCCCGCATGGAAAGCTCCGTCCGGGTCAGCAGCTCCATCGCCACCTGCAGCCGCTTCTGGCACAGGTAGTCCTTGAAAAAGTAGCCGGTCTGTTTCTTGAAGGAGCGGGAGAAATAATACCGGCTGAAACCTGCGAATGCCGCCACATCATCCAGGGAAAGCTCCTCGTGATAATGCTCGTTGATGTACACCATGGACGCGGTGATGACTTCCTGGTCAACCGCCCGGACCGTTTCCCGCCCGCGGGTAATCACACCCGACATATAATGCTGGCACAGTACGGAATAAATCCGGATCAGGTAGCTGTAAATCATCGCGTTCCACGCGAGGTTCTGTTCCTTTTCAATGCTCCGGATTTTCAGCAGCATTTCCCGGATCCGCGTGTGTGTTTCCGATCCGTCATGCAGGTAGAACACCCGGTCGAACAGGCCCGGCAGCCGCTTCAGGTCCCGCAGGGAC
This sequence comes from Bacteroidales bacterium Bact_11, assembly GCA_001603505.1. Classification (GTDB taxonomy): domain Bacteria; phylum Bacteroidota; class Bacteroidia; order Bacteroidales; family UBA932; genus Cacconaster. Next base: position 3,139 of record LUZC01000100.1, on the reverse strand, counting down.
ATCAGCACATCCGGCTCGAACAGGTACAGCAGGCGGCTGCTGTTCTCTCCCATGGACATGGAATGAATCGCCTCATGGGGAATCACCAGCACCTCGTCTTTCCGGACCGTATACGGCACGCCATCCACAACATACTCGACACTGCCTTCCAGGGTCAGCAGCATTTCCACCGCAGAATGAACATGCTCTTCATACCGCCACGGATCTTCCGAATACCAGATGCGCACAGACGTATTGTCCGGGTAGGTCACGTATTCACGCTGACCCTGCAAGACCCGGAAACCGTCTTCATACCGTTTTTCCCTGATAACGGCATTCGCCCCGCGCTGTTCCGACATGGTTCGTTCCTTTCCGGCAGATTGATCCCTGGAAACCAGTTGTGCCTATTTTATCATACATTTTTGTTCCGTCAAATTCCGACGGAGCCGCATCAGTCCAGATCGCTCTTGGCAGCTCCGGAAGACGCGATCGCCAGACCGAGTCCCATTCCCAGGAAACCGAAAATCAGCATCACGGAACGCCAGGTCACAGCGAACAGGCAGAATTTTTCCCAGACAGTCAGGTTTGTGACATCCCGGTAGATCCCGTAGCTGGTTACATCCTCCACAAAGTCGACCTTCATCCGTTCCAGCATTTCCGGAGAATCCAGCTTCATTCCCTCTTTGACCAGGTCAGCTTCCATGGATTCATATTTCTTCGACAGGCCTTCCAGAACACGCAGCCGGCCGGTCAGTGTGGTATCCGTCATTTTCTTTACCAGCTGGACAAAGCTGTCCGACTTCGGATGATCTCCTCCCACGACCGCACCCTCTGCCGGTGCTTCCGGGAAAGCCATATCCGAAATGGTATAGAGTTCCTGCAGCTGATCCGGGTCAATACTTTCCACCCGGCCCTGGTTCGCCACGACGATTCCGATAATGGAGGTAGCTGTGATAATCGCACAGATCACAGTAATAATAATTCCGAGCTTTTTGTTCACGCTTAACAGCCCCTTTCCCGTTAACCCTTGACGGATCCCAGCGCCATGCCGGTGACAAAGTATTTCTGGAGGAAGGGATACACCACCAGAATCGGTACGGTGGATACCACAGTAATCGCGGCACGAATCGTAATCGGTTCGGTTTTGGATGTTACCTTCAGCGCGTCAGCCGCTGTATTGGCTGCGTTGGAGTTCTGGCCCGCGGTCAGGATCTTCATCTGCAGCAGATACTGCAGCGTCTTGGGATCCTTTGCGCCGGAGTTATACAGCCGGGTATCAAACCAGCTGTTCCAGCTGCCGACCGCAACAAACAGCGCCACCGTCGCCAGCACGGGGGTGCACAGCGGGAAAATGATCTGCCAGTAGACCCGGAAGTCCCCAGCGCCGTCAATCCGTGCGGATTCAACCAGCGCATCCGGCAGTCCTGTAATATACGTCCGGATCATGATCATGTTGAAGCATGACAGCATGGTCGGAATGATATATACCCAGTAAGTATGCGCCAGATTCAGCGTACGGGTGATCAGCAGGTAGGTGGGGATCAGGCCGGCATTCACGTACATGGTCAGCACCATCACCGTCGTAATGAACTTGCGCAGCACGTATTCCCGCCGGGACAGGGCAAAGGAAAGCATACCGGTCAGCAGCAGGTTCAGGAAGGTGATGATCACCGTCTTGGATGCCGATACCCACGCTGCATCAAAGATTTCATCCTTGGAAAGAATGTTGTCATAGCTCTTCATGCTGAATTTCCGTGGCAGCACACCGATCCCGCCGCGCAGCGCGTCTGTACCGTCGTTGAAGGACGTGGCCAGCGTGTTCAGTACCGGGTAAACCGTAATCAGCATCAGGATGATCAGGATCACCGTATTGAATGCAGGGAATCCCAGGTCCCGTTCATAGCGGAAGAAGTAAATCAGCACAAATGCCAGGATGCCCAGCAGCGCAAGTGCCACATACTTGATGATCCGGTAAGTTTCCAGACCGGACACCATCTTCGGAATGCTCACCGTCCGGTCAGCCTTCTTGGTATCTTTATAACTGAATTTCTGGTCAGTCAGTTCCGCTTCCGACAGTTCCGCTTCCTCTTCTGTTCCGTCCGCGACCATAATCATCGGTCCCTGGCGGACCAGCCGTTCCTGCTGAATATCCATCTGGACAGTCAGGTATACAACCCCTGCCAGGACCGCCGCTGCGATGATCAGGATCACCACACGGACAGCCCGCAGCGTGGAAACGGGCTTCTGCTGCATCCTGGCAGACTTGATGGTATACGCATACGCTCCCGCGGCAAGGACCAGCAGCAGGATCGCGCAAAGCCGCAGCAGCCGGTAATGTCCCCAGGACTCTTCCGCCGCGCTGATTTCGCTGTCTGATCCGCGGATCAGCCGGATGCTGGTGGTTCCGAGCTTCTCGAACTGGATGAACTCCATATTTCCGAACGCTTCGGCCGCTTTTTTATTTTCTGCATCAGTTCCCCGGTTCAGCCAGTCCAGATTTTCCATATCTTTCAGCGGAACCAGGCCGGATCCTTCCACAGCCACAATGCACTTGCTGATTTCATCATCGCTGGCCATCGTGACCCAGATACTGTTATTCTCAAATTTCTCAATCGGAATGAAGCGCCCTTCGCCGATCGCGGTCTCGTATGCAGCGATCTCGCTTTCCGGCGCCATCGTTACCCAGTAACTCCTGGAGGTAACAACCTTTTCCGTCAGGATCAGGCGCTTGCCGTTCCCGTCATATACGGGGGTCTCCGCAAGCGCAATCGTTTTGGCATCCAGTGCTTCAATGCGTTCTGCCTTAACAGCGTCCTGCAGCACCAGCGCTTCTTCATTAATGGCTACATTGCTGTCGGCCTTATTGCCGGCAACAGTCATGACAATAAAAACCGCCAGCAGCAGTATCACAGCTACAATTGCACAGAACCGCAACTGGCCCGGCGCCATCCGGTAGCCTTTTCTGATGGTTTCCGGAATATCCCGGATTCCTTTTTTTCTTCCGATATACGGGATTTTCTTGGATGCTTCGTTTACCGTGCTCATACGTACACCTTCCTTGCCTTCCGCTTTGATTCTCACCGGCGCGCCGGCTGCGCACCGCTCCGTCAGATCAGCGTTTCCTCATCCAGTGCCTTGGCGGTCATGTTCGCGACTACCA
>LUZC01000099.1 GCA_001603505.1 Bacteroidales bacterium Bact_11 | reverse complement strand
GCTTCCGTGCACTACCGCGTGCGCCGCGACGAAAGCCTTCAGGCTCCGGAGCGTGATTCTTCCTATAGGTGGTCGCCCTGGCTCTGGTACACGCAGAACATATTGAGCGACAGTACGATGACCTATATGCTTCCGGCAGGGGCCTTGTACGGGAACGTGAATGTGCCCTACCGGAAAGTGAAGGGGCCCGATCCGTCGCGCGGCATCTGTTCCGACGTGTGGGAGATCGGTTCGCCCGATATCCCGCTTCAGATGGCAGGCGAAATCGAGATCGCAGCCGACATTCCGGAAGGGCTGGAAGAGAAGGCCTATTTGGCCCGCTTCGGCACGCAACTCGCCTATGCCGGTGTCCATGTACGCTTCGGAACCTATTGCGTGGCGGTCGATACCGTGCCGCCCACCATCCAGTTTCTGGGCCACAAAGACCAGATCGTAAGCGGAAGAACCATTCGCGCCCGGATCCGGGACGACGCTTCGGGCGTGGATTCGGCCCGGGTGGAGATCGACGGCAAGTGGTACCTGGCCATGCTGAAGGGATCCACGCTCTCGCTGGAGTTGAAAGACGACCGTATCCATCGCGGAAAACATACGATTACCATCTATGCAACAGATTGTTGCGGCAATGAAACCCATGAAACGAAATCCTTTGTCTATTGATGTGGTGGGGCTGATGTCGGGCACTTCGCTCGACGGCCTCGACCTTTGCTGCGTGCACTTCGATTACGACGGCACGTGGCGCTATCGGATGGTGAAGGCCGAGAGTGTAGATTATCCTGCCGACCTGCGTGAAAAACTGGCCACGGCGCAGTCAATGACGGCGCTGGACTATGCGCGCTTTCACTCCGACTACGGTCTCTATTTGGGCGAGCAGGTGCGGGATTTCGTGGAGCGTAACCACTTGAAAGTGGATTTGGTGGCATCCCACGGCCAGACGATTTTCCACCAGCCCGGCGTGCGCTTTACGGCGCAGATTGGTTCTGGGGCAGGCATCGCGGCTACCTGCGGCATCGACACGGTGTGCGATTTCCGCACGACCGACGTGGCGCTGGGCGGCCAGGGTGCTCCGCTGGTCCCGATCGGCGATTCGGTGCTGTTCGGCGACTATGAGTACTGCCTGAATCTGGGCGGGTTCTCGAACATTTCCTTTGCCGAGGGCGGCAAGCGGCTGGCGTATGACATCTCTCCGGTGAATTTTGTGCTGAATCATTTTGCCGGTCAGATCGGGATGGCGTTCGACCGTGACGGCGCAGTGGCCCGCAGCGGGCGCGTCTGCAAGGAGCTGCTGGCCGATCTGAACGCGTTGCCGTTCTATGCGCAGGACGGTCCCAAGTCGTTGGGACGCGAATGGGTGGAGCGGGAAGTATATCCGCTTATCGCATCGTATCCCATTGCGGTAGAAGATGTGCTGACTACGTTCGTCGAGCATGTGGCCGTGCAGGTGGGCCGTCACGTGAAGGGTGGTCGGGTGCTGACTACCGGCGGAGGCGCCCGCAACGTCTATCTGGTGGAACGGATGCAGGCCCTATCACCGCAGGCGAAGTTTGTCGTGCCCGATCCACTCACGGTCGATTTCAAGGAGGCGCTGATTTTTGCGTTGCTGGGCGCGCTGTATGTGGCCGACCGGCCAAACTGCCTGGCCACGGTCACAGGTGCCGCACACGACAATATCGGTGGATGCCTTTACAAGGGAAACAGAAAGTAAAAGATACACGATATGAAACGCATTCTTTTGATGGCATGGGTCGTCCTGGCGATGGGCTCGTGCTCGCAGAAACCCTCCGATCCCGTTGCCGAAGCCATTGTCGCGGCGATGACCAAGGACATCCAGGAGCCTTGCTCCATTCAGATTTCCGACCTGCAGCTACTCGATTCCACGACCTTCGCCACGGAGTTCCAGCGCCGCATCGGCATCTATGAAATCCGGATTGACCAGAATTCCTCGCGCTTCGAGAAGTATGTCCGTGAAGGTAAGAAAAACAACGCCACCAAGATGTTCTACGAGTTGCAGCGTGACACCAAGATTTTCAACGAACTCAATGTGATGAAGGAATTGATGGGGCCCGACACGCTCAACACGGCGTATTACGATTATTCCTACACTTACAGCGGTAAGGTGGGCGATCAGCGTCTTCCCGCACGCCAGGCCTACGCTACCGTCACGCCCGACTGCCGCGTGATTACCTTTACCGGCGACCGCAAGGACCTCCACAAGGCCACGGGCCTCGTGATTCCGGGTTACCAGGAACTTCTCGACAGTTTCAAGGAGGAGAAAGAAGCGGGAGAAGGGGAGTAAGCCCATTTATCCTCTCAGCATTCTGTCCAGCACCTTTTCCTCCGCTTCCGGAAAGAAGGTACGGACATGGTCGTGCAGCATCTTCAGGGATGCTGCAGGCGTGATTATGGACGGCGTGAAGCCGGGCAGGAGGGAGAAGAGTTCATCGGGTGTGGTGTTGGAGGCGCGCTGCCATCCCACGTAGTGGAGGTCGGGTCCGCGGTATACGCGCTCGAAGTCGCCGATGACGGTCCAGGTGCCCATCTGGAGAAATTGTACAATCCCGTCCATTACATTCTTTTTCACGGGTTTGCCGCCTTGTGTGGAGCAGACCAGGCGCAGTTCCCTCGCTTCGAGGGCGCCCGCCTCGCGGATGGCGTTGAGGGCCAGGGGGGCCATTTGTTTCAGCATCCGGCCGTGCTCGCCAACCGCGCGGTAGCGTCCCCCTTCGGCCATCTTGTAGCGCGATAGGCTGCGGCGCCAGTTCATCATTTCAGTATACCATTTTACGGTGGCGAAAGCTGCTTTTCCGCCGAGGAATTTGCCGTAGGCGATATCGCCTTCGCGAACGGCGTAGATCTTCCAGTCCCAGGGTCCGAGGAAGGTGTCTTCATCGTCGCTGAACCAGCACCCCGGCGCCGTCAGGTCCTCGACCGACCATCCCGGCACCCCACACCGGAAAAACGGCAGGATCCCGAAATGCCGGATCGCCGCAATCATGCTCTCCGGCGAGTTGATGGTCAAGGAGTGAGGCATTTAATATGAGTCTGTAGTTATACAAAGATAATGCATTGACACGAGTTGGGCAAAAAATGCTAACTTTGTATAGTGTCACCCATGAAAGCCAAACGACTCTTCCTGATCATTGCGGCGGTGCTGTTATTGACTGCCGCGGCCATGTTTATCGTCATGCAGTTGAGACGTCCCGAACATAGCGAGCCGCAGGTCCGGACTGGAACGCTGGAGCGATTTCCGGAGTTCCCTTCGGCCTTCGTTTCTCCCCGTACGGTTTCCGTATGGCTGCCAGACGGGTATGAAGTGGGACAGCCCTGTGATGTCCTCTACATGCACGACGGCCAGATGCTTTTCGATGCGGAAGCGACCTGGAACCATCAGGAATGGGCCGTTGACGAAGTGGCCGGGAAGCTGATTGCTGAAGGGCAGATTCCACAGTGTATCGTAGTTGGCATCGACAATACGGACAACCGGCTCAAAGAGTATTTCCCAGAAAAAGCCAAGATGCTCGCCGATAAAGAGAAACCTTTCGGCAAGGCAAAACTCCAGGGCGATGCATATCTGAGGTTCATCGTTGAGGAACTCAAGCCTTTCATTGACGAGAAGTACCATCCGCTGACGGACCGGAAGCATACCTTCATGATGGGATCGAGTATGGGCGGCCTTATCTCGCTTTATGCCCTTTGCGAGTATCCCGATATTTTTGGCGGTGTGGGCTGTCTATCATCACATTTGTCCATGGCTCTCCTTCCGTTTGGAAATGGATCGGAACGGATGGCAAAGGCCTTTGCCGCATATGTTGAGGACAACCTTCCTGCGGCAAACACATGCCGGGTCTACATGGATCACGGAACGAAAGGGTTCGATGCCGCTTATGGACGCTATCAGTCCGCGATCGATGATATTTTTGAGAGGAGAGGATGGGATGATGCCCACTACCGGAGCCTCGTGTTTGAAGGCGACGACCACAATGAAACTTGCTGGTCGAACCGCCTCGTAGAGCCATTGGAGTTTCTGCTTGTGGAAACAACTGGATTCGAACCAGTGACCCCCTGCTTGTAAGGCAGGTGCTCTAAACCAGCTGAGCTATGCTTCCTTTTGGGAGTGCAAAAATAGGAACTTTTTGATAAAACGCAAAATATGATGAGGAAATCACTCCTTGTGGCGCTGACGGGCGCATTGATGCTGACAGCGGGCTGCAATACGCCCTGGAAACCGATGAATGAACGGGCGATGATGGCGATGGACTCGCTGCAGGACCTGGTGGATTCCTGTGGGATACCTGTGCTGCAATATTATTATTTCTCCCCCGGACTTGACAAGAAGGGGGTCGTATGCTGCCGGGATACGGTGTTCGATATCCCGCAACCCATCAATGAGAGGAGCATTTTTCAAGCTGCGTCCTTGAGCAAGCCTGTGTTCGCTTATATTGTGATGCGGATGGTGGACCGGGGAGAGATTGACCTCGACCGGCCGATTGCCGACTACACCGACATAGACCGTTTCGTAGACAAGGAGATGGCCCGGCAACTTACTCCGCGCATCGTGCTGTCACATCGAACCGGCCTGCCGAACTGGGCGGCGGGACCTTCTTCTGATGAATGGCCAACCAGCCCGATTACCTTCAAGTATCCGGTGGATTCCTGCTTTGCCTATTCGGGTGAGGGATATGCTTTTCTGCAGCGGGCTGTGGAAGCCATCCAGGGTGAGCCGCTCGACGACATAGCCCGCCTCGAAGTATTCGAGCCCTTCGACATGCCCACGACCTCCTATGCCTGGCAGCCCGAGTATGATTCAATAGCGCTGATCGGATTCAACCGGGCCGGAGAAGACCGCGGCCAGGGACGCCATCCCAGAGCCAACAGCGCCTATACGCTGCGGACCAACGCCACGGAATATGCCCGCTTCTTAAAGCGGGGTTTGCTGGAAGGAAAGGGCCTCTCAGAATCCGCACACAAGGAGATGTTCACGCACCAGACGCATGCACAGCGCTATGCGAATGAGTCACGCGACTGTGATTCCACGGTGTTCTGGTGCCTGGGTTTTGGCGCCGTGAACGATGATTACTATTGGCATTGGGGTGACAACGGCAACTTCAAGGCGCTGTGGCTGCTGCATCCCGCCACAAAGGAAGGCTTCGTCTACTTCTCCGACCGCGCCACCGGCCACGACCTGCTCGATCCTTTCCTCGAAGAGCTTACGGGAGAGAAGCTTCCCTTGAACGACTGGATCCGCAATTAAAATCGCTGTGTGAAGGCGCAGGCGGGAAATTGCTTCCAGGACCCTAAGCACCCGCGCTTGATAGCGGGAGGGGCCCACGAAGTGGGAGGGAGACGCGAAGCGTCGGTCCTGGAAGCAATTCCCGGAGCGCCTATAGCGCAATTATAGTAGCTCTTCGCTCCGCTTGATGAAGTCGGCGAGAGCCTTGCCCTTCAGCATGCCGTTCGCCAGGAGGGCCAGGTCGGTCACCTGCTGGAGCAGCGTGTTGTCGGCCGTGAGGGCCTTCACGCCAGTCTCGCCCATAATCTTCTTGATCACAGGGTTCTCCGCGTTGACAGCGATGTTGTAGGAGTCGGGCAGTTCCCCATAGAAATTCATGCCGCCGCCCAGTGCCGCCATCTCACGATAACGCCGCATGAACTCGCTCTGCGTGATGAGGATCGGGGCAACCGATTCGCCCAGATTCTCCACCTTCACGTCGTATTTGTTCTCCTTTGGCAGCAGCTCCTCGAACACGCCCGTCACATACTTCGCATCGTCGTCCGAAATCTCGAACTTCGTGCGTTCTTCCTTCTCCACCAGCCGGTCGATCGCCTCGGCGTCCACGCGCTTGAACGTGGCCTCCTTGAGCTTCATCTCCAGCAGGTTCACGAAGTGCGCATCGATCGGGCCGTCGAACACCAGCACGTCATAGCCCTTCGCCTTGGCCGCCTCGATCTGCGCATACTGCGCCACCGGGTCGGTGCAATAGAGGTACACCGTCTTCTTGTTCTTGTCGGTCTGCGCCTCCTTGATTTTTTCGGCATAGTCGTCGTATTTAAAATAGGAGCCCTCCGTGTTCTTCAGCAGGGCGAACTTCAGCGCGCGTTCGCAGAACTTCTCGTCGGTGATCATGCCGTACTCGATGAACAGCTTCAGGTTGTCCCACTTCTGCTCGAATTCTTCCTTCTTGTTCTTGGCGATCTCCTCGAGCCGGTCGGCCACCTTCTTGGTGATGTAGGTCGAGATCTTCTTTACGTTGGCGTCTTCCTGCAGGTAGCTGCGCGACACATTCAGCGGGATGTCGGGCGAGTCGATGACGCCGTGCAGCAGGGTCAGGAACTCGGGCACGATGTTCTCCACGGAGTCGGTGACGAACATCTGGTTGCAGTAGAGCTGGATCTTGTTGCGCGTGACCTCGAGACGGTCTTTGATCTTCGGGAAGTAAAGGATGCCGGTGAGGTTGAACGGGTAGTCCACGTTGAGATGGATGTGGAAGAGAGGATCCTCCTGCATCGGATAGAGCTTGTTGTAGAAGGTGAGGTAATCCTCGTCTTTCAGTTCGCTGGGCTTGCGGGTCCACAGGGGCTCGGTGTCGTTGATGATGTTGTCCTTGTCAGTGTCGACATACTTGCCGTCCTTCCACTCTTTCTGCTTGCCCATGCTGATGGGAACCGGCATGAACTTGCAGTATTTGTTCAACAGCGCGCCGACTTTGGCTTCCTGGGCGAATTCCTCGCTGTCCGCGTCGAGAAACAGGGTGATGGTGGTGCCGCGCTCCGTGCGTTCGATCTCCTTCATCGTGAAATCAGGCTCGCCCTGGCACTCCCAGCGTACGGCTTTAGCGCCTTCCTGCCAGGAGAGCGTCTCGATGCGCACTTTCTGCGATACCATGAAAGCAGAATAGAAGCCCAGACCGAAATGGCCGATGATGCTGCCCGCCTTATCCTTGTATTTCTCCAGGAATTCGCCGGCGGAGGAGAAGGCGATCTGGTTGATGTATTTATCGACCTCCTCGGCGGTCATGCCGATGCCACGGTCGGTAATCTTGATGGTCTTGGCTTTGTCGTCGACATCGATGCGGATGGTCAGGTCGCCGAGTTCGCCCTTGAAATCGCCGGTCCCGGCAAGGGCTTTCAGCTTCTGCGTCGCATCGACCGCGTTGGCCACGAGCTCACGCATGAAGATGTCGTGGTCGGAATACAAGAATTTTTTGATGACCGGAAAGATGTTTTCCGTGGTCACTCCAATTTTTCCTTTCGTCATAGTTATGGTTTTTTAATATTTTTCGTTTCTGCCGCCCTTAAAATCAAAAAAGATACCACCGGAAATGAGCCGACAATTTGTCAGTTCTCGTGAAACGGGTGTACAGGACCTCCATTCAGGGGTGTGGAATTCGCATTTCTACGTGTTTTTACGGGATGCTGGAAACTTTCGCTCCGAGTTTTTTTTCGGGGCGCCGCCGCTATAGTTTTGTGACCGAATAACTCGCAGCGGCGCTATGAAACATTGCCTGGTTTGGATATGTTGCCTGTGGACGGCCCTACCACTTTCCGCCCAAAAATTCTCGGTTTCCACCAATCTGCTGGACTGGGCAAACCTTGGGACGGTCAACCTGCAGGCCGGCATTTCGGCCAGCCGTCACCTCACGCTGCACGCGGGCATCCGTTACAATCCCTGGCAATACGGTTCTGCCGAAAAAGGCAGGGTCTTCCAGAACAAGGCCCGTACGGCTTCGGTCGGGGCGCGCTTCTGGTCGTGGAACGTGTATTCCTCGTGGTGGTTCGGCTTGAATCTCCAGTGCGAAGAATACAGCCGCGGCGGATTGATCGCTGAGAAAACGGAAGAGGGACGAGCCGGTGGATTGGGTTTCGGCGCTGGATACAGCCGGATGCTGTCGGGTCACTGGAATTTCGACGTGGGATTCGGGTTCTGGGCCGGAGCGTCTCGGTATACGCAGTACTGTTGTCCCCGCTGCGGCAGGACACTGACATTTGCCGATGGAACGCCCATAAGAAATGCTTGGAAGGGTTTCATCTGGCCTTCCAATGATGTACGGATCGGATTGACCTATGTGTTTTAAAGAATTGAAACGGATTGTGTGTGCGTTGGCTGCCTGCCTGCCGCTTGTCGTGTTGCCTACGGCTTGTGTAACTTGGCGGAAGGCGGAACTTTTGCGGGAGCAGCAACTCTCGGCGCGCCTTGCACTGCCGGAACGCTACAGTCGTTCTTTCAGGGAAATCGATTTGCCGCAGGTGGCCCGTGACAGCGTGGTCGTACACGATTTCCAGGGCAGGGAAGTGATTATCATGAACGCGGTGCGCGATGAAGAGAGCGGGGAAATGGTCGCTACGGAGACCCTTGAAGCGGCCCGTGTTACCGCCCGCTTCAGGAATGTAGCTGAGCGTCACGGACGGGTGGAACTGGAGTTCCAGGTCATCGTGCCGGCCGCATTGCAGGACAGTCGCTGGCAGGTGCGTTTCCATCCGGAGATGGCGCTGCTGGGCGATACCCTTTCCCTCGATGACATCCTGATTACCGGAAAAGAATACCGGAGGGCGCAGTTGCGCGGCTACCAGCAATACGAGCGCTTCCTTCAATCAATCATCACCGACTCCACGCGTTTTATCGACCGCACCCAACTGGAAATCTTTGTCGAGCGGAATATCCCGGAACTGTATGCGCTGCGCCGCGACAGCTCCGAGGTGACGGATGCCCAGTTCGCATCGATCTATGGCGTGACGGAACGTCAGGCGGTCGATCATTATACCTACGGCCTGCTGGTTCGTCGCAACGAACGGAAAATCCGCGACAAAGACCGGATGTTTCAGAAATATGTGCGCGCTCCGTTCCAGACAGAGCAGTTACGGCTCGATACACTGATTGTCAACGAGGCAGGAGAGTTCGTGTATAATTATGTGCAGACCATAGCCACGAGGCCTAAACTGCGGAAGGTAGACATCCTTCTTTCCGGTGAAATCTGCGAGCAGGACAAGACGGTCTACCGGGTGCCGGAAAGCGAGCCGTTGACTTTTTACGTTTCTTCCCTGAGCGCTTTTGTGGACGAACGGCCGCGGTATCTCGACCAGGTAATCTCCCGCCGCGTCGATGTCCGGACAGAGGCCCACCTGCTCTTTGACCCGGGCGCTGATGCCGTGCGCGAAGACCTGGGCGACAACGCAGTGGAAATCAGCCGCATCCGGCGGATGTTGGCGGCCCTTTTGGAAAATGAAGAATACGAAATCGACAGTATCGTGGTCACCGCCCACGCCTCTCCGGAAGGCTCGTGGCGGTCCAACGGAGATTTGTCACGCCGGCGGGGACGGAGCGTGAGCCGTTTCGTTTCAGCCTGTTTGAAGCAATGTGCTGACTCGCTGGACCATGCCTCCGGAATCCTTCTGACGCTGGATGGAACGCTCGCCGAGCCGGAACGCCGGTCCCGTCCGGAGATCCGGCTGTGCAACTATGCCGTTCCTGAGAATTGGGAAGGGCTTGATGCACTGGTGGACCGGGATACCGTGCTCAATGCCGCTGCCAAAAACCAGTATCGGCTCCGTCGGGAGGAGGAGAATCCGGATGCCCGGGAGCAATCCATGCGGAAGGATGCGTCCTACGCTTATATCAGCAGGGAACTGTATCCCCGGCTGCGGACAGTTGCCTTCGATTTCCGTTTGCATCGCAAGGACATGGAGCAGGATACCCTGCATACTACGATTCTCGATACTACCTATATGGCTGGCGTACAGGCTATCCGCGACCGGGAATACGAACGGGCGCTGACCTTGCTGCGCCCGTATGCCGATTTCAATACGGCGATTGCCTTTTGTTGCCTCGATTACAATGCCAGTGCTTTGGCCATCCTCGAGAAGTTGGACCGAAGCGCCGAGGTAAACTACATGCTCGCGCTGCTCTATGCCCGCGCGGGAAACGATCCGGGCGCGGTGGAGTGCTATCTCCACGCGTGTGTGCAAAACGGCGCTTTCGTGCACCGGGGCAATCTCGATCCGGAAGTGAGCGCATTGATCCGGAAATATGATTTGAACCATCTGGCGGAAGGGGGACTGACGCATGCGGATGCCGGGGATTAGGAACACGGTGTTGACGGAATGCTGGCTGCTTGCGCTGTTGGCTGTTTCGTGCCGACCCGTCGATTGTCATTGCGGTGATGAGCTGGAATTGCATGCGGTGTCGGTGGCACTGGCCGGCGCGACGGCCGTGGTAAAAGCGGCGGGTGTTTCGCCGGAAGATGAGAATGCCGTAGCCTTCAGCCGCCTGTACGTTTTCCATTCCGATACCGGAGAAGCCTTGACAAGCTGCCTTTCCGACAGCGGGGTGTATGACCTATGGCTGGCTGAAGGGACGTACGATTTCTTCGCGGTGGTGAACGGTCCGCAGCTGGATGCCGTCTATGCCACGCGGGAGGAACTGCTTGCGGACGTGACGCTGCTCTCCGACAATGCGCCGGGTTGTTTCGTGATGGCCGGCGGACTGACGGACCACCTTGTCAGGGAAGACGAAAAGATCACGGTGGAAGTGCGGCGCGTTGTAGCGAAAGTGACCTTTGCGCTGCATACCGATTTTGACGACCTGGTTCCCATCCGGCGGTTCCGGGTACGGGCGGCGTACTTGACCAATGTAGTCGGTTCCGCTACCCTGGCCGGACGCCTGCTGCCGGAAGGCCCCTGGTTCCACCGGATGGAATGTACCGCTGACGGACCCGGCGACCTTATCCAGGGAACTCTCGACCACGAGATGCAACGGCGGGACAGCCTTGCGCCGGACATGACCCTCTATGCCTACCCGAATGACAGCGAAGATGGCCACGACCGTTCCTTCTGGACGACACGCTGTACGCGGCTGGTGGTGGAGGCACAGGCCGATTCCACAGTGACCTACTATCCTGTGACGATTCCCGAAGTCGTCTCCAATACGCATTATCACATCGATATTACGATCCGGAATCTGGGTACGGAACACCCGGAAGACATACCCTGTGACCATTGCTTCGCTTCTGTGACCGTGTCGGTTACGCCATGGACGGCCGGGACGGGCCTGCAAGTAGAAATATGATGACATGAGAACCATTCACATAAAAACATACAACATGAAAAGACAATCTTTCCTTTTTCTGGCCGCAGCACTCACCGCGGTGCTGATGACGGCTTCCTGCAATGATGCGGAACCCGAGAAAGCAACCCTGGCGGAGGGTGCAATCACTGTAACCATTCAAAGCGACGCCGCTACAAAAGCGACTTCCGGCACGGATGCGGAACCCTGTGAAACGGCGCTCAACAGTGTTCAGATTCTCGTGTTCGATGCTGATGGACATCTTTACCGGTACGCCACCTCCTCTTCTTTGACCTCCGGCGATTCCCAGACTTTCCAGAATGTCAATGCGGGCTCCTACACAGTGGTCGCGGTGGCCAATGTGTCCGATCTGAGCTCCGTTTCAACAATCACTGCCCTGCAGTCGACGGCGGCCGCCCTAGGCGACAACAGCACCACGGCGACTACCGGATTCCGGATGTACGGCAGCGGTATCGTGACGGTCACGTCGACACATACTGCTTCCAGTCCGGCAACGCTCTCTGTGGCGATGTCGCGCTATACTTCACGTGTACGGCTGGTGAGTGTGACAAACGGCATGGCCGCTGCGCTCGGAAGCCTGACCATCGACTATGTGATGTTGACCAACGTGTTGACTTCCTGGACGATGGGCGGAAGTGGAACGCCTACGGGCTGGGGAAATCTGGCTGGCCGGAAAAGCGGCTCCGTGATTGCTTCCGCTTCCGATGCGACCTGTGCGGACCTGACTTTCCATTCCTGCGGCCAGTCCGTGGCCAGCGGCGCAGGTGCCGTGTCGCTGAACTACCGGTTCTACAGTTTTCCCAACAACAATTCTTCGACAGTGACGGGTCCTGCCGCAACCGAAGGCCCGGTCCGCCTGGTGGTAAAGGCTTCGTTCGACAGCCGGTCGTACTACTATCCCGTTACGATTCCGGACATAGCACGCAACAATACCTACGACGTGACGCTGACCATCACCGGCCCCGGATCGGATGACCCGAACACGCCGGTTGAAAAGGGCAATATCTCCGCTACCATCACCGTGGCCCCCTGGACGGGCGGAGATGCATACAACGAGACCATCTGACGGGTGATATTTCCGCACCATGAACCGTTTGTCATATGCGTATTTATTTGTGATCGGGGCCCTGATGGTCCTGCCGGCGTCCTGTTCGGTGCTGGAAGACCGGAAGGAGTGCCCGTGCTACCTGGATGTGGATTACCGGTACATCCTTCAAGGCGGTCATGGTGCGGATCCTGCGGGGTTCGTTCGGGTGGAACTGTTTTCTCCAGGCCTGGAACTGTCGGGAGAGCAATCCCTGG
The DNA here is from genome assembly GCA_001603505.1 of Bacteroidales bacterium Bact_11. Taxonomy (GTDB): domain Bacteria; phylum Bacteroidota; class Bacteroidia; order Bacteroidales; family UBA932; genus Cacconaster. The sequence continues at coordinate 24,899 of LUZC01000099.1, read as the reverse complement.
ATGAATGTCCCTCTACGGCCGAGTACCGCGTCTCGCGCAACCAGACAAAAGTCGTGGCCGTGGTTTCTCCTTCCGACTCGCTGCCCTGGACCTCCGACGGGACACGGATCGTATATGCGCCCGGGAATCAGGCCGACTCGCTGTATCTGCACGTTTCGGAGGTGGACTGTTCGGGAGAAGAGGCATATTGCCTCCTGACCCCTGTCAAGCAGTTTTCTACACTATTTATTACCGATAATCAGGGTGGCTCCTTGCTTCGGAACTGGAACCTGGTAATCCGGGGTTCTTCGTGCGGGCTGGATGTGCGCGACGGGGTGGCCGTGGCGGGGGAGTATCTCTACACGGTGCAGGATGCGGATGCGTCCGGATGGTTCCGCGTCCGGATTCCCCGACAGATTGACGACCGCCTGGTGCTCGAAATATATGACCGTGACTTGTACCACCGGCTCTACACGGTACCGATCGGCCGCACGATGACGGTTCTGACCAAGGCGGATCCGCTTCCGGATTATGAGGTGCGGGTGGATTTTGCGTCGATGCTTGCGTATGTACGCCTGGCCGACTGGACCGAGGTGGGCATGACCGCCATATTCCGATAAACTATCATTTGATGAAAACATTTCTTTGGTTCTGGACAGGGGCCGTCCTGCTGGCGGCCTTCCTGTCGATTTCGTGTACGGAAGAACAGGCCCACGGCGTCGTATGCGTCGGAAGTCGGCTGTCGATTGTCCCGCTGGTAGATTCTTCATCGGTCGGGGCGAAGAGTGCATTTACCGGCGATCCCGCCGAAATCGCTGACTGGTGCCTGCTGCAATTCGAGGGCGGTGTCCTGACGGCGAAGTACTATCAACCTTCGGGTGCGGATATGACCGATATCGCTGTTATCGCAGGATGCTCCTACGAATGGTATGCCGTCGCAAACGTCGGTGATGTCCGCGGACAGTTTACCGTGGGTGTGACGACGGTTGCCGATATGGAGTCCTGGCGGGTTACAGGCATCGATATGACGGAATTGTCGGCAGTGCCGATGGCCTGGCATGGAGCGGAAATCGGGTTTACGGCAGCGCAGATTCATGGAGGTTCCGTACTGCCGGTGCGCATGAAGCGGCTGGTGGGAAAGGTAGATATCGTTCTGGACAAGAGCGCGCTCTATCCCGGAACGGCGGATGCGGGCTTTTCATTTACTGCTACGTCCGTGTCGATCAAAGGTCCTACCAGCGTACGGGCATTTGCCGGCAGCAATGCCGTGGGGGTAGTCACTGCCACGGATGCCGCATCGACGGGTGATGTGAAAGCTTTGAACAGGGGGTCCGCCGTGACTTTCTTTGCCGCAGAAAATATGAATGGCAATCTGCTCCCGGGCAATACAGACGCATGGAATAAGAAACCCGCCTCGATTGCTGCTGCCGGGGCTCATCCTTCCTTTGTGGAGATTGCTGGAACCGTTGGGTTGACCGACGGCAGCGGACTGGCTGTGCCGATTACGTATCGATGCTATCTGGGCAAGGATGCTACGACCAATTTCGACGTGGAACGCAACGTGGCGCATACTGTGACGCTGGTCTTGACGGAATCGGCCATCGAATCCGCTTTGCAGTTGGCCGATGAAGGAACGCCGACCGCATTGTGGAAGATTGAAGCGGGATCGTATGCCGATACCCGTCGGCTGTCATGGGCCGATGGGTCGTTGTCTTTGAGGCAGGGAGGGGCAGTGGCCGGTCCGGTGGTGAAACAACCGGTCGGGATGGCGTATAGTTTGTCGGTGGATGAGCGGTTGTTGCAAGCAGGGGTACGTGTCTTTACCGACGCCGGTAGAACAGTCGAGGTCACACCTTCATCCGGGACGGAGGCCATAGCGGTCGACTCTTCGACCGAAACACTGTATTTCACGGCAGAAGCGGCATCTGAGACCGTAACTGGCTTGGCCACGATCAGTACCCTCGACGGACGGAAAACCGATGATTTGCGCATCCGGATCGTTCCTTCCCATGAGTACAGGGCCATCACCCGTGCAAACGGGGAATCCTATGAAATCCTGTACACCGGCACCGGAACGGCTGAAATGTCTGCTTCCTTGTGGCGTCGCCCCTTCGGCGAAACCGATTGGGAAGAGGTGTCCGATGCTTCTCCCGTAGGATATGAACTCGTGTACGGAGACGATGTCGTCGTCTTCTCCGGAAACACGGCATTGGCTGGTTCGGAAGTGGGACTGGGACTATATCGGGCGGTGTACGAAGGCGTCGTACTCTCAGCGGAGTATTGCGATGACGCATTTATCTCGACGGTCGAGGAAGAACCGTTGATTCTTGATCACCTGGAGGTGGAACCCGTTTTGCCTGGAGTGGACCGCACCACGATCCCGGTGGGAGAGACGACCCGCATTCGTTGCCGGGCAATCTATACCAACGGAGATTCTGATCTATTATACAATAGTGACGTCGAATGGTGGAGTTCGAATCCGGACATCGCAACGATAGCCGAGTACAGTTCTTTGAACCAACAGGTAACAGGCATCTCAGCCGGTGTCGCCCGCATGACGGCTTCCTATGGAGGAATGAGTGCCTATCTCGACATTACCGTCGAAGCGGGCGAGTCGTCCTACGCCTATGTACGATTGGTCATTCAAGGAGACACGTCGGTGGACGTGGGTGCCACGACCGGCGAGTATACGGGCATCCTCTATACGCAGGCCTTTGTCGGCGGTCTTCCTTCCGGTGATCCTTCCGACTCGCCGGTAACGCTTTCCTCGATTTCGACGGGCGATTCTGGCGTGGCATCGGTCGATCCTTCGACAAGAACGGCCACCGGGCTAGCGACGGGCACGACGCGCATTGGTGGCAGCTATTCGGGAGAATTCGGAACGGTGACGGCTTCCATGGATGACTGTGTGGAACTGACCGTGAACGATCCTGTTGTATCGTATGATTACCAAGTGACAATTGATCCAACGGAGGCTTCCCTCTCTGCGGGAGGCAGCCTGGTGCTTACGGCGACGCTGCTGCGCCGCCTGAGCGGAAGCGGCGGCGATTGGGAGGCGGTGACATCTTCGCCTGAAGAATTCCTCTGGACGAGTGGGAACACCTCCCTCGCGACTGTGGATGCGGGACTGGTCACGGGATGCAATGGCAGCACGGCGTCCGGCAGTACTTCTGTTACGGCAGTATATGCGGGAACGGGTCCGGCGGCGGCGCAGGGACTCTCGGCCTCTTCGACGCTTACGGTCAGGGGCAAGGTCCTACAGTCGATCTATGTCCCCGATGCGTATGCCAGTGCCGGAGCTCCTTCCAACGCGCTGGCCTATGGTGAGACGATTTCCTTTGTCTGTCTTGCCCGATACGATTACGGGGAGGATGAAGATGTGACGGCGGATGCCGGATGGGGATATGCCTGGGGTACCTCTCACTCCGCGAACGCGTACACATGCGTGGCGGCAAGCATCCCGGAGACAGGAACTGATAGTTCTTTCCGGGTGACGTATGGCGGCGAAGAAGTGGTTGTCTCGCTGATGCTTTACCCGAAATATGCCGTGGCGTTGGAAGTAATCTTTGGTACGGAATACGCCCCAAGCGAGAACGTCAAGCCGCGTGGAAAGGTATCTTTCAATGACGGCACCTCGGTTGTGGAGCAGGCGGGCGGATTGGATTATTATACGGTCAGTGAAATCGGGCGTACCTATGTGGCCGGCGACGACATCGATATGGGTGAGTTCGAACCGGGCGGCCCATACACACTCTCCATCTACTATTCTTCGTACCGCTACGGGACACTCCAGACACTGACCGCTTCCTGCCAATTCTGGGTCCGAAGGATTTGACGAGGGCGTGTATCGCCCGGATTTCTGCCACAATGTCAGTTTACGGCGGCTGGCACAATCTTCGTAAAATGATAGGGCGTCGGTGCGACAATGCGCCGACGCTTTATTGGATACGAAAAAACAAAAAAAGGAGAATACATTATGGCAAAAATTATTGGAATTGACCTCGGAACTACGAACTCTTGCGTAGCGGTCATGGAAGGCAACGAGCCGACCGTCATCATCAACAGCGAAGGCAAGCGCACCACGCCGAGCGTCGTGGCATTCGCCGACAACGGCGAGCGCAAGATCGGCGATCCGGCCAAGCGTCAGGCCATCACCAACCCGCTGAAGACCATCTTCTCGATCAAGCGTTTCATGGGCGAGACCTATGACCGCGTGACGAAGGAAGCTGAGCGCGTGAGCTACAAGGTGGTTCGCGGCGACAACAACACCCCGCGCGTGGATATCGACGGCAAACTCTACAGCCCGCAGGAAATCAGCGCGATGGTGCTGCAGAAAATGAAGAAGACGGCCGAGGATTACCTCGGTCAGGAAGTGAAGGAAGCCGTCATCACCGTGCCGGCCTACTTCAGCGACTCGCAGCGTCAGGCCACCAAGGAGGCGGGTGAAATCGCCGGCCTGAACGTGAAGCGAATCATCAACGAGCCGACGGCCGCCGCACTGGCCTACGGCCTCGACAAGAAGAACAAGGACATGAAGGTGGCCGTGTTCGACCTCGGTGGCGGTACGTTCGATATCTCCATCCTGGAGCTCGGCGACGGCGTCTTCGAAGTGAAGTCCACCAACGGCGATACGCACCTGGGCGGTGACGACTTCGACCACAAGATCATCGACTGGCTGGCCGATGAATTCAAGAGCGAGAACGGCATCGACCTGCGTCAGGACCCGATGGCCCTCCAGCGCCTGAAGGAAGCCGCTGAAAAGGCGAAGATTGAGCTCTCCAACCAGAGTTCCAGCGAGATCAACCTGCCGTATATCACGGCGGTGGGCGGCGTGCCGAAGCACCTGGTCAAGACGCTGACCCGCGCGAAGTTCGAACAGCTCTGCGACAGCCTGATCCAGGCTACTATCGAGCCGTGCCGCAAGGCCCTGCGCGATGCCGGCCTGCAGACCTCCGATATCGACGAAGTGCTGCTCGTGGGCGGTTCCACCCGAATCCCCGCCGTCCAGCAGATCGTGGAGAAGTTCTTTGGCAAGACGCCCAACAAGGGCGTGAACCCCGACGAAGTCGTGGCAGTCGGTGCCGCCATCCAGGGCGGTGTCCTTGCCGGCGACGTGAAAGACGTGCTGCTGCTCGACGTCACTCCGCTTTCGCTGGGTATCGAAACCCTCGGCGGTGTGATGACGAAACTCATCGACGCCAACACCACCATCCCTACGCGCAAGAGCGAGGTGTTCTCGACGGCTGCCGACAATCAGCCGAGCGTGGAGATCCACGTGCTGCAGGGCGAGCGTTCGATGGCCCGAGACAACAAGACCATCGGCCGCTTCAATCTCGACGGCATCACTCCGGCCCCTCGTGGCGTGCCGCAGATCGAAGTGTCCTTCGACATCGATGCTAATGGCATCCTGAATGTGTCGGCCCGCGACAAAGCCACCGGCAAGGAGCAGAAGATCCGCATCGAGGCCTCTTCCGGCCTGTCGGAAGACGAGATCAAGCGGATGCGCGACGAGGCGAAGGCCAACGAGGCTGCCGACAAGGCCGAGAAGGAGCGCATCGACAAGATCAACGCTGCCGACGCCATGATCTTCCAGACGGAGAAGAACCTGAAGGAATATGGCGACAAGATTCCGACCGACAAGAAGGGCGCCATCGAGAATGCCCTCGGCCAGCTAAAGGAGGCTCACAAGAGCCAGAATCTCGCCGACATCGAGCGTGCCACCGAGGCGCTGAACAACGCCTGGCATGCCGCCAGCGAAGACATGGCCCGCGCTGCCCAGCAGCAAGGTCCGCAGGCCGATCCGGGTGCAGGCTTCGGCGGCCAGCAGGGCCCGCAGAACGGAGGCTCCGACAACAACGGCCCCGAAGACGTGGACTACGAAGAAGTGAAATAAAAAACGTATCTTTGCGGTATGGTGTACCGCGAATTGACAGAAGAGGAATCCGGCGACCTGGCTCGCCGGATTCTTTTTGAAGACAACCACCTGCTGATCCTGAACAAGCGGGTGGGGGAGATTGTCCAGGGCGACAAGACGGGCGACGAGCCGCTGAGCGAAACGCTGAAAGCTTTCATTGCGCAGCGGGACGGCAAGCCCGGTCATGTTTTCATGGGAGTGCCGCACCGGCTCGACCGCCCGGTGAGCGGCATCGCCGTTTTTGCCAAGACGTCGAAATGCCTGGAACGGCTCAACGCGATGTTCCGCGACGGCGACGTGCACAAGACCTACTGGGCGCTCACCTGCGCCAGGCCCGACCCGGCGGAAGGGGAACTCCAGCACTGGCTCTACCGAAACGAGAAGCAGAACAAGAGCTATGCGTACGACCATGAGCGCAACGGTACGAAACTCGCGCGTCTGCGTTATCGCGTGTTGAAGGATACGGAACGCTATCATCTGGTGGAGGTGGAACTCCTCACCGGACGCCACCACCAGATCCGCTGCCAGCTGTCCACCATAGGGTGTCCCATCAAGGGCGACCTCAAGTACGGCGCTCCGCGCTCCAATCCCGACGGCGGCATTTCCCTCCATGCCCGCCGCATTACCTTCCTTCATCCCGTCCGAAAAGAAGAAATCACCTTCGAGGCCCCCGTCGATTGGATTCAATTACGGTAAAGAGATGCCCGGCTTATCCCGGCATCTCTTTTTTTGTTATATTTGCAATATGGCAGACAACAACAATCTATACGCAGGCCGGATTGCGCAGATCCGCTCGCTCGGCTACGACGCCGTCATTATCTCCGGTACCGATCCCCACAGCAGCGAATATCCCGCTCCCCGCTGGCAACAGGTGAAATGGGTGAGCGGTTTCACAGGTGAAGCGGGTGACCTTGTCGTCACGCAGGACCACGCCGGCCTCTGGACCGACAGCCGTTATTTCATCCAGGCGAACCAGCAGCTTGCCGGAACGGGCATCGAACTCCACAAAACCCGCGTACCGGAAGAAATCCCGATTCCGCTGTGGCTTGCCTCCCGTTTCCCGACCAAACCGGTGCGGGTGGCCTTCGACGGACTCTGCCAGAGCGTAGGCGCCGTGAAAACCCTCGACAAAGCCCTTCGGGAAACCTATGGCCTGGGCGGCTACGAACTGATCGACAAGGCCGACCTTTTGAACGACTTCTGGCTCGATCGCCCTGCCATGCCGCACTCCGACGTCATGTGGCTTGATGAAAAGACCATGGGCGAAACGCGCCGTGAAAAGATTGCGTGGCTTCGCAAGGAACTGGAGAAGAAAGGCTGCGGTGCGATGTTCCTGACGTCGCTCGACGAGATTGCGTGGCTGCTCAATGTACGCGGCTCCGACATCGACTATAATCCGTATGTCATTTCCTTCTTGCTGGTGACGCAGCGCAGCGTGATCTGGTTCGTCCGCAACGTGTCGGATGTCCCGGAGGCCAGCGACGTGATCAATGCAGATTACGCCGTGTTGGAGGAAGCACTGGAAGACCGCCATGAGGAGTGCGGGCGCCTTTTCGTGGATCCTTCCACGCTCAATTACCACACCTACAAGACACTTTGCAAATACTTCGTCGATACGCAGATCGAATTCGGCGAATCGCCCGTCATCCTTCGCAAGGCGGTCAAGAACAAAAAGGAGCTGGAAGGTTTCCGGCGCGCCTGTATCGAAGACGGCATCGCGGTAGAAAATTTCCTGTATTGGCTCGAGACGTCCGTCAAGAGCGGTGCACACATTACGGAGTGGGATGCTGCGGTGCACCTCAATTCGCTCCGTGCACAGATCAACGGCTACCGTGGCAACAGTTTCGAGACCATTTCCGCCTACGGCGCCAATGCGGCGCTGCCGCACTACAGCACGCCCCGCGACGGATCGGCCGAAATCAAGCCCAAAGGCTTGTATCTCGTGGATTCGGGCGGACAATATCTGTTCGGCACGACCGATATTACCCGCACCGTGCCGATGGGTCGCTGTTCCCGACTGGAACGGGAAGATTACACCCTGGTGCTTAAATGCATGATCGACCTGACGCTGGCCGTGTTCCCGGAAGGGACGGCCGGATGCCAGATCGACGCGCTGGCCCGCCGTCCTCTTTGGGTAACCCGTCGCAATTTCGGGCATGGCACGGGCCATGGCATCGGTTTCTATCTCGGCGTTCACGAAGGACCGCAGTCCATCCGCCAGAACTTCAATCCGCAGCCGATGCTGCCGGGTATGGTCACCTCCAACGAACCGGGCCTGTACCGGGAGGGAAAGCACGGCATCCGCCACGAAAACCTGGTGCTTTGCCGCGAGGAAGGCAAGAGTGAATTCGGCACGTTCCTGAGTTTCGAAACCCTTACCTGCTGCCACATCGATACGTCGATCCTCGTGAAGAAACTCATGAACAAGAGCGAACTGGAGTGGGTGCGTGCCTACAACCGCGTGGTGTACCGCATGCTGAAGAACCGTCTGTCGCCGGAAGTGGCCCGTTGGCTCAAGAAGAAATGCCGCTGATAACAATACTGAACCATGAAAAGAATCTTCCTTACTCTTTTGCTGTTGACCTTTACAGCTCCATTTTTCCGCACGGTTTCTGCCCAGGAAAGGCCCTGGTTGCAATATATTACCCTTTCGGGTTATCACCAGGCCGGATTCAGTGTAGACAACAACTTCAACAATACCTTCTATATCAAACGGGCTCGTGTGGCTCTTTCGGGTGAGCTTTTCAAGAGCGACCAGTACGGCAAGTTCGAGTACAAGGTGCAGGCGGAGTTGGCGACCTCGCCCAAGTTGGTGGACTATTGGGTGAAATACACCGTCCGTCCGGCTTTCGGCGTGCAGTTCGGCCAGTTCAAGACCGTGCTTTCCATCGAAAACTCGGAATATGCTCCGCTCAAGTTGGAAATGATCGACTATTCCCTGCTGGTGCAGCGTTTCGTGCGGATGAGCACGAGCGACCTGTCGGGAGTCAGTGCGACCGGTCGTGAGATGGGCGTGCAGTTATACGGCCGTTTCGTGACGATGGCCGACGGTCATTATCTGGTCCGTTACGAGGCGGGCCTTTTCAACGGTCTCGGCATCAACAAGACCGACGACAACAAGAGCAAGGATTTCATCGGCCGCCTGATGGTTTACCCGATGAAGGACCTGTCGGTGGCCGTGTCGTATTGGAAGCGTCTCTATGGCGCTGAGGCGGCTGCTGTCAACGACCCCTATGACCGTCTGGGCGTGGGCATCGCATACGACAGCAAGTTCGCGTATGCCCGAACGGAATACATGCTCGGCCATACCGACGGACGGCGTTCCGCGGGTGCGTACGTGACGGCTGGCTACAAGGTGACGCCGACCTTCAATATCGGTGCGCGGTACGATTATTTCGCTGTGAATGCCTGCAACCCGGGATTGGCGCAGCAATACGTGACGGTAGGTGCCAGTTGGCATCCGTTCAAACGACTCCGTCTCCAGCTCAATTACATGTACAAGCAGGAGGCCGACCAGAGCGTCACGCACCTGGTCAATTTCATGTCTTCGATTATCCTATAGCGCGGCGATACACTCAATCTCTACGAGTGCGCCTTTCGGGAGCGTCTTGACGGCTACGGCGCTGCGGGCGGGGTAGGGTTCGCTGAAGAACTGTGCGTAGATTTCATTCATTGCAGCGAAGTCGCCCATATCAGCGAGGAAAACCGTGGTCTTTACGACGTGAGCCATCCCAAGCCCTGCGGCTTCGAGGATGGCTTTCGCATTGATAAGCGACTGGCGGGTCTGTGCCTGGATGCCGCCCTCGGGGAATGCGCCCGTTGCGGGGTTGATGGGAAGCTGACCGGAAACGAAGATGAGGCCGGCTCCGCTGTTGATGGCCTGGCTGTACGGTCCGATGGCTGCCGGTGCGTTGGAAGTGTTGATTCTTTCCATGAGAAAAGCAAAGGATGATTTCTGTTTGCAAAGATATTGAAAAAGCGTAATTTTGAAGAATCATACGTTGGATTGATGAAAAAGATGTTTCTTATCCTGCTGGCGGCGCTGCAGGCGCTGACGGTTTTCGCACAGGACGTAGATTCCCTGCTGGGAACGATGTCGCGCCGCGAAAAAATCGCGCAGATCATCATTGTCGAAATCGATTCCCGGCAATCGCCCGAAGTGCGGTCGCAACAGGTTTGCTGGATCCGCGAAGGGCTTGGCGGCCTGATCGTGATGGACGACACGCTGGTTCCGAATATCCAGTTGGTTAATGAACTCCAGCAATATGCCCGCATTCCGATGCTGGTGACGATCGACGGGGAGTGGGGCGCCGCGATGCGCTACTACGAGTACGCCGCTTTTCCACGGGCCATGCAAATGGGCGCCTTGACCGATACTTCGCTTGTTGTGGCGGCGGGCCATGCCATAGGAGAGGAACTGCACGACCTGAAGATCTTCGTGAACTACGCGCCCGACGTGGACGTGAACAACAATCCCGGCAATCCGGTGATCAACACCCGATCGTTCGGGGAGAATCCCGGAAAGGTAGCGGCGTTCGGCGCGGCCTATATGCGGGGAATGCGTTCGGCCGGCGTATATGGTTCTGCCAAGCATTTTCCAGGCCATGGCGATACCGATGTGGATTCCCACAAGGGGCTTCCGTTGCTGACCTTCTCACGGGAGCGTCTCGATACGCTGGAGCTCGTGCCTTTCCGCAGGCTGATCGCCGAAGGCGTGGAGATGGTGATGGTGGGGCATCTGAGCATCCCGTCGCTCGACAGTACCGGAACGCCCGCTTCCATTTCCCATCCCATCGTCACCGGTTTGCTTCGCAACGAGATGGGATTCAAAGGGATTATTATTACTGATGCGCTGGGGATGCAGGGCGTGGCAGATGGCAATGCCAATGCGGCGACGCTGGCCTACAAGGCGGGTGCCGATATCCTGCTGATGCCGCAGGACACGCAGCAGACCATCGAAGAACTCGAAGCTGACTTCCGGAAAGGCGAGCTTGACGAGGCGGACCTGGATGCGCGCGTACGGCGCGTACTGCTGCTCAAACAAAAGGCCGGCATGCTTTCTTCGGATTATTCTCCGCAGGTAGATACGACTGAACTGGAAGCAAGGGCCGTTCGTCCCGACATTGAGGCACTGATCCAGCGACTGTGCGACCGGTCGATGACGGTGGTGCGCGGGAAACTCCGCCGCCCCATCAACCTGCGCCGCTACATGGCGATGACCACTCGTCCGAAAGTGGCCTATGTGGCTTTCAATGCTGTTTCTTCTGAAAGCGGAATGTTTGAAAAAGAAGTTACACGACATGGACGCATCACCCGCTTCGACCTGCCCGGCGATGCTACGCTGCAGCAGATCGACAGTGTGGGCGCCCTGCTCAAGGGGTATCGGAAAGTGATCGTTGGCATCCATTCGGGGCAGCCGCGTCCCCGTAGCGGAGGGCCTCAGCGATTCGCGACCATCGATCCGGAACAGTTCGCACGGATCGCATCCTGGAGCCGTCATCATCGCCTGTATGGCATCTACTTCGGCAATCCGTACGATCTGAACCGGTTACCCGATTATATCCGTTTCAAAACGTTTATCATCGGCTATTCCGATACTTATTTCAACAACATTGCCGGGGCGCGCGCCCTGATGGAGCATCGCAGCGCTCAAGGCGTGCTTCCTGTAGCCGCGGGGGGACTTCCGGCCGGATACCATAGCAATCTCATCCGATGAAACGCGTAGCTTCAATCGATATCCTTCGCGCCCTGACGATGGTGACGATGGTGTTCGTCAACGATTTTGCTGGGATGGGTGGTATTCCGCACTGGATGGGCCATGCGGCGACACAGGAAGATATGCTGGGTTTCTCCGATCTGGTCTTCCCGGCCTTCCTTTTTTGTGTAGGCCTGTCGATTCCTTTTGCTATCTGTGCGCGTTACCGCAAGGGCGACAGCGCGTTGCAGGTGCTCGGGCATATTTGCGCCCGCACCCTGGCGCTCGTCGTGATGGGGCTTTTCTCGATGAATATGCGGGGCGTGGAAGGCGGCCTGTCGCGCCCCCTCTTCACGCTACTGGTTATTACGGGCTATTTTCTGGTTTGGAACGTGTATCCTCGTGGCAAGGATGGCCGTTATCCGGTTTGGACCCGTATCCTGCAGGTCCTTGGCGTAGCACTGCTCATCGGTCTGGTTATCTACAAGGACGTGCACGGGATGCCTTTTCGGCACGGCTGGTGGGGGATCCTGGGCCTGATTGGCTGGGCGTATTTTCCCTGTGCACTGGCCTTTGTCGCGCTGCGGGGTGATTTCCGGAAGATGTGGGGATTCTGGCTGCTGACTGAGTTGCTCTGCGTGCTCAATGCCGTGCAGGCCATTCCAGCCGAATGGTCGAGCCGGGCCATCATCCTCGGTTTCTATCCGGGCGGATGGACCCATCCGATGATATGTGCCACCGGCATGATGACGACCATGCATCTGGTTCGGTGCAATGGGCAGACCCGTATATGGATGAAGTCCTTCCTGGCGATGGCCGGGTCTATGCTGGTGCTGGGTTTGCTGAGCCATCGGGTATGGATCATCTCGAAGAACCTGGCCACGCCCGCTTGGGCTTTCTTCTGTCTGGCGATTTTTGTTGCCGTTTTCGGCATCCTGCACCTGTTGTGTGATCAAAAGGGTTATACACGCTGGGCTCGCGTTATCGCTCCGGCCGGTACGGCTACGCTGACCTGCTTTATGATTCCGTCTATCTGGAATGCGGTCCAGCAACTGTTGGGCCTTCACTGGCCAGCCATCCTCTGTTATGGATTTCCCGGCATTTTGAAGGCCTTGGTCTTCGCATTCCTGGTTGTCGGCATCACTTGGGTCTTCACCAAGTTGCATCTCAAGCTGCGTATCTGAGGAAAAAGTGGTATTTTTGCGGTACGTATGACTCGATTTGAAGATATCAAGGCGTTTGCGTTCGACGTAGACGGAGTGTTTACCGATGGATTGGTACTTGCGATGCCCGACGGCGACCTGCTGCGGCAGTTCAATTCAAAAGATTGTTTTGGCGTTCGGACCGCCGTGGACAACGGTTTTCCGTGCGCTATCATCACGGGCGGCGTGTCGCAAAGCCTTTTGCACCGTGCCCGTTCCCTGGGAATCCGCGACAAGCATCTCTACATGCTTTCCAAAGACAAGGAATCCGATTTCCTGCATTTCTGCCGGAGCATCTGCCTGGAGCCTGCGCAGGTGGCCTTCGTTGGCGACGACATCCCCGATATCCCGGCCATGCTGGCTTCGGGCCTGGGCGTCTGCCCGTCCGATGCAGTGGCGGAAGTCCGTTCAGCCGCCGATTTCGTGTCGACCTTCGCCGGCGGCCGCGGCTGTATCCGCGACCTGGTGGAACGTGTGCTCAAACCCCAGGACAAATGGCTCTTCGATCCCAAGAATCCCTGGAAGGGCAGCCACCCCGATTCCATTACGAAATTCGCGAAACTCACCGGAAGAAACAGGGAGATGCCCGATCAGGTCGGGCATGACGAAGCATAATGTTTGAAGCGTATACATTCACATTGGCATCTGCGTCGCCGCGCCGGCGCGAATTGCTCAAAGGCCTCGACATCGAGTTTACCGTCGAACCCGGCAAAGACGAAAAGGAAGCCTTCAGCGCCGATCTGCCGCATCATGCCATCCCCGAGTTTCTTGCGCGCCACAAATCCGAATCTTTCCACCGCAACTTAAAGCCGGGAGAAGTCCTTATTACAGCCGATACTCTCGTGTTCCTCGACGAACAGATCCTGGGCAAGCCCCGCGACGCCAGGGAAGCCCGCATGATGCTCCGTGCCCTTTCCGGCCGCACCCATACCGTCACCACAGGCGTCGCCCTTCGTACCAGCGACCGGATCCATATCTTCAGCGACACCACGGAAGTGGATTTCAAACCCCTGTCGGACGCTGAAATCGACTACTACATAGAAAAATACCGGCCTTTCGACAAGGCCGGTGCGTATGGCGTCCAGGAATGGATCGGCTTTACGGGCATCACCGCGATCCGCGGATCCTATTTCAACGTAATGGGCCTCCCTGTCCAGCGGCTTTACACAGAATTATGTGGTTTCCTTTACTGACGCGGAAGAACCGTTCGAACTCTTCTTCCGAAGCAAACCGGAACCGGATCTGCGTGCGGCAGCGCTGCGGAATGTTGGTGTTCATGATGATGTCGCCTTCCGTCTCGTAGTAATTGTCGAGCTTTTCACCTGAGATCTTGATGATGCGGTAACGTCCGCTCGGCACGCTGCCCGCAATGCCGATGCCGCTCTGTGACTCGAAATGTGAGGGAAGACGGTAACCGTGTACCATGGAGAGCGGAATCGTGCAGTGCGCGAAATCAAGCGTCAACTCCTTGCGGTTCGACGAGGCGGGATTGGCCATGAAGGCAGTTTCGCCGAGCGCGTACTTGACATAGAGCATGGTCCAAAGTGCCGGGATGTCGCCTTCGCAACCGGAAACAACGCCCTCGTCGTTGAGCAGTGCCAGGGCCAGGCAGGCTGTGGTCCGGCAGGTATCGAGAATCCCGAAACATTTGAGCGTGAGCGCACCGAATCCGTATTTGGTGCGAAGCTCCTTGATTGCCAGATACATCCGGGCTGCTTCCTTGAGGTCTTCCCGGGTGCGGTCGCCCGAAAGGAAGCGTTCCATGCGATAGCACACTTTTTCGACTTCCGGATTGTCGGACCTGACCGCAGCAAAAGCGGCTTCCAACTCGGAAAGCGGGATGTCGAGGAAACATGTTCCGTAGGTTTCCTCGATGGCCTTGCGGTCGATATCCGAGGAGATGAGCCAGCCGCTGGCGCCGCCGATCAGGCCGATGCGGAGCCTCTCGAACGCTTTTACCGTGCTTTTGGCGAACTTGGGAAGCGGATCGGAAGGTGTGATGGTATCGGGGATATCAGCGTCTCCGAAGAGACTGTTTTCCAGTGCGGTGAAGAAATCCGGGCTATAGTCGAGCGGTGCGTTGAAGAGGGTGCTCGCAATGTCGTGCTGTGCGAGGAACGTTTTGATTTCGAACGAGGCGGCCAGAGAGTTATGGAGGCCGTCGCTCAGCAGGAGGACTGGCCGTGGCAGCACCTCGTAGTAACTCTTGAAGAATTCCTCAGTTCCGCCGGTGGCGATGAAGCAGACCGTCTTGCAGTGGCGGTCGTTGGGAAGGGCGCAACCACGGGCGTCGACGCCGTCGACGAGGCCTTCCAGCCGATGTCGGTTGGTGGGCAGCATCGAAGGATAGAGGATGTCGAGTGCGGCAAACTTGCGGATGCCTTCGAATAGCTCATGGCGTGACTGGACGACACTGGTGTTGTCGTGGAGTGCAGAGGCGAAGATGACGAGGTTGATTCTGTTGTGCATGGCCTGACCCGTATCTAAACGTTTATAAACGTGTAACGGTATGCAAATATACGATAATTTCATTAAATTTGCAGGATTAATAGTTGCCCGGTATTGTCGGGCACGATGAAACCGCTATGGAAATTTCCGCAAAATACGACCCTTCGCTGACTGAAGACAAATGGTACGCCTGGTGGCTGGAGCATAAGTTCTTCCATTCCGAGCCCGACGGCCGGGAACCCTATGTGATCGTGATACCCCCGCCGAACGTGACGGGCGTGCTCCACATGGGCCACATGATGAACAACACGCTGCAGGACGTGCTCGTGCGCCGTGCCCGGATGCTGGGCAAGAATGCCCTCTGGGTGCCCGGTACCGACCATGCTTCCATCGCCACAGAAGCCAAGGTGGTGGGTCGCCTCGCCAGCCAGGGCATTCGCAAGCGGGACCTCACGCGTGAAGAGTTCCTCAAGCACGCCTGGGACTGGACCCACGAACATGGCGGCATCATTCTCAAGCAACTCCGGCGCCTGGGCGCCAGCTGCGACTGGGACCGCACCGCCTTTACGATGGACGAAATCCGTTCCGAAAGCGTTCTCCGCGTATTTTGCGACCTGTACGACAAGGGCTATATCTACCGGGGCCTTCGCATGGTGAATTGGGACCCCAAGGCACAGACCGTGCTTTCGACCGAAGAGGTAATCTACCGGGAAGAACAGTCGAAGCTCTATTATCTCCGCTACTATGTCGCGGATGCCGAGACGAATCCCGTCAAGCCTGCCGGCATGGAGGGTGAGGTGCTGCATCGTGACGAACAGGGCCGCTACTATGCTGTTGTCGCAACGACGCGTCCCGAGACCATCATGGGCGATACCGCGATGTGCATCAACCCGAAAGACCCGAAGAACCAGTGGCTGCGCGGGCACCGCGTCATCGTGCCGCTGGTGGGCCGTGTGATTCCGGTAATCGAAGACCGCTACGTAGACATCGAATTCGGTACCGGATGCCTTAAGGTGACCCCTGCCCACGATGTGAACGACTACAATCTCGGAAAGACGCACAACCTCGAGACCGTCGATATCTTCAATCCCGACGGTACGATCAGCGACCAGTCGCCGCTCTATGTGGGAATGGACCGTATGGACGTTCGCAAGCAGATCACGAAGGACCTCACGGCCGCCGGCCTGATGGAGAAGGTGGAGGATTACGTGAACAAGGTGGGTTATTCGGAGCGCAACGCCGACACCGCCGTGGAGCCGCGCCTTTGCAAGCAGTGGTTCCTCAATATGAAGCATTTCGCCGAGATTGCCCTGCGTCCGGTGCTGGAGGGCGAAATCAAGTTCCATCCCGAAAAGTACGTGGGCTCGTACCGTCAGTGGCTTGAGAACATCCAGGACTGGTGTATCAGCCGCCAGCTGTGGTGGGGACACCGCATCCCTGCCTATTACCTGCCCACGGCGGAAGAGGAGGAAGAGCGCTTCGTGGTGGCGATGACCGTGGAAGAGGCCCTCGAAAAGGCGCACAAGCTGGCCGGTTACGAGAACCTAAAAGCCGAAGACCTCCGTCACGACGAGGACGCGCTGGACACCTGGTTCAGCAGCTGGCTCTGGCCCATCTCGCTGTTCGACGGCATCCGCCATCCCGGCAACGAAGAAATCAAGTACTACTATCCGACCTCCGACCTGGTCACGGCGCCCGACATCATCTTCTTCTGGGTGGCCCGCATGATCATGGCCGGTGAGGAATACATGCACGACGTGCCGTACCACAACGTGTACTTTACCGGCATCGTGCGCGACAAGCTCGGCCGCAAGATGAGCAAGCAGCTCGGCAACTCGCCCGACCCGATCGGGCTGATCGAGAAATACGGCGCCGACGGCGTGCGCCTGGGCATCCTGCTCTGCACCTCCGCCGGCAACGACATCCTTTTCGACGAGACGCAGGTGGAGCAGGGCCGCAATTTCAGCAACAAGATCTGGAATGCGTTCCGGCTCGTGAAGGGCTGGACGGTGGCCGACGTGCCGCAGAGCGATGTCAACCGTGTGGCGGTGGACTGGTTCCGGGAGAAACTCGACCAGGTGGCCGCGCAGATGCACAAGGATTACGAGCATTTCCGCATCAACGACGCGGTGATGGGCGCCTACCGTTGCTTCTGGGACGATTTCTGCGCGTGGTATCTGGAACTCGTAAAACCTTCGTTCATCGACAACGAGCAGCAGCCGCTCGACCGGATGACGTACAACGCCACGCTGGGCTTCTTCGACGAACTCCTCCGGATGCTGCATCCGGTGATGCCGTTCATTACCGAAGAACTGTGGCACGCTCTGGAAGACCGTGCGGAAAACGAGACCATCATGTTCCGCCCGATGCCGCTCGGCGGTGCGTTCGACGTGCAGCTGGTGGCCGATTTCGAGGTGGCCTGCAATGTGGTGGTGAACGTGCGTGCGCTGCGGCAGGCACGGGGCATCGGCCCGAAGGTGCCGTTGAAACTTCAGGTGAAGGGCGCATTCCCCGCGTCGATGGTACCTGTGGTGCAGAAAGTGGCGTTTGTGTCGGAGATCGAGTCGGTCGAGGCCTTCGCCGGATCGGGCGAAGTGTTCATGGTGGGCACCACGGAGTTCAGCGTGCCGCTCGACGGCATGATCGACGTGACGGCCGAAGTCGCCAAGATCGAAGCCGAGATCCAGCGCTACGAAGGCTTCCTCCGCGGCGTGAACGCCAAACTCTCCAACGAGAAGTTCGTGGCCAATGCACCTGCGCAAGTGGTTGAAACCGAGCGCAAGAAACTCGCCGACGCGACCACCAAGATCGAGAATCTGCGGGCGCGTCTGGCATCCATGAAGAAATAACATCAAAAAAAACGAGAATATGGCTGGTACATTCGCATTCATGCTTCCCCTCGGTGTCATCGGACCCTGGCAGTGGGTAATCATCGCCCTGGTGATCCTGCTCCTGTTCGGCGGCAAGAAGATTCCCGAACTGATGCACGGCCTGGGCAAGGGCGTAAAGAGCTTCAAGGCCGGAATGAAGGATGCCGAGAAAGACATTCAGGAGATCAAGGCCGAAATCGTCAAGGAAGACGAACCCAAGAAGGAAGAGGTCAAGAAAGACGAAGTCAAGAAGGAGGAGAAGTAACGGGTCGTGGCTGAAGAAAAGCTCGACGAATCCAAGGACATGAGCTTCTGGGAGCACCTGGAAGCGCTCCGGCAAGGGCTGTTCCGTGTGGTCATAGCCCTTGTCGCGGCTTTTGTCGTGTTGTTTTTCTTCAAGGATTTCCTGTTCGATACGCTGATCCTGGCTCCAACACGGCCGGATTTCTTTTTCTACCGCTGGTTTGGGATGGATACCGGCCTACAGCTGGTCAATATCGAGCTTTCAACGCAGTTCATGGTCCACATGCGCGTTACGATGATGTGCGCGATAATTGTGTGCTGTCCCTATATCTTGTTCGAGATCTGGCGTTTCATCGCGCCCGCGCTCTATCAGAGCGAGAAGCGGGCCACGCGGCGGGCGTTTTTCTTCGCGTCGTTCCTTTTCTATCTGGGCATTGCGGTGGGCTACTGCATCATCCTGCCGCTGATGGTCAATTTCTTCGACGGCTACAAGGTGAGCGAGGAGGTGGTCAACACCATTTCGCTGAATTCCTATATTTCGACGGTCAATTCCACGGTGCTGTTGTTTGGCATCGTGTTCGAGATTCCCACGCTGGTGGCAGTGTTGTCGCAACTTGGCCTGATTACGCGCCAGACGCTGCTGGGCGGCTGGAAATGGGCGGTGCTGGTCATCGCCGTGCTGGCTGCCATCATCACGCCGGCCGATCCTTTCTCGATGCTGATCGCTTCCGTCCCGTTGTTCCTGCTCTACGGTATCAGTATCCTTGTCTGCAAGAAAGGGGCGCCGGAAGTGCCTGAAGAAGCACAGGAGGAGGCAGCCGAATGATTTCCCTCGATTCCATTACGGTATCGTACGGCGGCTTCACGCTGCTCGACGGCGTGAGCCTGCACATCGGCGACCGTGACCGCGTCGGCCTGGTGGGTAAGAACGGGGCGGGGAAGAGCACCATGCTCAAGCTCATCATGGACCTGCAAAGTCCGACCTCCGGCAAGATTACCCGCACGGCCGGACAGCGCATCGGCTACCTGCCCCAGATCATGGAGCACCACCGCGGCCGCACGGTGTTGGAAGAAGCCATGACTGTGTACGACGAACTCGACCGGCTCAGCCGCCGAATCGATGAAATAACGCTTGAGCTGGCCGACAGGACGGATTATGAATCAGAGGCTTATCATCGCCTGATCGTCGAGCTCAACGAAGTCAACGACCGGCTTGTGCTGGCGCAGTCCGAGTCGCCCGAAGAGTCGGTGGAACGCACCCTCACGGGCCTGGGCTTCAAGAAATCGGAGTTCGGCCGCAAGACTGAAACCTTCTCCCAGGGCTGGAATATGCGTATCGAGCTGGCGAAGATACTGCTCCGCCATCCCGATGTGCTGCTGCTCGACGAGCCCACCAACCACCTTGACATCGAGTCCATCCAGTGGCTCGAGGACTATTTGAAATCAAGTTTCACCGGGTCGCTGGTGCTCATCTCCCACGACCGCCGTTTCCTCGACAACTGCACCGCGCGCACCGTCGAGGTGATGCTGGGACATCTCTACGACTACAAGGTGCCGTATTCCCAGTATGTGGAACTCCGCAAGGAGCGTATCGCGCAGCAGAAGGCCGCTTACGCCAACCAGCAGCGGATGATCGAAAAGACCGAGGAATTCATCGAGAAGTTCCGCTACAAACCCACCAAGAGCAACCAGGTGCAGTCGCGCGTGAAGCAACTGGAACGGCTGGAACGCATCGAAATCGACGACGAGGATCTTTCCACCATCACAGTGAAGTTCCCGCCCGCTCCCCGCAGCGGCGACGTGGCCTTCGAGGTGAAGGACGCGGTGATCGGGTATCCCGCTTCCGTCATGCCCGGCTCGACCGGGCATCCTGATCGTAAGATCGTCCTCAATGGCGCAAACCTCATCGTCCGTCGTGGCGAGAAGGTGGCGTTCGTGGGACGCAACGGCGAGGGCAAGACGACGATGATGCGGGTGCTGATGGGCGAACTCGAGCCGTTCTCCGGTGAGGCGAAGGTCGGCTACAATGTGGATATCGGCTATTATGCACAGAACCAGGAAGATATCCTCGACAAGAAAGAAACGGTGTTCGGCACGCTCGACCGCATCGCGGTGGGCGACGTTCGGACGAAGCTGCGCGACATCCTGGCCGCGTTCCTCTTCAAGGGCGAAGACATCGACAAACGGGTGGCGGTGCTCAGCGGCGGCGAACGGTCGCGCCTGGCCATGGCCAAGCTGATGCTTAAGGCGCATAACCTGCTGGCGCTCGACGAGCCGACCAACCACATGGATATCCGCTCCAAGGACGTGCTGAAACAGGCCCTCCATGCCTACGACGGCACGATCATCGTGGTCTCGCACGACCGCGATTTCCTGAACGGCCTGGTCGACAAGGTCTATGAATTCATCGACGGCCGGGTGAAGGAACATCTGGGCGGCGTCGACGACTTCCTCCGCCGGAAGAAGGCCGAGTCGTTCCGCGAGATAGAGGCGAAGGCTGCGCCGGCTGTCCTGGGCGCGTCAGAACCTGTTTTGGGCCAGCGGGGGCGCTCGGCCCAAAACGAACCTGCCGCTCCAAAGTCGGATTATCAGGCCCAGAAGGCGCAGTCCCGCGAAGAAAAGCGCGCCAAGAACCGCCAGAACCTGCTCGAAAAGCAGATTGCCGAACTCGAGGCCAAAATGGCTGATATCGAAAAGGTCCTCGCAGCGCCGACTCCCGACGCCGACATCATGGACTTGACCCGTAACTACCTGGAACTCAAACGCGACCTCGATGCCAAGATGGACGAGTGGGCGAGTTTATAATTTTTTCTATGATTCTTTTCAACGATATCCTCACATTGACGGTCTCCGCGCATGGCGCTGAGCCGGTCAGCCTGGTCAAAGAAGGCCGGGAGTATCTCTGGAGCGGGGATGCCCGTTTCTGGAACCGCCACGCGCCGATCCTCTTTCCGGCTGTCGGCAAACCTTTTAACAACGAGATCCACATCGGCGGCCAGGCCTATCCGATGAAGCAGCACGGCTTTGCCCGCGACTGTGCCTTTGTGGAGGTGGGAGAGGGCAGGTTTCGGATGAAAGACGAGCCCCATGCGAACTATCCCTATCGCTTCGCGCTTGAAGCGCAGTACAGGCTGAAAGGCAGCAGCGTGGAAATCACCTGGACCGTCGAGAACCAGGATACCTGCGACATGTATGCCCAGATCGGCGCCCATCCCGCGTTCCTGCTACCCGATTACGATCCGGCCGACGCGGTGCACGGCTATGTGCGCTATTACGGCCCTGACGGCCGTCCTGTGAGTCCCGTGGAAGTCTCCGGCCTAGAAGACGGCAACCGCGTTCCGCTGACCGACCCCAGGCGCTATGCCCCCGAAACGCCCGTGAAGGACGAAACCTTCGCCCGCGACGCCCTGATCTTTGAAAACGGCCAGGTGACGACGGCGGAACTCTGTGACAAGCAGGGAAATCCCGTGTTGCGTGTGGACTGCCCGCAGGCCGAAGCCTATGGCATCTGGGCACCCCATAAACCTGGCTGCCCGTTCCTCTGCCTCGAACCCTGGTGCGGCATCTGTGACGTGAAAGGCTACACCGGCGACATTTCCGGCCGCACTTATGTCCATCGAATCGCCCCGGGCGACAAGTATGTCTTCACCTACGTGATCGAGGTGCTGGCGTAGAATTCATTTTGAGAATAGCTTGATGGCGATTGCTGCGCAGGCTTCAGTTTCCTCTTAAACTATCGTTTACGTAGCCACCTGATGAACAAGAAAAGGATTGCGATAATAGCGGCTACAGGAAGAACTAAACGGATGAAGAGGGTCACCAAAAAAACGAGGATAAAGACAATGTCAGCAAAGGCTTCATGGTCATGACCTGTCTTGAACAACTCAAGCCGATGAGATGATGTCAACTCATATTCTTCCCCATTTTCGTATAGGAGCAAAGTATCCTTTGATGCGGTAATGACAGCAGAATCAATCGCTGGAGGAAAATCCTTGTATTTGCCATTCCTCTTGTCGACATCTTTCCAAACGAGATAGACTGCTGGATAATCGACACTGTATAGCCCCGAGAGATCGTCGGAAAAGTGCCCGACGAATTCAGTGGAAGAGATGACGGCATGAAACGTGGAATCCGTTTCGAAGCGGATTCTAATCCTCTCTATGGGATGGTATAATCCTTCATACTTCCGGCCTGCCAAATTGCCCGGATGAGAGGGTCTGTGGCAAGAGATGAGCAGCAAGAAGGGACAGATCAAAAAAATCCATCCTAGTGACTTGACTATTCTATCTCTTGTTAATTTCATCTGGGTTCCATTCTGACTGGATCACCAATCTGATCAAGGTCTTGCACACCAAGAGAGAAGCCACGTCTCCTCACCATCGAAAGGACTGGCTCTAAAGGTTCCGTAGAGCGATGTAGCCGCTTTCGTCGATGATGTCCTTGGCCTTCGGCGTGGAGAGCCAGGTGTAGATCTGTCCCGGATGGGAATTCTTCCGCTGCGAATCGCGGACGGCGGCATAGATGTGCGAGTAGAAGGGATAGCCGTTCTTCTGGCCGCGCACTTCGTTGAGCAGGGTCTCGGCCGTGGGATAGACGCCGTCAATGGCCAGTACCCGCACATTCCGCAGGTCGCGCACCATCCTTTCGCAGAAATAAAAAGGCGTGTAGGCGATACCATAGGGATCCATCTCTACGGAAACGTAGGGCGACAACATGGTGTTCCCCATCATTTCGGGCCATTCCTTCATCTTCTGGCCGCCCATGACCAGTGTCTCCATCTTTTCCTGGCTGCCGGAGTCGGGATCCCGGGTGTAGGGATGGATTTCGTGGTCTTCGCCGCCCAACTCCTTCCAATTCGTGATTTCGCCCGTATAAATCTGCCGGATCTGCTTTGTCGTCAAGGTCTTGACAGGATTGTCGGGATGCACGATGAACACCAGCGCATCCCACGCGATCGGCTTCGTTACTACCGTGACGTTTTTCTCCATTGCATATTCTTTCTCGTTGCGGGAGATGTCGCGCGAGTCGATGATCACGTCGCAGACGCCATCGATCAGGTTCACATAGGCGCCGTGGGAACCGCTGTAGCCGTCCAGCTCGTGAATCCGATTTGTGAAGGCTTTGTGCTCGTCACTGCCGATCTCCATTCCTTTCGGAAGATCGAACCAGACGGCATACTGGGAGCCCGACACGACGTCGAGGCCCCATTTCCAGGAGATTCCGAGCAGGCTGTACATCACCATGTCCCTGAGCGGCGATGTGCTGGTAGAGCAGTCGATGAAAGGAAAATTGTCGAGCGTCAGCCCCTTGATTTCAAAGTCTTCGACCCCTTCCGGCTCCGGAACCTCGAACGTCTCACAGGCTCCCGCCACGAAGAGGATAAGCAATAAAGAAAAAAAACACTTCATAAGGCAAAGTTACGGTGTTTTTTCAAATAATGGTATGATGTGATGTGCTTTTTCTTTATAATAGATGTTGAAATGTGAGAAATGTTGCGTATTACTATGAATAATGGCTATTTGCTACTCTTTCTTCTGTTATGCTTGATGATCGGGCATGACGAAAGTCTTGTGGCCGGGCATTCCGCCAGGCGCTGTAGCGGAGACGGGAGAGGGGGTGCGACGATTTTGAGCGGCAGGGAAAAGGCGGAAGCGAAGGACGTCCCTGCCGCGAAGCATGAGGCGCAACACGCTCCCGCCCTCGCGAGAGTGCCCAAACCACAACAGACCGATGCAATATTTGCATATCTCTCAATTTTTGCCGATTTTTGACAGTTGGGCGAAAAAGTGTCAAAAATGGACGAAATGAACGAAGTCATAGCATTTCTGCAGGAGTTGTCGGAACATAATGAGAAGCCTTGGTTCGAGGCCAACAAGAAAAGGTATCTGGCCGCTAAGGCATGCATAGACCGGCTGGCGGTCGAACTCGCCGAGGCGATCAGGGCTTTCGACGATACCATCGGCCCGCTGACGCCCAATGACTGCACGTGGCGGATATACCGCGATACCCGGTTTTCAAGCGACAAGCGGCCCTACAAGACCCAGATGGGCGTCTTCGTGGCAAGGGGCGGCAAGAAATCGGGCTTCAACGGCTACTACTTTCAGGTGGGAGCCCCGGATTCCGGGCACATGCTGGCCGCGGGCAGCTACTGCTGCGTCCCGGCCGTCGTCAAGATCCTTCGCGAAGACATCCTCTACGGAGGTGGCGACTTTCGCAAGACCCTGTCCGCCGCCGATCCCCGGATGGAACTGGACTTTTCCGAATCGCTCAAAAGAACGCCGGCGGGATTTCCGACAGAGGGGCCCGATGCGGAGTTCTTCAAACTGAAGAACTTCTGCCTGCTCTGGCGGCCGGACGACGGATTCGTTACCGGCAAAGACCTGGTGAAACGCCTGTCCGCCGTCTTCAAAACGACCAAGCCTTTCCTCGACTATACGAACCGGGCCATTGATTACTACCGGGAAGAAGCAAGACGCTAGGTTTTTCGTGTTTTATTTCGTATCTTTGTTAGACTAGACGGTTGGGACATGGATACCGGCAATCAATTC
>LUZC01000098.1 GCA_001603505.1 Bacteroidales bacterium Bact_11 | reverse complement strand
ACTTCGTGGGCTACGGCGCCGCCGAGGGCGGGCGCGACTACAACAGCACCTTCCTGACGGAAAACCAGCTGCGCAACGTCTACCTGCCGCCCTTCGAGGCTGCCGTCAAGGCGGGCGCGCTGACGCTGATGACTTCGTTCAACGACAACGACGGCGTGCCCTCGACGGGCAACAAATTCGTGGTCGGGGACATCCTGCGCGGCGAATGGGGCTTCGACGGCCTGGTGGTCACCGACTGGAACTCGATGGGCGAGATGATTTCCCACGGATATGGCGCCGACCGCTGCGAAGTGGCGCGGCAGGCGCTGGACGCCGGGGTGGACATGGACATGATGACCTTCGGGTTCATCTCCCACCTGGAGGAGCTGGTCCGCGCCGGCGAGGTCAGGGAATCCGCCATCGACGACGCCGTGCGCAACATCCTGCGCGTCAAGGTCCTCCTCGGCCTGTTCGAGCATCCCTACGTGGACGCCGCTGCCGCGGAGACGGTCCAGTACGCGCCGGAGCACCTGGACGCCGCCCGCCGCACCGCGGAGGAGTCCGCCGTCCTGCTCAAGAACGACGGCGTCCTCCCGCTGGACGCCGGCCGCGTGCGGACGATCCTCGTCACCGGTCCGATGGCCGACGCGCCCCACGACCAGCTGGGCACCTGGGCCTTCGACGGCCAGAAACAGCACACCGTCACGCCGCTCGCGGCGCTGCGGGAGCGTTTCCCGGGCCGGGTGATCTACGTGCCCGGGCTGAAGGACAGCCGCGAGAAGCGGGCGCGCTTCGACGACGTCGTGGCCGCCGCCCGCCGCGCGGACGTGGTCCTGGCTTTCCTCGGCGAGGAAGCCATCCTTTCGGGCGAAGCCCATTCGCTCGCCGACCTCGACCTGAAGGGCTCCCAGAGCGAGCTGCTCGCCGCGCTGCAGGCCACCGGCAAGCCGGTCGTGGCCACGGTGATGGCCGGCCGGCCGCTCACCGTCGAGCGCGACCTGCCGCACTGCCGGGCAATGCTCTACAGCTTCCATCCCGGCACGATGGGCGGCCCGGCGCTCGCCAACCTCCTCTTCGGCGACGCCACGCCCTCCGGCAAGACCCCCGTCACCTTCCTGCGGACGGTGGGCCAGGTGCCGATGTACTACAGCCACCACATGACCGGCCGTCCCTATCGCGGCGAGAAACTGCTCGACGAGATCGGGCCCGAGGCGGGCCAGACCTCGCTGGGCAACACGTCCTACTATCTGGACTACGGTGCCTATCCGCTCTTCCCCTTCGGCTACGGCCTGAGCTACACGACCTTCGCCTACGCCGAGCCGTCGCTCGACAAGGCCGTCTACGGCCGCGGCGACGTGGTCCGTGCCGCCTGCACCCTGACCAACACGGGCGCCCGTCCGGGCACCGAGGTGGTCCAGATCTACGTGCGCGACCTGGTGGGCTCATTCACGCGCCCCGTCAAGGAGCTCAAGCACTTCGAGCGCGTGGCCCTGCAGCCCGGCGAGAGCCGCCGCGTGGAGGTGGAAATCCCGGTGTCGGAGCTGGCCTTCTGGGGCGCCGACGGCACGAAGAAAGTGGAGCCGGGCGACTTCCAGCTATGGATTGCGGGCGACAGCGCCTCAGGCGAGCCGCTTGCCTTCAAGGTAGAATAAGAAAAGGACCGGGGCTGAGCCTCGGTCCTTTCATTTTGCCCCGCAGGGGCTATTTGCTTTCGAGCACCGGCGCGTGCGGGTCGCGGGACACCGCGCGCTTCCAGATGTCGTTGTAGCCGCCGTATTCGAGCTTGTCGGGGAACCCGGCGCCGTATTCGGTGTGCAGGAAATTGCCGTCCTCGTCCTGGGCCTTGATGTTGCCGTCGATGAACTTGACGAGCAGCGTCTCCTCCAGCTTCGTCCAGGCCGCGAACTGCGCCTGGGCCGTCGCCACGCTGTATTCCGTCATCAATTTGCGCGCTTTGCGCAGGCGGCCGCGCTCCACGAGCACCTTCAGGATGGCATCCATCTCCGGGATGCCGCGCTCCAGCTGCTCCCGCTCGAAGCGGTCCGCCGCCGCGCGCGCCACCGGCGCCA
>LUZC01000097.1 GCA_001603505.1 Bacteroidales bacterium Bact_11 | reverse complement strand
CTCAACCAACAGGACGCCGGCTTCGTCAATTTCGGCGACCCGCAGTTTGTGAAGTATCTTATCGAGAACTATGGATAAGATTATGAGAAGAATCGTAACAGTTTTAATAGCAATACTGACAATGTCAACATTGAACGGACAGACGCTGTCAGAGCGTCAGAAGGGATTGGCGGCATGTGCCTGCTTGATGGCACAGGGTGACCTGGAGCGGCTGGAACCTGCCGTGCGACAGGCGTTGGACAACGGCGTGACCATCAACGAACTGAAGGAGGCCTTTTCACAGCTTTATGCTTATACGGGATTCCCGCGAAGCTTGAATGCGCTGGGTGTATTGAGCAAGGTGCTGGAGAACCGGCAGCAGAATTGGCTGGAGGGCAAGCCCTGGACGCGCCCCGCCGAGTGGGACGATGCCCGTAAGGCATACGAATTGGGCGTGAATAACCAGACACAACTATCTGGCCGTCCGTTTGACTACGCTTTCTGTCCGCAGGACGACTACTACCTGAAGTCGCACCTTTTCGGCGACATCTTTGCCGGCGATCAACTCTCTGCCGCTGACCGCGAGATCGTGACAGTTGCGGCCCTGAGCGGACTTGAAGGTGTTTCTCCACAGCTGGCGGCCCACAAGCAGGGTGCGGTGAACATGGGCAATGCGCAGGAACTCGTCGATGAACTCTGTGCCTGGCTCGACAGCGAGGGCTATACCCTACGTAGTAAATGGCCGAAAGGTGAGCCCAATACGGGTTATGCGCAGTATTTCATCGGCAACAGCTACCTGGCCCCTATGGACGGAGGAGTTGTAAACGTTACATTCGAGCCTCGCTGCCGCAACAACTGGCATATCCATCACAAGCAGGTGCAGGTCTTGATCTGCGTCGCAGGCCGCGGCTGGTATCAGGAGTGGGGCAAGGAGCCGCAGGTGATGACTCCCGGCACCGTCATTGCCATTCCCGCCGAAGTGAAGCACTGGCACGGTGCCGCCAAGGACAGCTGGTTCCAGCATTTGACGTACCATAAAGATGTGCAGGAAGGAGCGAGCAACGAGTGGCTTGAAGCAGTGACTAACGAGGTATACGACAAACTGTAAACATAACTTCACATTATGAAACGCATCCTTATAAACCTGACCGCGGTCGTGCTGCTACCCTTGCTCGTGGCAGCCTCCTGCGGAACAAGCAAGAAAACAACGCCGGCCATCGAAACAAGTGAGGTAACGGAAGGCGCTCCGGTGGTCTATTTCACCAAGGACATTTCCCCTGATGGGCTGGTGAAACTCTATGAAGCCCTGGGCGTGGAAGCGAGTGGCAAGGTTGCCGTCAAGATTTCCACCGGCGAGTCGGAGAAATCCAACCATCTGCGGCCGGAACTCATTGGCCAGCTCGTTAAAAAAGTGAACGGGACCCTGGTGGAATGCAATACCGCCTATGAAGGGAGCCGTTCTTCCACCGCCTCCCATCGCAAGGAAATCGAGAAACGCGGCTACAACCGTATTGCCACTGTGGACATCATGGACGAAGAAGGAGAAATCAAGATTCCTGTTGCCGACGACAAGTGGATCAAGTACGACATCGTAGGCTCGCACCTGCAGAACTACGATTTCATGATCAACCTGGCCCATTTCAAAGGGCACGCGATGGGCGGCTTCGGCGGCGTGCTGAAGAACGCTTCCATCGGCGTGGCCTCCCAGAACGGCAAGGCCTATATCCATTCGGCTGGAAAGACGGAAGACTATCACCAGATGTGGCAGAACCTGCCCGAGGGCTGGATGTCTTCGCCGGAGAACAACACTCCCTTCATCGAGTCCATGTCCGCCGCCGCCCAGGCCGTGCATAATTACTTCAAAGCAAAGAACGGAATCGTCTATATCGACGTGATGAACAACATCTCCATCGACTGCGACTGTGACGGCAATCCCCACAAGCCCACCATCGCCGATATCGGCATGGCCGCTTCGCTGGATCCCGTTGCCCTGGACAAGTTCTGCCTGGACCAGGTGTTCACGCTTCCGAATGACGAAAACAATGACACCAAGGCTCTTCTGGAGCGCATCAACCAGCGTCACGGCACCCGCATCGTATACCGGGCCGAAGAGGCCGGGCTGGGCAC
>LUZC01000096.1 GCA_001603505.1 Bacteroidales bacterium Bact_11 | reverse complement strand
GCTAATACGACGACCATCGAGGCCAGGAAGATCTTCAGAAGCATCGATCCTTTATTCGCGATGCGCAGTCTTCTGGCATGGATCTTTTTCGATGCAGAAGGAAGTACAGGAAGGAAAATGATCACGATAAAAAGCGGGATCAGAAGCAGGAGAAAAAG
This sequence comes from Bacteroidales bacterium Bact_11, assembly GCA_001603505.1. Classification (GTDB taxonomy): domain Bacteria; phylum Bacteroidota; class Bacteroidia; order Bacteroidales; family UBA932; genus Cacconaster. The sequence continues at coordinate 1,692 of LUZC01000096.1, read as the reverse complement.
CTTGGAGACCGGGAGCATCACGATATTTCCCAGTACAAAAACACATGCGGTACATATCAGAAAATACAGTATCTCGAAGATGATCATGCGCGGGCCTCCTTTTTACTTTGCCGCTTCGTTTTCCGCAGCTGCCTGTGCAGGCTTCGTATTCTCACTTTCGGCGGATGCTTCTTTCATGCCTTCACTCATCAGGTCGAGAAGATCCGCGACATTCGCCACGATCTCCGGCTGGTCTTTCGGCATCGGTTTATACTGAAGGAACGGATGCTTCAGCGAGTACACCATGATGTGTCCTTCGAATCTCTTGTCGCCGCTTGCCATCAGGATCGCGGCGGCCGCACCCGAGACTCCCGGACGGTAATACAGTTTCGCCTGATCTTTTTCGATCTCGACTTTTTCGAAGCCGAGCTTCGCCGCCTGGTGGCGGATGATCGCAATATTGGCAAGGATCGTGACCTCTCCCGGAACGTCGCCGAAACGGTCGGTCAGTTCATCCTCGAGGTCTTCTCTTTCCTTTCTGGAAGAGATGCTCTGGATATGACGGTAAACATCCATACGCTGTCCGTCATCCGGAATATATGCCGGAGAGATATATGCATCTTCGCTCATTTTGATGACCGTATCTTCCACCTCTGGTGTCCACGTGCCGGAGAGTTTCTTGATCTCTTCATCGAGCATACGACAGTAGAGTTCATATCCGATCACGTCCATCTGTCCGTGCTGTTCCGCGCCCAGTAGATTTCCGGCGCCACGGACTTCGAGATCCTTCAGTGCGATCTTGATACCTGATCCGAGCTCGGTAAAATCACGGATCGCGGCGAGCCTTTTCTCCGCGTCTTCGTTCAGGACTTTTTCCGGTTCATACGTGATATACGCATAGGCCTGGCGGTCGGATCTTCCGACACGCCCTTTCAGCTGATAGAGCTGGGAAAGACCGAAGCGGTCACTGTTTTCCACGATGATAGTGTTAACATTCGGCATATCCACGCCCGACTCGATGATCGTCGTACAGACGAGGATATCCGCCTCTTTCCGGATGAATGCTTCGATGATGCTCTCGAGTTCTCTCTCACTCATCTTGCCGTGCGCATAGACGACACGCACGCCCGGGAGCATATCCTGGAGCATCTGTGCTTTTTCCTCGATACGGTGCGTGTTATTGAAAAGATAGAACACCTGGCCGTGCCGCTCAATCTCACGAAGGCATGCCTCCGCGACGATCTGCGGATCGTACTCGATAACATAAGTCTGTACCGGCCTTCTATCCTGCGGCGGTTCTTCGAGAACAGAGATATCACGGATGCCCGACAGCGACATGTGAAGCGTTCTCGGAATCGGTGTCGCGGTCAGCGTCAGGACATCGACCGTGTTCCTGAGGGTCTTCATTTTCTCTTTGTGATTGACGCCGAAACGCTGCTCTTCGTCGATGACCATGAGTCCGAGATTCCGGGGCTGGACATCTTTACTTAACACGCGGTGCGTGCCGACGACTACATCGACCGAGCCGTCGTTGATGCCCTTGACTGCACGCTTGACTTCGCTTGGTGTCGCGAAACGTGACAGCATCGCGATACGGATCGGATAGCCGCGGAGACGCTCTTTTAAGTTGTCATAGTGCTGCTGGACAAGTACGGTGGTCGGCGCCAGAAGGATCGCCTGTTTTCCGTCCATGACGCACTTAAAGATCGCACG
>LUZC01000095.1 GCA_001603505.1 Bacteroidales bacterium Bact_11 | reverse complement strand
AGCCAGTATCATTATCGAAAAGCACTGAAAACATGCCGCTTCTTCGCCTATAAGTAGGCGAGGGGGCGGCTTCGTGCTATAATGAACCTACTTCAAAATGGGAAGGTATAATGCGGATGACACAAGAGGTAAAACCCTTGGGAATAAATAGAATCGGCATCGTCGGCCTGGGTCTGATCGGAGGCTCTCTGGCCAAGGCGATCCATACCAGAACGGACATCAAAGAGATCGTTGCCGTAGACAAAGACGAAGCGTCTCTGAAGAAGGCGGAAGAAGAGGGCGTGATCGTACGATCCTCCAGGGACGATCTGAGCATCCTTTCGGGCTGCGAGATCGTCATCCTCTGCGCGCCGGTCGACGTGATCAAGAACATGCAGGAGGATCTCTCTAAACTTAACATCGGCATGATCACGGACGTCGGCTCGGTCAAGCAGCCGGTCGTGGATGCCATCCGTCTTCCGAACTTTGTTGGCGGCCACCCGATGGCCGGATCCGAGCGTTACGGATATGCCTGCAGTAACGGTTCCCTTTTTGAAAATGCACTGTATGTGATCTGCCTTCCGGAATACTCGGAAGTATCGGCGAATACCCTTCAGAAATTTGAAGAACTGATCCGCGCGATCGGTGCGATCCCGATGCGTATGACGGCAAAAGAACACGACGAGCGGGTCGCGGCAGTATCCCATCTTCCGCACATCGTCGCGAGCAGCCTGTCGCTCCTGATGGCGAACCGTGACGACGGCGCACTCTCACGAATGGCGGCGGGTGGTTTTCGCGATATCACGAGGATCGCGTCGTCCAATGCCAAACTCTGGGCAGGGATCACGGAGAACTCGAAAGAAGCGCTGCTTCCGATCCTCGATGATTACATCTCTACGCTGACCCTCTGGAAAGAGGCTCTGGAGAAGGGCGATTCCTCTGAGCTCGAGAAGCTCTTCGCGCAGGGCGCGATCTACAGGGATCACCTGGATATCAATCTCCGAGGAGCGCTCGAAGCATCTGCCACACTAAATGTCCACGTTGAGGATAAGCCGGGTGAACTTGCCCGTATCACGGCGATCCTCGGGAAGGGAAATATCAATATCCGGAACATCAATATCCGCAACTTCAGAACATACGAAGGCGGTCAGGTCTCGCTCCTTCTCGGTACGACGAAGGAAGCGGTCGAGGCTTATGCGCTTCTGAAGGAGGCCGGCTATGTCTGCGATTAAGGCGGGCCTTATAGGATGTCCGCTCGGGCATTCGATGTCTCCGTATATCCATGAACGCATCATGGAGGCCAGCGGCATCTTCGGAAAGTATGAGCTCTATGAGATCTCTCCGGAGGAGCTTCCCAAGTATGCGCCGATCCTCATGAAGGATCTGACCGGATTTAACATCACGATCCCGCACAAGGTATCCATTCTTCCGTTCCTTGACGATGTCGCGCCGATGGTAAAAGAATACGGCGCCGCGAATACCGTCTGCGGGAAGATCGGCTACAACACGGACGTGGACGGATTCCTGTCCTGCAATATCCCGATGAAGGATAAGAAAGTGCTTCTGCTCGGCGCCGGCGGTGTCGCCCGCATGATGGCCATCGAAGCGCTGAAAGCAGGAGCGGAGCTTTCGATCTGGACCCGTTCCTCTGAAAAAGCACTCGCGCTTGTGACCGAGTGCAAGGGAAAAGGATACGAGAAGGTAAGCGCAGTAGAAAGCCCGGAGGAGGCTGCTTACGACACGGTATTAAATGGAACGCCCTGCGGCATGTGGCCGAATGTGCACGATATCGCGCCGCATCTTTCCGCTTTAAAGAAGGACGGTACGTTCTTCGACACGATCTATAACCCGTGTCCGACAAAGTCCTGCATGCAGGTAAGAGCTAATGGCGGAACCGCAGTATCCGGCCTGAAGATGCTTCTTAACCAGGCAATTGCCGCGGAGAAGATCTGGGCGCCGGACGCACACTTCGATGACGAAAGACTCGCGGAGATCCTGCCGGATGTGAGAAAGAAACTCTGGGAGAAGAATCCCATCAAGATCGTTCTGACCGGCTTCATGGGCGCAGGAAAGACGACGATCGGAAGAAAAATCGCTGACGACATGAAGATCCCCTTCCTCGACCTCGATGAAAGGATCGAACAAATTGCGGGATGCCCGATCACGGAGATCTTTAAGAAGGACGGCGAAGAGACTTTCCGGAGGATGGAGCACGATGTACTGAAGGCTGTTCTCGAGACACCCGGCGCGGAGGTCATTTCCCTCGGCGGCGGCGTACTGACGAACCCTGAGAACAGCAGGCTCCTTAAAGAGAGCAAGGCGCTCGTGATCTACCTGAAGGCCGACGCGGATACGATCTGGGAGCGCGTCAAAGACGATACGACCAGGCCGCTTCTTCAGGCATCGGACAAGGAGACCGCGTACAGGAATATGTGCGCGAGACTGGAATCGAGAGAGGCTTCGTACGAGGAAGGATCCGACGTGATCCTTCAGGCGGGAGACCCCGTGGAAGTGGTCTATGACAGGATGAAGAATCTGCTCCTGCCGTGATACAATAGAGAGTAGAAAACAGGCGCTTGCTAAGGCGCATCGAAATAAGAAAAACCGGCCATTGATACGGCCGGGAAACAGGAGGAAAACAATATGCCGGAGATCATGGCCAATACCAATCATGGGAAGTATCCGATCCTCATCCGTACGGGAGCTCTGTCCCAGCTCGGAGAAGTTGCAGGTAAGACGGTAAGAAGCAGAAAGGCATTCGTTGTAACGGACGATATCGTCGAAGGCCTGTATTTTGCAGCGGCGAAAAAATCGCTGGAGGCAGCCGGTTTTGAGGTGGCATCCTATACGATCCCGAACGGCGAAGCCAGTAAGTGCGAGAAGAACCTCTTTGCGATCTATACGGCGATGAATGAATTCGGCATGGCAAGAACGGACCTCGTGATCGCACTCGGCGGCGGTGTCGTCGGCGATCTTGCCGGGTTTGCGGCAGCGACATATATGCGCGGATGTAATCTCATCCAGGTACCGACTACGCTCCTGGCGCAGGTGGACTCTTCCATTGGCGGCAAGACCGGCATCGATATGCCGTTCGGCAAGAACTGCGTCGGCGCATTTTACCAGCCGAAGGCCGTCGTCATCGATCCGGCTCTTCTGAAGTCTCTTTCGAGAGCTCGTATGGCGGAGGGTATGGCCGAGGTTATCAAGTATGGCTGCATCCGTGACGCGATGCTCTTTGAGGCGATCGAGAAGGGCCAGGCGGACATGGAGTGGATGATCCAGCGCTGCGTGAAGATCAAGACCACGGTCGTTCAGAACGACGAATACGATACCGGTGAGAGAATGCTTCTCAATTTCGGCCACACATGGGGTCACGCGATCGAGAAGGTCTCCGGCTACACCAGATATACCCACGGTGAAGCGGTCGCAATCGGCATGATCAAGGCGGTCGATCTCGGCGTAAAGCTCGGCGAGACCCCGGCGGGCGTCAAGGATCGTATCCTGGCTGTCCTCGAGAAGTGGCATCTGCCGACATCGACAGATCTTCCTGTCGAGGATCTCTACAAGACGATGCTCAGCGATAAGAAGAAACTCAACGGCAAGGTCTACTACGTCATGATCAACGATATCGGCGAGAGTAAGACACGTCCGCTGTCCGAGCAGGAGCTTCACGACCTGCTATGAAAGAACAGCTGAAAGAACTCTATACTTCAGGCAGACTAGGCATCGCTCCGGGAAAACTCTCGGGCGAT
>LUZC01000094.1 GCA_001603505.1 Bacteroidales bacterium Bact_11 | reverse complement strand
CGTGTTATCTGTCGGATCACTCTGCCCGTTCGTCTTCCGGATCGAATTGATGGCCGTATAGAAACGGTTGACATATCCCTGTCGCATTTCCGTCGACAGATCCGCATCCATGAAGATCATGAAGACATACGCATAGCCGGTCGAGCGGTCGAGGATCACGTGGATCACCAGTTCTTTTGGCTTACCCTGATATTCACAGGTCATGACAACATCGGCGTTATTCAGTTCTGTGGAGGTGTCCGTCTCACACGACTTGATATTCCCGTTGACGAATTCATCATTCGTCGTCACTGAGGTATTAAACTCATCCATGAACTGGTCGAAGTCATAGGCGGCCGCCTGGACAGGAGTCAGCGCCTGCACACTGTAGACCATCATGAAGTTATTGCGGACGCTCAGGTCCTCGACGAAATACTGGTATCCATCGTTTTCCAGGAAGGCCCATTCGTCGGTCACATCGTAGTCGAGATCCTGGATCGAATAGGTCTTAAAACTCTCCACACGGAAAGGTGTCGTGTCCGTCGGCGCTTCGGTCGTCGTTGTTGTCGGCTCCTCCGTCGTAGTCGTGGTCGTCGTATCTTCCGTGGTCGCTGTCGTCTTCTTCGTTTTCTTCGTCGTATCCGAAACCTCAGAATCAGACTTTCCGCCCTTCAGCGCGAAGTAAGTCACCGGCGCCGCGATCGCAGCGACTGCGATCACACCCGCGATCACCCAGGTCAGCGGCTTCTTCCAGAAGCTCGTCTTCTCCTTCGGGAGAAGAACAGGCATCGCGCCTCGGTTTGCGTTGGAAGTGGAGGCCGCGGCCGTGCTTCCTGCCGGCGCCGCGGATATCACATTCGAATTGCTTCCGCTCTTCGGAACGAACGGCGACGGGGCTGCACTTTCAGCGCGCGGCGGCGCAAACGGCGACGGGGCCTGAGCAGACGAGGCCTGAGCGGACGCGGCCTGGGCATGCGCGGTCGGGGCAGGCGGTTCTTCGAGCGCCACGGTCGGCTCATCCATAGCCACCGTCGGTCCATCGACATACGCATCTCTACCCGCCGGCTTAAAAGAAGAAGCAGCAAAGGCTGGGGCGGCGGAAGAAGCAGCAAAGGCCGATCCCGCAGCCACAGAAGCGGACGCACCGGTAACTGCCGCGGCAGATGCAGAAGAAGCGGACGCGCTGTAACCCGACGCGGCACCTTTCCCGGTAATCGCTTTGGCAAAAGACTCCATGTCCGGGAAACGGCCGGAAGCATGGACGGCGAGTGCTTTTACAAGGGCATCATTCGCATAATCGGGGATCGCGATGCCGAGATCCTTCGGCGGAACCAGCGTATCCTCGTGCATACGGTCGATCGCATCCGGCGGCATCACGCCCGTGATGATCAGATACATCGTCGCCGCAAGGGCGTATTCATCGGACCATGGACCCTGATTTCCGTGCTTTCTGTACTGCTCCTCCGGAGCAAATCCGTGCTTCAGAATGATCGATTTGCTCTTGGTGGAATCGATCGCCAGACGGGCTGCGCCGAAGTCAAGAAGGTGCGTCGTGCCGTGCTTCGTGACGATGATATTGTCCGGGCTGATATCCCTGTGGAGGAGCTGGTGATCGTGCACCTCGCCGAGCGACTTGATGATCGGCAGCAGCAGGTCGCGCGTCTCCTCGAAGGAGAGCTTGCCGCCCTTGAGTTTCGCATATTTCAGAAGATCCACGCCCTCGATGTACTCCATGACGAAGTACGCCGTGCCGTTCTCTCTGAAATAGTCATGCACGGTAACGATATTTGGAACGGTCCTAAGCTTGGCCAGGACTCGTGCTTCTTCGAGAAATTTGTTGGCGCCGTAGTCGTATTTCGACTGCTCTTCTTCGGAAGTTACGGTCATCGTGTAGTGATCCTTGTCGCGGATCGCGATGCCGGACGGCAGGTATTCCTTCACCGCCACAGAAGTCTCGAGCGTCATGTCGAGCGCCAGATATGTGATGCCAAATCCACCCACGCCGAGGACTCTTCCGGTGAGGTATCTTCCGTTCAGGATCGTTCCGATCGGCAGTGCGATCGCCGGGTGCTTCGCCGTCGCGATATTAAAACCACAGTGCGGGCAGGAACCCACACCATCGTGCTCATTGAAACATCCGTAACAAACTCTGTTTGTGTCGATTCCCATCGTAAACGTCCATCCCCTGAATTCAGGCGCATACATCACGCCCATATTACAGGTATTATATCACATGGTGCCCTCCGGAAACGAGTAGCGGATGCATGTGCATAGCCCCTCCCTATTCGGATTATCCGCAAAATTACGCCACCGTATCTCGCTTTCCGGCTTGATCCTTCTTCCAGTGGCTCTATTTCTGCAGTGCTTAAGCAGGCACAGTCGGGATTTTTGCGAATGTGCCTTACGGTATACGCAGGCCAAATCCTCTTTTTCGCAGTAGTGCCTTACGGCCATAGCTAGGCACAATTGGTATTTTTGCAATTATGCCTTACACCACAGCTAGGCAAAAGGGGGGCTTTCGCATTTGTGCCTTACGCCACAGATAGGCACAACCAGTGCTTTTGCAATTGTGCCTTACACCACAAATAGGCACAATCCGTACTTTTGCATTTGTGCCTTACTCCACAGACAGGCACAACCGGGGAAAAGCGCATTGTGCCTTCCCTCTCCCGCCTCAAAAGCACCCGTCCCTCTCTCATTCGCCCTTTCCGCCCCAAAAGCACCCGCCCCGCGCCAATCTCCACCCGTCCCCCACAATATATCGACAACTCCCCCATTAGGGTATAGAATATAACGCGAATCCAATGAATAAGAACAAACAAAGGGGTAATCAACATGATCCAATCAAGGACACATAACTGCGGCGAGCTCCGTCTTCCCGACATCGGAAAGAACGTCACCCTCGTCGGCTGGATGGAAAATATGCGTGAGGTCGGAAGCAACCTCGGTTTCGTCGTGCTTCGTGACTTCTACGGAACGACACAGATCGTTCTGGAGACCGAAGACCAGGT
>LUZC01000093.1 GCA_001603505.1 Bacteroidales bacterium Bact_11 | reverse complement strand
AGATCGAGGATGATCTTACCCGACTGGATCGAACGGCTCATATCCCAGACGACGAACATCTCTAGGAAGTTAAAGAGCGCGGTCGCGAGGATCAGGTAGATCATCGTGTCGGTAAATGTCATGCCGTTGACGACGTCTGTTCCCGCGGAGTCGTAGATCGCCTTCCAGAGGAAGTACACGAGCACGAGATAGATGAGATTGGCAAAGAGCGTGACCGCGGTGCCGAGGCGGAACTGGAGAGATTCCATGATGCCTGCACGCGTCAGCGCCAGTCTTTTTCTTACGTTCATTTCGCGCCTCCTTCAACATCATCCGCCGCTTCGCTCACATTCGCCGCATCGGCATCGTCCGCCGCCACGGCGGGTGCTTTTGCAGCGGGATCCGATGCCGCTTCTTCACCGCCATAGATCTTCTTGATGACTTCTTCGGTCGAGATCTCCTGCAGCTGGATGTCCTTGATTCTGCATTCTTTCTGCTTCTTCATGATCACTTCCATGACGTCTTCTTTGGACTCGTCGATCACGCGCTCTTCCCATGTGTCGTCGGAAAGTCTCATGCGCAGTGTCCGGTAAGATCCGAAGTAAGTCTTCAGGTGATCGATATCGTTGTCATAGATCTTCATGCCCTTGTCGATGATGACGATCCTCTTGCAGAGTGCATCGACGTCGCCCATGTCGTGGGTCGTGAGGATAACGGTCGTACCTTTCTCCTGGTTGAGACCCTTGATGAGGTCACGGATCTTCGACTTCATCGCAACGTCCAGACCGATGGTCGGCTCGTCGAGGAAGACGATGTCCGGGTTGTGGAGGAAGGCTGCGAGAATATCACTGAGCGTTCTCTGGCCGAGCGACATCTGACGCACCGGTTTGTGGAGGATCGGCTCGATATCGACGAGCGAGCGGTAGAGCGCGATCATGTTCTCGTAGTCTTCTTTCGATACCATATAAATATCGCGCAGGAGCTTGAAGGACTCGATCAGGGGGAGCGACCACCACAACTGGCTCCTCTGTCCGAAGACGACGCCGATGTGCTCGGAGTTCGCGGTTCTGTCCTTGTAAGGCACGCGGCCGTTGACGAGGATCTCGCCGGATGTCGGTTCGAGGACACCGGTCATCATCTTGATGGTCGTGGACTTGCCCGCGCCGTTCGGTCCGAGATAACCGATGATCTCGCCTTTTGCAATCTCGAGCGAGACATCTTTTACTGCGGAGATCGTCTTATAATCCCGCGAGAAAAGGTCCCGTATGCTTCCTTTCAATCCCTCGTGACGGTTCAGGACCTTGAAGTCCTTGCAGACGTTCTTCATAACAATTGCGTTTTCCATTTCAATCCCTCTCATTTTCTTTTCTATATGTGTTTTCCTGTTGTTCTTTCTCCAAAAAAGAAGTGACCGCATAACGCGGCCACTTCAAACAAGTGATTGCGTTATAGTGCTTTTTCCATATATCCGCATGTGAACGGGAAGAAATCGAACTTCTTTGTGCCTATATGCATGAAGCCTTTCGACTCGTACCATTTACGCAGCCGCACGTTCTCTTCCACGATTCCGATATTGAGTTTCACCGCGCCGAGTTCACGGGCACGTTTGAA
>LUZC01000092.1 GCA_001603505.1 Bacteroidales bacterium Bact_11 | reverse complement strand
ATGGAGACTTCGCCCTTGGTGCCGTACGGATCGATGCTGGCGAGATAGCCGTTGCAGTAGCGTGTCGGCACACCGAGCATGCGGAGGAGCACCGCCGCGGTCGTCGAATAATGCACGCAGAATCCACTCGGAGCTTTTGTCATGAACCAGGTCACGAAGTCCATATCCTGCGGCGGATACGGCGTTTCCACGTTATACGGGCGGAGGTTTCTGACATACTCGACGACAGTGCCGACCTTTTCCGCGGTGGACATTTCCCGCGTACCGTCCATGACCTCGAGATACCATTTCGGAAGGACACCGCTTTCGAGGATCACGTCCCGTAGACTTCCTCCTCGAGATACTTCGGATCCCACTCCGCTTCCGTCTTCTGCGGGATCATGTTATAGGCGTATTCATAGGTGTCATCGCCGTAGTTCGGGATGCACTCGCTGATGTTCCAGATCCTTCTGACCTCGATCTCCATATCCGCGTACCGGCTCTCAGGCGTCAGATACATGTAGTCCGTGTATTCCGGGACCAGATAGATCGGGAGCTCCATATACGGATGAAGCTGGAGGACATAGTCCGCCTCGCGCAGAGGGATCTCCGATGCCCCGGACAAGTACTTCTCCTCCGGTTTCAGTTCGCCGTAGTAGACCGTCTTCCAGCTGTTGCCGAGCATCTGCTCCATCGCCGCACAGCGCAGGTAGATCATCCTTCCCGTGAGTGTGACGACATGCGTATCCGTGTCGTTATAGTAACGGGTGACCGACAGGAGTTTGACGTCCGGCGGATCGAAATAACCGATCTTCGTGAGGTCCTCGAAACCGGGACTGACATCCGGAGCAGTTCTCTCGTCCGGATTGGCGACGATGCATCCTTTATAGCCGCGTTCTTTCTCCTTCGCGAGCGCATCCTCGGATTCTTTTGGCGTCGAATCGCCTATGCCGAGGGTATTTCCGACCTGCTTCATGAGGCCCTGGATCTGCGTGAAACCCGTGTTGGCCAGTTTGTCTTTGTCGTAACCGCTCGTCGGGAAAAACATGTAGAGCAGGCCGCACAGAAGCACGACCGGTACCGCGATCTTCAGCATGCGCACATCGACAGTGTCGTCGCCGACCTTCCGGACAGACTGGAAAATCAGGAGGATCAGCACGCCGCTGATCGCCAGAACGCACGGCCAGGCATCCGGCAGTTTAAAGACGATGATCGTCGAGCAGAAAAGATACGGAAGATACCAAAGAAGTGACAGCAGTACGTTCTTCCTTCTGACGATCACAAAGGTCGTGAAGAACGCCGGGATCTGGCTGATCAGAAGGAACAGAAGCGTGACCGAGGTCTTGTGTTTGTCGAATTCCTCGACCGTCGTAAAGAACGGCCGGAAGCTGTGGAATGCATGCTTTTGCATGATCGAGTACGCGTACCCCGCCTGGACCCCCACGTGAAGAAGGTCGAACATGACGATGCCGAAGGATAATATAGCGAGAAAAGCAGCCAGCACGATGGGTGTGGTTTTGCTTTCTGACGCGTGGCAGTAGGCCATGCCGAGGGAGAGCACCGCGAGGATCGGAACGAACGCGATGTAGTACACTTTCAGGTCGTAGGTCGTCGTGAGCATGCAGGAAAATCCCGTGCCGAGAAGGGTCGCCATCAGCGCCGCAAAAAGGATCGTCAGGATGGTCGGCTTTGACTGCTTCCTGACCGCGCCGAGAACAACGATCGAAGGACCCTGTTTCTTCAGGAGCTTCTCTTTGCGCTTCGCCTCGAGCTTCTTCTGCTCTTCCGTCGTCGCGCGCGCCTTCTCCAGACGGTCCTCCCGGAGCCCTTTCTTTTTCGCACTCCGGCCCGCCACAGCACTCCTGCCCGCCATTGCGCCCCGGCTCTTCACCGGGCTCCGACTCGTCATCCCACGCTTACTCTTCATCTTCCAGGCCCTCCTCCGGGATCGGCATACGCAGGATCGCGGTC
>LUZC01000091.1 GCA_001603505.1 Bacteroidales bacterium Bact_11 | reverse complement strand
CGAGCTGGACCATCGGACGGAGTTCCGGCGGAAGTACCGGGAGTACATCCAGGATCATCCACTCCGGCTTGTTACCGGACTTCTTGAAGCTCTCGAGTACCTCGAGTCTCTTGATGATACGTGCTTTCTTTTGTCCTGTTGCGGACTGGTAATCTTCGTGGAGCTGAGCGGTCAGCTCTTCGATGTTCAGTTCCTGCAGGAGGATCTTGACTGCTTCCGCGCCCATCATGGCTTTGAAAGCGGACTTGCCGTATTTCTCGACATTCTCCTGATATTCTGTCTCATCGATGATCGCGCACTTGGCAAGGCCTGTCGTGCCCGGATCAACTACGATGTAAGCACCGAAGTACAGAACTCTCTCGAGCTGCTTCGGGGAAACATCCAGCAGAAGGCTCATGCGGGACGGTGTACCTCTGAAGTACCAGATATGGGATACCGGAGCTGCGAGCTCGATGTGTCCCAGACGCTCACGACGTACCTTGGAACGAGTAACCTCAACACCGCAGCGGTCGCAGATGATGCCCTTATAACGGATCTTCTTATACTTACCGCAGTGGCACTCCCAGTCCTTGGAAGGTCCGAAGATGCGCTCGCAGAAAAGACCGTCACGCTCCGGCTTGAGCGTACGATAATTGATCGTTTCCGGCTTTTTAACCTCACCGTGGGACCAGCTCTTGATGGTCTCCGGAGATGCCAGGCGAATACCGATCGATTCGAAATGATTCATTTCAAACATATATTTGCAATCTCCTTCCCTACTCACATTTCTTCATTTTCCATGGAAGCAAGATCGTCCATGCTCGGCTCTTCATCTTCAGCGGAATCGTCGATCAGCTCGCCGTCCTCGCCTACTTCAGAGAAACCAGCCGCGCCCATCTCGCTTTCGGCCAGAGAATCAAACTTCATAAGAAGCTCCGGATCCGGTGCCGGCAGATTCTCTTCTTCATCTGCAGCATCCTTGAGCTTGTACTCTTCGTCGCCGGAGTAGATGCGGACATCCAGAGCCAGAGACTGCAGTTCGCGGACGAGTACCTTGAAGGATTCCGGAATACCGGCCTCCGGTACGCTCTGTCCCTTGACGATCGCCTCGTAGGTCTTTGTACGGCCGGTGATATCGTCCGACTTGACTGTGAGGATCTCCTGCAGAGTATGAGCAGCGCCGTATGCCTCGAGGGCCCAAACTTCCATCTCACCGAAACGCTGACCACCGAACTGGGCTTTACCGCCGAGAGGCTGCTGCGTAACGAGGGAGTATGGTCCGATCGAACGGGCGTGGATCTTATCATCAACGAGGTGATGGAGCTTGAGGTAGTACATGACACCAACGGTGATTCTGTTCTCGAAAGGCTCACCTGTACGTCCATCGTAAAGGATCGTCTTACCGTCTTCATCGATTCCGGCAAGCTGGAATGCCTTGATGATGTCGCTCTCGTTAGCACCGTCGAATACCGGTGTTGCTACCTTCCAGTTGAGGGCACGGGCAGCACGTCCGAGGTGTACCTCGAGGAGCTGACCGATGTTCATACGGGACGGAACGCCGAGAGGATTGAGTACGATGTCAAGCGGTGTACCATCCGGCAGGAAAGGCATATCCTCTTCCGGCAGGATTCTGGAAACAACACCCTTGTTACCGTGACGGCCGGCCATCTTATCACCGACGGAGAGCTTTCTCTTCTGGGCGATATATACACGAACCAGCTTATTCACGCTGCCCTTAAGGACATTCTCATCTTCCTTAGTGAAAGTCTTAACGTCAACGACGATACCGGACTCACCGTGCGGAACACGTACGGATGTGTCACGGACCTCACGGATCTTCTCACCGAAGATCGCACGGTAGAGACGCTCTTCAGGTGTGAGCTCTGTCTCACCCTTCGGAGTAACCTTACCGACGAGGATGTCGCCCGCACGGACCTCGGCACCGATACGGATAACACCGTTCTCGTCGAGTTCCTTCAGAGCGTCATCGGAAACGTTCGGGATCTCTCGTGTGATCTCCTCGGCACCGAGCTTGGTGTCACGGGCTTCACACTCATATTCTTCGATGTGGATGGATGTATAAACATCATCACGTACCATACGCTCGTTGATGAGAACGGCGTCCTCGTAGTTGTAACCTTCCCAGGTCATAAAGCCGATGAGCACGTTCTTACCGAGTGCCAGTTCACCGTTATCCGTGGAAGGACCGTCTGCGATGACGTCACCCTTCTTGACTTCCTCACCCATTCTTACGATCGGGCGCTGGTTGATGCAGGTGCTCTGGTTGGATCTCTGATACTTGGTCAGATTGTAGTCATGTTCTTTTCCGTCAGCAGAAGTAACTACGATCTTATCTGCGGAAACGAATGTGACCTGACCGTCTTCCTTAGCGACTTTGCAGACGCCGGAGTCTTTTGCTGCACGGTATTCCATACCTGTACCGATGATCGGGGCTTCCGGCTTGATGAGCGGAACAGCCTGACGCTGCATGTTGGAACCCATGAGAGCACGGTTAGCATCGTCGTTTCCGAGGAACGGGATAAGGGATGTAGCAACAGATACGAGCTGCTTCGGGGATACGTCCATGTAATCGACATGGGACGGATCTACCTCGATGAACTGGTCGAGGTGACGGCAGACGACCTTCTTGCTGATGAACTTGCCGTTCTCGTCGATCGGCTCGTTCGCCTGTGCGATATTGTAGTTATCCTCTTTGTCAGCGGTCATGTAAACGACTTCGTCAGTAACGATGCCCTTTTCCTTATCGCAGACACGGTACGGAGTTTCTACGAAACCATAGTGGTTGACCTTGGCATATGTTGCCAGGGAGTTGATAAGACCGATGTTC
>LUZC01000090.1 GCA_001603505.1 Bacteroidales bacterium Bact_11 | reverse complement strand
CTCCCGCACTATATGGGATCGAGCATGCCGTTTATCGCTCCGATCTGTATCAGCACGATCCAGCTCGGCGCCACGGTCGACTACGCGATCCTCATGACGACGAGATATAAAGAAGAGCGCATCCGCGGCATGGCACGCCGCGATGCAGTATGGACGGCACTTCGGACATCGATCCCTTCCGTGCTCGTTTCCGGTACCGGTCTCTTTGCCGCGACAGTCGGCGTCGCCATCTATTCCGATGTCGACATGATCAGCTCCATGTGCTTCCTCCTCGCGCGCGGCGCGGCGGTCAGCATGCTCCTGGTCATCCTTATCCTGCCGGCGATGCTCATGGCGTTTGACGGACTGATCCGCCGCACTACTGCCGGCATGAAAAACTGTGATAATACATCTTCCGATTCAAGAAAGGAGTTCTCTGTATGAACACGATAAACACTATGGCAAATAAGACTCTGGCTCTGGTCATCGGCGCGAGCATCCTCTCGATGGGCGTCGGCGGAGCAGCCGCGGCGGCATATTATTCTTCGAAGAAAGACACACCCGCATCACAGCCGGTGAGCGTGGCAGCAGAAACTCCTTCGGGAACAGACGCCGGGCTTTCCGGAGACGGGGCCGACGAGATCCTCCGCTACATGAATACGACAGACACAGCGCCTGAGACGGGTGCTTTTAAGGAGGAAACAGTATACGTGATCGCAGGGCGCGAAGGCACGGTACAGAAGATCATCGTCAGTGACTGGATCAGAAATACCGCCGGACAGACCGGCGTGACCGATGTGTCCGAGCTCGGCGATATCACTGTGCTGAAAGACGGCGAGACCTTCACCATGGGCGGGGAGAACACCCGTGTGTGGGATGCGACGACCGACGACATCTACTATCAGGGAGAGATCACGAAGGAACTGCCGGTCGACATGAAGGTGTCCTACCTCCTCGACGGATCCCCGATCACGCCGGAGGAGCTTATCGGCAAGAGCGGCCGTGTGACGATCCGCTATGAATATACTAATAACGCTTTCGAAATGAAGGAGATCAACGGCAAACAGGAAAAGATCTATGTGCCGTTCACGATGCTGACGGGGCTTCTTCTGGACAACAACGTCTTCTCGAATATCGAAGTCTCGAACGGTAAGCTGATCAATGACGGCACCAGAACGGTGGTCATCGGACTTGCCTTCCCGGGCCTTCAGGAAGATCTCGGGATCGAGAAACTGGAGATGCCGGACTATGTGGAGATCTCCGCGGACTGTGTAAACTTCAGCCTCGGCATGACCGTGACGGTCGCTTCCAATGCACTTCTCAACGAGATCGATCCGTCAAAGGTCAGCCTGAGTGAGGATATGGATCCGGAGGATGCTATGAAGAAGCTGACCGATGCCATGAGTCAGCTGATCGACGGATCTTCCCAGCTTTACGATGGCCTCTGTACTCTTCTTTCCAAATCGGAAGAACTGGTTGCCGGTATCGATGAACTGGCTGAAGGGGCAAAGAAACTGAAGGATGGCACGGCTTCCCTAGATGACGGCGCCGGCAAGCTCTCTTCCGGAACGACTCAGCTCTACGATGGATTGTCCGAACTCGATTCGCATTCTGCAGAACTGAACGACGGTGCAAAGAAAGTCTTCGAAGGACTGCTCTCGACCGCCCAGCAGCAGCTCCGTGAGGCTCCGTGCCGGATCTGACGATCTCGAACTATGCGGATGTGCTGAACGGTGTCATCAATTCTCTGGATGATACGGCGGTGTACCAGCAGGCGCTGGATACTGTGACGAAAGCTGTCGAGGACAAGCGCGATTACATCCGCGAGCAGGTCACGGCAGCAGTGCAGGCGGAAGTCGAAAAGCAGGTCACTGCGGCAGTACGTGCCGGTGTGGAAGAGAAAGTCACCGCGGCTGTCCGTGAGCAGGTAGGAGTTGCAGTTGAAGCGGCAGTACGTGAAAATGTTGCAGCCCAGGTCATCCAGGCCGCGACCGGAATGGATAAGGCTTCTTACGATCAGGCCGTAGCAGCAGGTGCAGTCGATGATGCGACCCAGCAGCAGATCAATGGCGCGATCGACCAGCAGATGGCAACAGATGATGT
>LUZC01000089.1 GCA_001603505.1 Bacteroidales bacterium Bact_11 | reverse complement strand
GATGGAAGGCATGAGCGGAAAATGGCATAACTTCAACTATGAGATGCCGGCTTTCAGCGACGTATATGAGCGTCCGGAAAATGCGACCCAGGGCGACGATCCGATGGTCATGTTCTTCACTTCCGGTACGACCGGATATCCGAAGATCGCGGCTCACTCCCACAAGTATTCTCTCGGTCATTTCGCGACCGCGAAGTACTGGCACAACGTTGATCCGAACGGACTGCACTTCACGATCTCCGATACCGGCTGGGGTAAGTCCCTCTGGGGTAAACTCTACGGACAGTGGCTCTGTGAAGCACCGACATTCACCTTCGACTTCGACAGATTCCATGCCAACGAGATCCTGCCGATGTTTAACAAATACCACATCACCACTTTCTGCGCACCGCCGACCATGTACCGCTTCCTCGTTAAGGAAGATCTGTCCCAGTACGATCTGACTTCCCTGAAGTATGCAACCGTTGCCGGCGAGGCTCTGAACCCTGAGGTATTCAACCAGTTCATGAGAGCCACGGGTATCCGCCTGATGGAAGGCTTCGGTCAGACCGAGACTTCCCTCGTCATCGGTAACCTCGTCGGTTCCGCGATCCGCCTCGGTTCCATGGGCAAGGCTGTCACACCGTATGACGTCCATATCCTCGATGAAGACGGCAATGACTGTCCTCCGGGCACCACCGGTGAGATCTGCATCAAGACGACCGAAGTCGTTCCGTGCGGCCTCTACCTCGGCTACTACAGAAACGAAGAAAAGACCAAAGAATCCTGGCACGACGGCTACTTCCATACCGGTGATACCGCATGGAAGGACGAGGATGGCTACATCTGGTACGTCGGTCGTGTCGATGATGTTATCAAGTCTTCCGGATACCGCATCGGACCTTTCGAGATCGAGAGCGTCATCATGGAGCTGCCGTACGTACTCGAGTGTGCCGTAACCGGTACGCCTGACCCGCAGGGCGTCCGCGGTATGGTCGTTAAGGCCACCATCGTGCTCGTTCCGGGCCGTGCGACCGCTTCTGAAGAACTTAAGAAAGAGATCCAGGAATACGTCAAGACCAACACCGCGCCGTACAAGTACCCGCGTGTCGTCGAGTTCGTCGATGAACTGCCGAAGACCATCTCCGGTAAGATCAAGAGAAATGTGATCAGAGACGGTAAGGATTCCTAATTGCAAAAAATGAAACCCTTCTCGCGCTTGTCCTCGGAGCGGAGCTCCTGCGGAGGCGTGTCGAAGGGTTCTTTTTTTGCTCGTTTTAAGTGTTAAGGCTGAAAATCTGGTTAGTGGAGGATCAGCCACAGGGCGAGGATCAGGAGTGCGATGCCGCCCAGGACGAGGAGCCACGTTTTCTTTGCTCCTGTTCCTTTGGTAAAAGCACCGGTCGTGTCTTTGACCTGCTGTTTCATCTCCTTGAGGTTCTGATCGATCTGCGCATCGACCTGCATCTTGACCTCAGCGCGGTTGGCATCCGCCCACTCGCGGTTCGCCTTCATCTGCTTTTCCAGCTGTTCGCTGATTGCGTCCTTCTTCTTCTGAAGGTCCTGATCCAGATGCGGATTTACTTCATTACAGAAAGGACAGTGGGTATACGGGCGGTCAAAAGCTTCCCCGCACTTGGGACAGTACCCGTATTTTGCTCTCTCTTCTTCTGCCATGTCTCTTCTCCCGTTTCAGTCCTCTGACGTTGTCTCCGTCGTCTCTGTATCTACCGGTTCTTCTTTCTTCGCAGCGGAGAAGCCGAGCGGCAGCCATACTTCGCCGGTCTCGGATCCGATCTGCTCGATGGAAGAATAATACGGCATCGGGAGTCTTCCGTAGAATTCCGCCTTGCCGGTAAGGATATCGCAGACAGCGTTTCCGCCTTCCGAACCCGGCAGATAGCACATTACGACTTCATCCCACTTCTCCACATAATCGGAGATCAGTACATTTCTTCCGGCGACGATAAGCGTGATGACCGGCTTGGACTTGCCCTTCTTGGTCTCTTTGAATTCCGCGACCTTTTCGATATCCGCTTTATTTCCTTCCAGGGCCAGTTCACCTGTGATCGACATGTCAGCCGTATCCCCGTTCCACTCGGCGTATGGCTTCTCACCTACGCAGAGAAGGATCACGTCACAGTTCTCCATCTCCTCCGGATCGGTCACGATCTCATACCCGGTCTCTTCTGCCTGTGCTTTTAGCGCCTCGAGGATCGTCGGACCTTCGGTACACCAGCGGCCGCCCTCGGCATCCTCATCGAGTCCGCCCTGCCACAAGTATGTCCATCCTCCGCAGAGCACACCGGAATCATCTGCCGCCGGTCCCATGACGAAGACCTTCATGCCTTCTTTCAGGGTGATCGGTCCGTCTTCCGGAAGTACCAGCGGAACCATAGATTCCGCTGCCATTTTTCTAGCGACCGCATGTGCATGCTCGCTGTTCCATTCATAGGACGGAACGACATTTTCGAGGAAGGGATCTTCGAAAAGACCGCAGTCGATCTTCATCTGGAGGATCCGGATGACCGCCTCATCGATGCGCTCCATCGGGATCGATCCCTCGTTTACAGCCTCGATGATGTAGTCTCTGGTTTCCTGATAGTGCTCGCCTTCCATAAACATATCCACACCGGCATTGGTGCAGAGGATGACGTTCGCCTTATCGTCAGCACCCGAGCACTGATGCAGGGACTCCCAGTCAGAAAGGATCACGCCGGTAAAGCCGAGTTCTTCGCGGAGACGGCGGATGATCTCCGCATCCTCGTGAAGCTTCTTCCCATTCAGGGAAGAGTGGGAAAGCATGATCGACGGCACACCTGCATCGATCAGCGTCTTATAGACAGCGAG
>LUZC01000088.1 GCA_001603505.1 Bacteroidales bacterium Bact_11 | reverse complement strand
CGGGCCGCTTCCCGCAGGGAAAGATCTGTTTGCACATGCCACTTCCCCGTGCGGATAATCAACATCGCTGCGTATTCGTTGAGCTGGCGGCCGATGGATGGTGCCAGGCCGGTCATGTACTCCCGCATATAGGAGACCAGGTAATAAAAGCTCTTCGTCAGGAGGTTCTCCCGGCTCCTGGCGCGGATGGAGTCCTCGTTGGTTTTGTTGTACATATACAGCGGTTCATTGCATATGTACACGTTCCGGCAGCACAGGAGGCACTCGTATGTCATGGGCACATCCGTGAAAACGCGGATCCGCTCCTCCCGGGTATAATGCTCCGCCAGCAGTTCCCGCCGGAACGCCTTGTCCCAGGTGTGCGCCTGGATCACACCTCCCTGGATTCCGTTCCGCGAATCCGTCAGCAGATACGGGAAGATTTCCTTTTCCAGGCGTTCCCGGTCGTAATATCCTTCCGGAACATCATTCCTGATTTCTTCCGTGTGTTCCGGGTATACGCTTTGCGCCGCGAAGAGCACCATGTCGGGCGGTTCAGGCAGCCGGGCCACGGTATCGCGAATGAACTGCAGCATGTTTTTACTGGCCCAGTCATCCCCATCCAGGATGCAGATATAGCTTCCCCGGGCGGCGCGGATTCCCTCATTCCGGGCAGAGATCAGCCCGCCGTTTGGTTTGTGGATCACCCGCACACGGGAATCCAGGGCAGCATAGTCATCGCAGATCCGCGGACATCCGTCCGGCGATCCGTCATCCACCAGCAGCAGTTCAAAGTCAGTGTACGTCTGGTTCAGGATGCTTTCCACGCATTTCCTCAGGTATTTTTCCACATTATACACCGGTACGATGACGCTGATCATTCCTCTGCCCTCCTTTCCCCGATCCGGCGGATTTCCTTCCGTTTATTTCATTTACTGCTCGTCCTGCGCCTTTCCGCCCCGGGACAGGAGCGTTCCTTTCAACTGCGAAAGGCTTTCCCGGAACACGGGATTCCGGCCGTAAACAGCGAAGTAGAACACGTTCGGCACCAGGAAGCTTACCGCGGCATTCAGGATCAGGGCCGGCCATACATCCAGCGCAAACAGCCGGCATACAAACCAGGATACCGCGCAGGAGACCAGCGCCACCGCCGTCAGCCCGCAGAACAGCCGGATATACCGGCCCAGCTGCTCCCGGGGAAAAACTTCCCGGAACAGGTTATGGAACAGCCAGGGGATCTGGATAACGACAATGGAGAACACCGAGGATAGCAGCACGCCGTACAGGCCCAGCCACTGAACCGTGGCCAGGTTCAGGCCCAGGTTGACCAGCGCCGCCGTCAGGGGCCTCCAGCGGTCAATCCGCCAGATACCTGCCGCGTCCTTGAACATGTTGACCAGCTTGTTGGCACCCATGGAATAGTAGTAAACCGCGAAGCAGAGCACCAACCCGGCGGAGAGCATGTTCTCCTCACCCATCCAGATATTCATGAACGGCTGGACCACACACAGCAGCATGGAACTGCTCACGCCCAGCACCCAGCTGAAAAGGAGGGTGATCTTCTCCAGGTCCCGGTAGTTCGATT
Source organism: Bacteroidales bacterium Bact_11 (assembly GCA_001603505.1). Lineage (GTDB taxonomy): Bacteria > Bacteroidota > Bacteroidia > Bacteroidales > UBA932 > Cacconaster. The sequence continues at coordinate 10,356 of LUZC01000088.1, read as the reverse complement.
CCCTGCTCTCCATGACCATCTTGTTGCCCACCCCGGCCATGCAGGCGTTGAGCAGCACCACCAGCATCATCCGCAGCGCCGTGATTACGAAATAGTAGTTCTGGTAGACTGCCAGCACAGCCAGCCCCATAAAGGCGGAGATCACCAGGGTGTCCGCGGAATCGAAAACCGTGGCGGAAAGCTTGGAAGTGAACAGGTCCCGTACCCGGCGGAAGATGTCCAGCGTCTTATCCCTTGGCAGCTTCCCTTCGGGTTTGTACCGGGGATACATCCTGGATGCATATACCGCCGTCAGCAGGTTCACGGCAATCTGGCACAGCAGCTGAACGGCCAGGTAGAGATAATAGTTCCGAGCAAAAACCAGGATCAGGATTTTCAGGATATATTCCGTCAGCCGTACCGCCAGGCTGACCTTGCTGATCACATCCCGGCGCTGGTGCGCCTGGAGCAGGCTGCTCCGGTAGGCAAACAGCCAGTACGTCACAACCGTGTTTCCCAGGTTCATCAGATACAGGACGTACAGGTTCATGCCGGCGGGCACATCGCCCTTGATGAGGTTCGGCAGGACCGGGATCAGCAGCAGCCCCACCACACCGATCACCAGGCCGATAATCCGGTAGAGGGTCCGGTACAGCCGCAGCAGTGCGCAGATGGACGGGGTGTCGTCCTCGGCGATCGGCTTGTACATGCTGAACACCATCGCGCTGCCCACGCCCAGTTCCGCCAGGTTCAGGAATGTCAGGAGCGACTTGAACAGCCCGTTCAGCCCCAGGTATTCGGTTCCGAGGCAGTGCAGCATGACAGAGCGGATGACGAACGGAAACAGCAGGTTCACCATTTCCAGCGTGCCATCAAACACAATGTTCCTTGTCGCGTTTTTCGTGCGTTCAAGCTTCATGCCGGTTGCCGCGATCCTTTCATTGGATTTCAGAGTTCCCGGGCAGGATCCCCCTGCCGTATGTCCAAACTTAGCCGTCCAGCAGTTCCCTGTACAGCCGGTCCGTCTGCGCCGTGATATCCTGCCATGTGTACTTGGATGAAACCACTCTCCGGGCTTCACCACGGTGTTCCTCCGCCTTTTCGGGATGGTCACACAGGTCCTGCAGCGTCTTCCGCAGGGCTTCCACATTTCCTTTCGGGAAGGTGAAACCGCAACCGTCCATGACATCCGCGCATTCGCCGATATCGGAGGTCACGCAGCAGCAGCCGTAGTTCATGGCCTCCAGCAGGGTGAGCGGCATGCCCTCCAGGTCGCTGGGCAGCACATACAGGTATGCGTTGCTGTACAGTTCTTCCAGGACAAGCCCCTGGCGGAAACCGGCAAAGATGACGGAAGGATCATCCCCGGCCATTTTGTACAGCCGCCGCACATATTCATCCGTGTCTGACGTGCCGCCGACGATCACCAGCTTTTTGTCCGTCCGGAGCGCCTTGTACGCTTCAATCAGGTAATGGATTCCCTTCTCAGGCACCAGGCGTCCCAGAAACAGGATGTAATCCCGGGACCTAAGGCCGAACTCCTTCGTGATCTCACAGGCAGGCCGGATCTCCGCCGGGTCGATGCCGTTGGGAATCAGCACCGTTTCCCGGCCGTATCGGCTGCGGAAGTAGTCCTGTACACCGCTGCTCAGCACGATGATACGGTGGGCATGACGGACCGCCGCTTTCTCTCCCCGCATGATGTACGCGGAAGCGAACCTTCCCCATTTCTGGCGCATATGGTCCAGCCCGTGGACCGTCACCACGACCTTCTTGCCGAACAGCCTCGGCAGGCCGCAGAGGACGCACGGTCCCTCCGTATGGAAGTGCACCAGGTCGCAGCGGCTGAAGGATACCATCACCGTCGCGATCACCGAGGAAGTCATGGCTGCCAGCCCGCGGCGGTTTACGGTCGGTGTCCAGACCAGGCGCACGCCCCGGTATTCCCGCGGCAGCGCCTTTTCCTTCCGGAGCTTCCGGTGCTCCCGGTTGGTGCGGTTATAGCAGGTCACGTCATATCCGGACTCCGCGAGGCGCGGCGCAAGGCTGCTGACCACAACCTCCACCCCGCCGTCCCTGGACGGAATGAACTTGTGTCCGATCATCGCGACCCGTCCGGCTGTTTTCTGCACGATTCCCATTCCGTCCTTTCACAACAGACGGGCATCCGTCCGTCAGGCTTGCTGCTGTTCCGCGCGGGCAGCCATTTCCAGGTACTTCTCCTGCAGCTTCCGCGCTTCGGTGTGAATGTCATACCCCGCGTTCCGGACCGTCTCAGCCCCCTGCGTCCGGTCTGTTTCCGACCGCCCGGCCGCCAGGGTGACCCGGGCCCATTCCGCGTTGCCCGCCCGGAGGGAAACCCTCCGCGCTTCCGGGGAGAACAGGGCTTCATCCGTTACCCGGTCGGAAAACACACACGGCAGTCCGGCCGCCTGCGCTTCAATGCCCACCACCGGGAGTCCCTCAAACAGCGACGGCAGCACGAAGCAGTCCATCGCCTGGTACCATTCGCTGACATCCGCCATCTGTCCCGGGAAGATCGTCTGATTCTGGATTCCGATGGCGCGGGCCTTGTCCTTTGTATCCTGCTCCAGCTCACCGGTGCCGATCATGACCAGGCGGGCTTCCGGAACGTCCTTCACGATTTCCGCAAAAATATCCAGCAGTCGGGTGTGGTTCTTCTGGACATTGAACCGGCCCACATGGCCGATCACATAGCAGTCCTCCAGGCCAAGCTGCTTCCGCTTCCGTTCCCGGACTTCCGGCCGGAACCCGAACCGCGGCACATCAATCGCGTTGCGCAGGATAAAACCGGAATCGTTCCACCGCTTCTCTTTGTAATAATATATTCCCGCGTCCCTGCCGCAGCTCCAGTAATCCGTCGCCGCGCCGGGAAGCAGCTGCTTGCAGGCCATCTTCAGCGGATACTTGTAGTCCCGGATGATCCGCGTGTTGTGCGCGTGCGCGATCCGGACCGGGATCCCGGCGTCCTTGGCGCTCTGCAGGGCGTAATACCCCATGGCTTCGTTGTGCGCGTGGACGATCCGGATATCGGGATTGTCCCGCAGCAGGTCCGCCATGAACCGCCTGTACCGAGGATAGTGCAGTGGGTTCAGTCCCGGGCTGACAAAGACCCGCCCTCCCATGCCGCGGATTTCTTCGTCATACTCCCCTGGCACCGGCTTGTTGGCCAGGAAATCAAACTGAATCTGATCCCGGTCGATCTCCCGGTAATAGTTCATCAGCATGGTTTCGATTCCCGCGCGCGCCATATTGCTGACGGAATGCAGCACACGTAGCATCTTTCCGGTTCCTCCCGTCTTTCCGCAGATCATGCCGTTCTGCCCCGGACACTCGGCTTCATTTCCCGCTTTTCAGCCGGCTGACTGCCCGGTACACCCGTTCGCAGTTCTTTTCATCCCGCACCGGGAAAAACGCCTCCAGGCGTTTCCGGTATTCCTCCCGCATCCGAAAATCATTTACGACGCATTCATATACAGCATTCACCAGGTCTTCCTCGGTTCGGACGACAGGGCCGAAACCGTGCTTCTCAGCGGAGAAATAGCCTTCCCGGTAATGGTATTTCCGGAAATCCTCCATATCGAACTCGTAGTAAACCACCGGCTTCCCCATATAGCCGGCATCGAAAAACACGCTGGAATAATCCGTTATCAGCATGTTGCAGCGCATCAGCAGCGACTGGACATCGTAATTCTTCCAGCTCGCAAGGATGATCCGGTCCGACGCGGGCCTGAACTTGTCCAGCTCCTTCTGGATCTCAATGTGGGGGTAGAAAACCAGCCAGAGATCCCGTTCCTCCAGGAGGCAGATCAGCCGGGGATTCTCCAGCAGGGACTGGAACGTCCGGTAATACGCGGTGTCATAAAACTGCTCTCCCTGCGGATAATCTGAACCGCGCCAGGTCGGCATAACCAGGATCTCACCGGCTGGGCTGTTACCCCGCGTAAGATTGTCAAACCGGCACAGTCCCGTATACTGAATCACGCCTTCCGGGAAACCGTACTCCGAAACCAGGTAGTCGTATTCCAGTTTGCCGCCGCTGGCAAAGAAGTCCACCTTCAGGCCGGGATACTTCATGAACTGCATGTCGTTCTGGATGATCCCATGCTGCAGGAAAACCTGCTTTCCCTGGGGATGGATCCCGATCTGCCGCAGATGATAGAAGGCCATCAGGTCGGGAGAAGCGGGCTGCACATGGGTGCCGATCAGCATGTCGGCCGCCAGGTACATCAGATAATGCTTCAGCGACCTCCATGCGACAGTCCTGCCGAACTGCGAGACCTTCCCGGAATCCGGGCTGTCCGGATCGATGACAAAGCACGCGTTGACCTGTGGCTGCTGTTCCCGCAGGTAGCGGAAAAACCAGTACCCGTTGTCCCGGGCATCGAACCCGCGTTCCATCACCAGCCATAGATGGCGGTAAGCGCTATTCGTTCTCCGCAGCACCGCGGCAGCAGGCCGGAGCAGCGTCATGAGCAGCATACCCTTCAGATAAACCGGCAGCCGTTTCAGTTTGTGCAGCATCTCACACTACTCTCCCATCTCAATCAGCCGGATTTCGTTCGCCGCTTCTTCCGGGGTCGGTGCCCTCCACTGTGCCGGCTTCCAGGTTTCAATAATCCGGTAGCTGTAGCTCATGGGAATCAGCTTCAGGCCGATGCAGCTCCAGAAATAGAAGGCGGTGTTGTCCGTCAGGTAAGTCACGGACATATAGGCCAGGATCGCCATATACAGGATGCCGGTATCCCGGTCATGCCGTGTCATCCAGTACGCGGGATACAGGATATAGTTGATTCCGGCCCACAGAGTGAATCCCAGTGCGCCGAGCTCGATAAACACCCGCAGAATGTCATTGTGCAGCGGATAGGCGTGGTTGATCAGCCCGGCGCTGTACCACTTGTTTACCAGGTCAGTCACGGCCTCAAAACCCAGCCCCTTCCAGAAGATAGAAAGTTCATAGTAGTCATTGGGCAGGCTCCACAGCACGTCGCGGCCCATCATGTCAACTCCCAGTGACTCCAGGAACGCCACCAGGATGCCGGACCGCGTCAGATAAAGATACACGTAAAAAAACAGGAACAGGCTGATTCCCGTGGTCATCACAAACTTGCCCGGTTTCCGGGCCAGGCGAATCAGCTTTACGTACAGGCATACTGCAAGCACCGCCGGCAAGACGCTGCGCTTCAGTCCCACCAGCATGAAGAAGACGGACATGATCACACCCCAGCGCCGCATCCGCCTTTCCGGTTTCGAGCCCTTCGGCGCGAACATCAGGTAGTATATAAAGAACTGCCCGAACAGGAAGGTGATGTCATGAATTTCCAGTGCGCGGACAAACCCTTCCGCTTCTCCGAAGGTCACGAGACAGTTCATGACGGACGTGATGCTCTCCACCACGCCGTACTTGGGCATCTCCAGCAGGATGATGGCCGTGTTGGTGGCGCACATGCTGAAGAACAGGTAATTGACAGCCCGGTCCTCAAACAGGTAGCACATGAGAACGCAGTAAATAAGCGTAATTGTCTGGAACAGGATCTTCTGTCCTGCCCTGCTGATGGTCGCCGCTTTGGAAAGATCCGTGATCCAGATATACAGGCTGATCAGGGTATACACGGCAATCATGAGCAGGAATATAGGAAAATAGCTCAGCGCCTTCCGGAGGTTCGCGAAATCAGCGGCTACCAGGAAACTCAGGAACGCACAGACGATCGTTCCAAGCACAATCGCTTTCGGCAGTGCCCCGTACGCATCATTGAGGACCTTCCAGTCCCCGAGACCGGCGAGCACAGTACAGGCAACAGCAAGAAACACCACAAATACCGGGCATTTCTTTCCCGTTGATTTCAGAATCCCGCTGTCCATACCGTTCAGCAGGGGTTTACTGCTCGTCATGGTCTCTCTCCGCGCTCCCTGTCCTTGCTCAGTTCCGGGTATCCGCCGGGGCATTCTGCCCGGAGTTTTCCTCTGAAGCGGCCGCCTGGCCGGAATGCATCCTGTGCAGAGCCAGCCGGAGCAGCTCTCTGATTTCAAAGACGTGGTCGTCGCTGGAAACAGCTTTGCCGCATACATAGTGAACCGTGTATCCAGGATTCATACTGTTATACTTCTCCACCTGGCGTCCGATCGACTTCAGGATCACATCCAGCTTTTCAGAAGAGCACTTCGGGAAGAAAGCATAGAAGACGCCGCTGCCGTTGTGTCCCACAAATCCGTACAGGTCACCGTAGCTCTTCAGGATTGCCGCGAAGTTCTTCAGCACTTCATCGCCGGCCGCCCGTCCGTATTCATTGGACAGCGTGCTCAGGGAGTCCATCTTCAGGGCCACGCAGGAGAAATTCTCATCCAGGAGCTTATCCGCCCATTCGCCGATATACGCGTCACACCTGGCCCGATTCGGAATCTGGACCGTTTTGTCCACATACCGGAAGTAGTCGATAAAGTCCAGCGCCCTGCCCAGCAGTACGGCGCCGATGCCGCCCACCAGCACAAACAGTACGATAGCCAGCGCCAGGTACAGCTTGATGTTCACCGTCGGCTGGACATTGATGCTGCTGATCATCGCCAGGTAATTCGCGCTCAGCTGGCGGTTCAGTTCATGGCCCGTGTTTTCCACGTACTCGTAGTATTTGTTGGCCAGGCTCACGCAGTGGTCAATCTTTTCCCGGATCTCCTCGGAGCTGAAGGTTTTCTGCCCCTTTGTGCTCCGGGCGGTCTCAAACACAGACAGCAGATATTCCTTGTGTTCCTTCTCGATGGTCTTCTGGCGGATATCGATGTTCAGATCCACGTATTCCTGGATAAGTCCGTCATAGGTCGTTTCCTTGCTGGTGTGCTCGTGATTATACTCCACGTCCTTCAGAATGGATTCCGTTCCGTTCTCCGCGCTCTGGTAATGATAATCCATCATTTCCTTGTTGCGGACACTGTAATTGTCAATCAGCTTCTTCAGGGAATCGGCGCGTTCCTGGCAGTTTGCGATATGCAGGAGCAGATCCTCGCAGTCCTTCTGCAGCCGGCTCGTCAGCAGGTCGATGTCATTTGTTTCCGCATTGGCCAGGATCGCGGCATAAAGGCTCGGAATCTCGTAACTGTACAGATGGTCATAGATCCGGTACAGGTCATTGTAGGTGTATCCCGTTTCCACCGACCGGAAATACGGATGGTCCGCCCGCTTGCTCAGCAGGTAATCCAGCATATCCGAAATGGAATTCTCCAGCACCTGGGTACTTTCCAGATAGTCGTAATTTCCATCCTGAAGTCCGGCAGCGCCGTTACCCTGCAGTTGTTCCTCCACATACTTTTCCGCATAGAACTCGTAGTAGTTCTTGATGATCGCGTCCAGCATGTTCCAGGCGTAATCCTCACCGGTGTCCTTGTCGCCGATGAAATACACCCGATAGGTATCCGTCGAGTACGACGGCTCCTCGCCCTTTCCTACCAGCGCTTCGTTCAGCTTCTGCTGTGTTTCCGGGATCACTTCCTCCACATAGCACTTTGAACGAACGGAATCAATATTGGAATGATATCCCAGATCTGTCATGGCGGCGTCAATCACCGTCGAAGAATAGATTTCCTCCACGTTCAGCGGGCTCCCGTCCGGTGTATAGCCGTCCTTGGCGCCCGCATTGGTATACTGGATGACCGTTGAAGCGACATAGCGCTGCTGGGATTTCCCGTAGAAATAAATCACCAGCGATCCGATGACGGACAAAAGAAAGATCAACAGGCTGAACTTCTTCAGATAACGCAGAATGCTGAATTGTTTCATACTTCTTTCTCCTTATCTGAAAAGATCATCCGCAGGAACATGCAGACGAACACCGCGCACAGAATCAGCACGGCAAACAGGACTGCGGGCACAAGGCCGATCCGTTTCGCAAAGCCCGTGGTGTCATCACTGAAACTGATATAGTTGCGGGATTTCGCGCTCATATACGCACTGTCCACCGCCTGGATATCCGCGGCGAGCTTTTCCAGCGTTGCCTCCATCTCAAGGATCATGGTGTCCGCCTTCTCCATCTTCGCCTTTCCGGAATCGGCTGCCGCCAGTTTTTCCGTCAGGTAGATACTGTACTCAATCTGTTCCGTCTTCTCCGCTGCGCCGGTAAGCTGCTCATTGGCGTGAATAGCCATATTGTCCATACCGGTTTTGGTCCTGGACATATAATACTGCATCGTCTGGTCCTGGGTGGGAATCATGACGACTGCGCTCATGGCAGCATCATACAACCGGATTCCCTTGTTATCCTCCTCGTATGCGGCCATCAGCTTGTTATATACCAGCTGGTCCATTCGGATTTTGTAATTCAGCAGGCTGACCAGCCCTGGCCTGTCATTGGCAATTCCATTCTCGATAATAAACGAACGGAGCCGGGCCAGGTCGTAGGCATAGAAGTTGTCCACCCGCTGTTCCAGTGCGGAAAAGGTCATCCCGGTTTCCGGATCCTGGTAATTCTTGCTCTCCCGACTGCGCAACTGAACATATTTCTCCATCTGGCTGCACTTCAGCTCCAGCAAATCCACAGTGATCAGATACTCATTGTTGAATTTCAGGTCATCCACATCAAAGGACAGGATGGAGTGGTTGTATCCGTAATGCTCCACAAAGTATTCGCGGTATGCCTTGCAGAGAAGCGAGAGCATATTCTCCGCGGTCCTTCCCTCAATCACACCGCTGTTGGTAAACCGGACCACAAATGAGGTGCTGATGTAATTCACATTGCCGCTGATGCTCTTGTCATGCGTTGCCTGGACGCTGATGCATTCGCTCAGTTCTTCCGGGGTAATCTTCCCTTCCAGGCCGGCATATTCAATCAGGCGCTCCATTACCGTACCGCTCTGGATCTCGAAAATATTGAACCGCGTCTTGTTGGGTGTCATGCCTTGGGAAGCCTCCTCATAGTCCAGCGACAGCACCGTGCTGGCTGTGTGAAGGCTCCTGGTATAGTTAAATACGCATAGTGCCACACAAATGATTATGAAAGCAGCGAGAAAGAAGTACCACCGTTTCCGGAATACATTAAAAGCATTTTGCATGCTGCTCAACACCCTGCCGGAGGCCGCTGACACGCCCATTTCCCCGGTCGTGCCGAATCCGTTTCTTTCTTTCATTGCTTCTCCTTCCTGTCTCTGAAACCATCCCTATGCTGAGCCGCGCCGTGCGGCATCTGTGCTCCGGGATCGCTCAATACTTGTTGATATCGATCACTACCAGCTCGGGCATATTATTGATCCGCGGCGGGAAAGCCTTCGAATCACCCAGTCCTCCGCTGATAATCAGTGTCTGCTGTTTCTCCAGCGTATATTTCCCGATGGTGAAACGCGGGAAGAAGCCTTCCTCAACCGAATACAGGCCGCCGAGGAAAGGCAGGTTTACGATCCCGCCGTGCACGTGTCCGGAGATTCCCAGGTCGAAATCGTACGCGGACAGCTGCGGTTCAAAGAGAACCGGAATATGGGCCATGAGAATGCAGTACTCAGACGGATCAATCACGGTCTGATCCATGAATTCCCGCCCGCCGTATGCTTCAAAGCCGTGGGTTGTGCCTTCCACCCCGATCAGCTGAATGGTATCGCTGCCGATCCGCACCTCTTCCGATGCGTTGCGCAGCAGCTTCAGTCCCGCGTTTTCGAACTTCGCGGGCAGTTCCCGGTCGTCCCGGTAATAGATCCGTTCGCTCTCATGGTTTCCGAGCACCCCGTAGCAGGGTGCGATTTCGGACAGTCCGGACACGAGGTCCAGCATAGGCCGGTAGTCCGGCTCATCCAGGATCACCATGTCTCCCGGAAGAAGAATCAGATCGGGCTTCAGGGCGCGGATATCGGAAATCAGCGTCCCGTTGTTTTCCCCGTATTCCCGGTTATGGATATCGGAGACAACCACGATCCGGATATTGCCGCTGACTTTCCGGGATGTTTCCTGGTAGAAGGTGATTTTGTAATGGGTCTGCGTATACCGGCTGTATATAAAAACAGCCGCGCCGGTGGTCAGTGCCAGCAGAAGCAGGATCAGCAGAATCCGAAGGAGAATCCTCAGAAATCCGTGTTTCTTCTCAGCCGTCTGATTCAGTCCACGCGCGGTCTTGGTTTTCATGGGTATAGTTACTCCCGGTCTTCTGTTTTGATGCTGCTTGTCTTGGTTATCCCATTATAACATCAGGGTCCTTCAAAAACAAGGAAAATTGCGCCGTACAACGCAATATACAGTCAAAAACGTTTAATAAAAAATATTGGAAAAAAAGATATAGAAGAAATATATCAGCCTGAGGATATTAAAATAATCGTGATCGGTGAAAAGTGATTTTTCATGCACGAAAAAGAGCTTCTGATTTCTCAGAAGCTCTTTGGTGCGGGAAA
>LUZC01000087.1:1429-1755 GCA_001603505.1 Bacteroidales bacterium Bact_11 | reverse complement strand
AACGCTGCATCCGACGAGATGGGGGTCGCGTCGCACCCGGCCGCGGAGCGGACGGACAAACAAACAATACCGAGCTGCGGAGGGGACTGCAGGCTTTGGGCGGCCTTGGACGGTCAAAGGGTGCAGGCCCTGGAGCAGCCCTGCCGCAGGCCGGAGAAGGCTGCCGTCGCCGAGGGTAGGAACAGTCGCAGCTTGCGCCGGGAAAGCGGCGCGGCCTGATGCGAAGGCCCCGGGTCCCGGGTGGGGCCTGGAGCGAAGGCCCTTTGTGCGCAGCCGCCGACTCCGACCGGCCCACTCACTGAGGATGGCTCAAAGTGCCGTACCGG
>LUZC01000087.1:0-1391 GCA_001603505.1 Bacteroidales bacterium Bact_11 | reverse complement strand
ACTCGTGCGCGGTTTACACAATCCCGACGGGATTATGACTAAGTAGCCGATAGACTCGCCGTCTGGTGGCTCAAAGAGAGGATGGGTCGGGCGGTTTTCATGCCCACCCACCGAAACCAATGGGCCGGAGTGAATGGCGAATAGCGAAGGGCTCTGAGATTAAGCTTTCTTTCCTTTGAATTTATAGCCGGCGTTTTCGACGGCTGCGCGGATGGCTTCTTCTGCTGCCTGACCTTTGACTGAGAGGGTTTTTCCTGCTGCGCTGGCCTGGGCAGACTCGACACCGGGCACGGCATTTACGGCTTTAAGGACGGCTGCTTCGCAGTGGCTGCAGTTCATGCCTTCAACGGTATAGACGGTTGTATCAGGATCTATGTCCTTGTGGGAGAATCGTTCGAACAGTTTCATGATGAGAGCGAATAGGATCAGGAGTGTTAATACGATGGCACAAATGAGTTTGAACGTGCTGGGCATCACAACTTCTGTGGCACAGCAGGAATCGACGGCGGCCATCGGTTTTACGGTAATTCCGATGGCGTTGACCAGCAGACCGAACAGAATGGCAAAAACGACGATGACAAGCAGGTAAATCCACGTAAATTGCCGCCCCAGGGACTTTCTGACCACGAGGATGGATGCAAGATTGACTGCCGGTCCGGCCATCAGCATCACCAATGCGGCTCCAGGCGAAAGGCCCTTCATCATCAGCGCTGCAGCGACGGGGATGCTGCCCGTGGAGCAGATGTACATCGGCACTGCAATGACCAGGATCACCAGCATCTGCAACAGAGGTTGCTTTCCGAAGTGCAGGAAGAACTCGTCCGGAATGGCGACTTGAATGAGTGCTGCTACCAGCAGGCCGATGACCAGGCGGCCACCGATGTTCTGTATCATTTCGAAGTAGGCATACCGGAGCACCCTCCAGATCCGGCTACCAGACTCAATACGGCAACTGTCGGTCGTGGCTACCAATGCATCGTCTTCTTTGACCAGTCGATTGACCAACAAACCGCCACAGATGCCGGTGATGAGTGCCGCCGCAGGACGGATGATGGCGAAACCAAGCCCAAGCAGTGAGAAGGTTGCCAAAATGGAATCGATGCCCGTCTGCGGCGTTGCAATCAAGAACGAAGCGACGGCTCCCTTCGATGCTTTCTCATTGCGAAGGCCGATGGCCGTAGGGATTACACCGCAGGAGCACAGCGGCAGCGGAACACCCAGCAGCGCGGCCCAGAGGACGGCCCACTTGTTGTCTTTCGACAGATATTTGGTGTAGAACTTCTGCGGCACGTAAACGTGAAGGATGCCTGCGATGAGAAAGCCCAGCAGTAGATATGGGGCCATTTCGCAGACGACGTGCAGAAGAGACAATAGATAAGCGCGCATGATTT
>LUZC01000086.1 GCA_001603505.1 Bacteroidales bacterium Bact_11 | reverse complement strand
GTGAGCAGCGCCATGCACAGGTCGCCCAGGTTCCACACCAGGTCGAGGCTGGCCAGGGCTCCGAATAGTACCACCACGCCGCCCGACAGGATCCGGTACACCGTCATCACCCATTTCTTCTTCGTGAGGAAACGGATGTTGGCCTCGCCGTAATAGTAGTTGCCAATGATGCTTGAGTAGGCGAACAGCAGGATGGCCGCCGCTACGAAGATGGTGCCGAACCGCCCCACTTCCGCTTCCAGGGCCGCCTGCGTGAGGGCGATGCCGTTCAGGCCGCCCTGCGCGTCCACACCGCTGAAGAGGATGATGAAGGCCGTACAGCTGCACACCACCAGCGTGTCGGTGAACACGCCCAGCGCCTGGATGAGCCCCTGTTTCACGGGATGGCTCGTGCTGGCGGTCGCCGCCACGTTGGGCGCCGAACCCTCGCCAGCCTCGTTCGAGAACAGGCCACGCTTGATGCCGTTCATCAGCGTGGCGCCGATGCCGCCGCCGGCAATCTGCGTGATGCCGAACGCGTTCTTGAAGATGACCGTGAAGACCTGCGGCACAAGGTCGATGTGCCGGACGATGACAAACAGCGCCAGGATCAGGTAGCCCACCGCCATCACGGGCACGATGACGCTGCTTACCTTCGCGATGCGGTGGATGCCGCCGAAGATGACCACCAGCGACACCGTCGCAAGTATCAGCCCGACAATCCTCGGGTCGAAGCCGAAGGCTACGTTAAGCGCATTGCAGATGGTATTGCTCTGAATGGAATTGTACGACAGGCCGAAAGTCACGGAAATCAGGATGGCGAACAGGGCCGCGAGCCAGGGTTTCTTCAGGCCCTGCAGGATGTAGTAGGCCGGACCGCCGATGAACGAATGCTTCGCGCGCTTTTTAAAAAGCTGCGCCAGCGTCGATTCCACAAAAGCGGAAGCGGAACCCAGCAACGCGATGACCCACATCCAGAACACGGCGCCCGGACCACCAATGGCGATAGCCGTGGCCACGCCCGCCAGATTGCCCGTTCCCACACGCGTGGCTACGCCGACGGCGAAGGCCTGGAACGAAGAGATATGTTTCTTGCCGTCGTGCCGGCCGGTGGAATCGCCCAGCAGCCGGAACATCTCGCCGATCATCCGGAATTGGACACCGTGCGACTTGAACGTGAACCAGAGGGCGCAACCGATGAGCAGGGCTATCAGGATATAGGTCCAGAGAAAGTCGTTGGACGCCGTCACCACGCGGTTCAGCCAGCCGTCGGCAGAGAAGATATCGGACATAAGCAAATCGTTCGGTCGGTAAAATTACAAAAAAATCACTATCTTGGGGGCAGAAAGACCGCATTACCATGATTCTGGCCAACACGTCCGCCGAACGGATCGACGAGATTCTCGCCACGCAGAAAGCCTATTTCCGCACCAACGCCACCCTCGACGTGGCCTTCCGCAAGCAACAGCTTACGACATTGCTACGCACCCTGGAGGCCCATGAGCAGAACCTCGCCGACGCCCTTTGGGAAGACCTCCACAAATCGTATGAAGAGGCTTTCCTCACGGAAATCTCGCTGGTCAAAGGCGAGATCCGCGACGCCCTGCGCCACGTTGCGAAATGGGCCCGGCGCCAGCGCAAACGTAC
>LUZC01000085.1 GCA_001603505.1 Bacteroidales bacterium Bact_11 | reverse complement strand
GGCCGATGATCTTGTCGACCGGAAGCATCGTGGCGATGATATAATAGATGAATACGATGGCAATCCAAAAACTATAGTGACCGAAATGCTGCACGCTGAAAGCTGGTTCCCAGATGCCGCCCAGGATTTTCGCAGGGCTGAACACGAACACGGCGCCGACCATCATCAGCAGGAAAATCGAGAAGATCAGCATCACGGTCTTGGTGGTCTTGCCCAGATACTGACCGATCAGGTCGGGCAGGTTGGCGCCACCATGACGGATCGAGAGCATTCCCGACAGGTAGTCGTGCACCGCTCCGGCGAAAATACAGCCGAAAACGATCCACAAATACGCCGAAGGGCCGAATTTCGCGCCCATGATGGCACCGAAGATCGGACCTGTGCCTGCGATGTTCAAGAACTGGATCATGAAAATCTTCCACGAAGGCAGTACCACGAAATCAACGCCGTCGGCCTTCGAAATGGCGGGTGTAGGCCGGTCGTCGGCCCCGAATACACGCTCGACGAAGCGCCCGTAGAATAAATATCCGGCCACGAGGGCCGCCAGGGCAAGGATGAAAGAGACCATAAATGATAATCTATCATACAAATGTAGTCATTCTGCGGCGGATTTTCCCTATTTTTGCAAAAATTATCCGATGCAGAGCCTCTTCGACCAAACCATCTGCGCACCCGCAACCGCCGGCGGAGGAGCCATCGCGGTCATCCGCGTCAGCGGCCCCGATGCCATCGTGTGCGTGGACCGCATCTTCAAGGGACGCGCTACCCTCGCCCAGGCGGAAGGCTACACGATGCACTTCGGCTCCATCCTGGAGCCGGACGGCTTGCTGCTCGACGAAGTGGTAGTATCCGTGTTCCGAGCGCCACATTCCTATACGGGCGAAAATGCGGCAGAAATCGCGTGCCACGGTTCTGGGCATATTGTATCTCGAATTCTTGACCTTTTGCTCCAAAACGGCGCGAAAATGGCCGCTCCGGGCGAATTTACCCAGCGAGCCTTCGTAAATGGCAAGATGGACCTTTCCCAGGCCGAGGCTGTGGCCGATGTCATCAGCGCCCGCACCGCCGCCGCCCATCGAATTGCCATGAAACAGCTCAAGGGCGGTTTCAGCCAAGAACTGTCCGGGATGCGGGCGGAACTGCTGCAACTGGCCTCGCTGATGGAACTCGAACTCGATTTCAGCGAAGAGGAAGTGGAATTCGCCGACCGTTCACAGCTACGCGAACTCGTTGAAAAAGTGCTTACGCACATCCATCAACTGATCGATAGTTTCCGTTTAGGTAACGCCATTAAAAACGGTGTAGCAGTGGCGATTGTGGGTAACACAAACGCAGGTAAGAGTACCTTGCTCAATGCCCTTCTCGGGGAAGACCGCGCCATCGTTTCCGACATTCCCGGCACCACGCGCGATACGGTTGAAGAGACGCTCGCCATCGACGGTGTCCTTTTCCGTTTCATCGATACGGCCGGACTCAGGCAGAGCGATGATACCATCGAACGCATCGGCATCGACCGGGCCTACAGGAAACTTTCGGAAGCGCATCTCGTGCTGGTTGTACTAGATCTCACCTGCCCTTCCGGCGACTTGCTGGACAGCACCCGGGATATCGCCGGACGCGTAGCCGACGACCAGCAACTGGTATTCCTGCTCAACAAGGCAGATGCCGTCCCCTCCGCGGTTGCAGATGCCGTTTGTGAAGAGCTCTCTCCACTATTGACGGACGAACGCCAGCTATACCGCATTTCCGCCAAGACCGGGACGGGTCTTGAAGAATTGCGCCACGGCATCGCCACCCGCTGGCAGAATCTCGAGGCCGCTTCCGAAACCACGCTTGTCTCCAATGCGCGCCATCT
>LUZC01000084.1 GCA_001603505.1 Bacteroidales bacterium Bact_11 | reverse complement strand
TGGGGCTATACTCGGGGTCAAGGCGTCGTACGATGTGAAGTTCCGGAGGTTTGAGGCGGAGCTGAGGCACAAGGTTGACAAAACCGCTCATATCAATGATGAAATGCAAGAATAATAAACGTTTAAAAACGTTTCGAAACGTGTATCAGACAACTATGAAATACTTCTGTTTCCACTTCTCTCTCCTTCTGCTTCTCGTGGCGGCTTCTGCCTGTGGTGCTGTCCGGCCTCTCGCCAATACGGTCGACAGCACCCGGGTGGAGGTTCGCACGGAGCGGGTTTTCATCCACGACACGGCATATGTTGAGTTGCCGGTGATTGTCGAGAAGATCCAGACGCTCGACACGGTTTCGGTGCTTGAGAACCAATTCGCCAAATCGGAGGCCATCGTCTCGGCCGGCATCCTGCAGCATTCGCTGGAGACGAAGCCCGCCCAGCTGCCGATACCAGTAGAGAAAGAGATCGTTTATCGCGACAGCATCGTCTTCCGGGATCGCGTGATTATGGAGGAGGTCGAGGTCGAAAAGCCACTGACCTTCTGGCAGCAGTTCAAGATGAGAGCAGGTGTGGCTGCCATGATCCTGACAGGGCTTTACGCGCTATACCTATTATTGAGATTATTCCTGAAAAAGAAAGCCATTTAACTCATTTATAAACCCTTAAAAACTCTTTCACCATGAAGTACAACCCCTCCATCGCATTCGATGAGATGTCCGGTAGCGCCAAGGGCGTTACCGCGGCGAAGACTCGTGGCCGCAAGTACATCCGCAACCGCGGATACGGCGGCTCCACCCGTACCAGCTATCAGGCTTCGGTCAAGTCTGTGTTCAAGCAGCTCAGCCAGGCCTGGCAGAACCTCACCAACGAGCAGATGCTTGCATGGCATGCAGCTGCTAACTCGGCCCAGGGCCGCAGTGTTCTCGGCACCAAAGCAAAGATCACCGGCTCGAACCTCTTCTCCCGTCTGAACTTCTGGGTGGTCACTGCAGGCGGAAGCGTCATGACCACGCCTCCGGCGCTCACCGGCGTTGAGGCTCCTGCAGCCGCTACCGTGGCCATCACCGCATCGACGATGACTTTCACGCTGGCCGACATCCCCAGCTCGATCACCAACCTGAAGCTGGTCATCATGGCTTCCGAGCCCCAGAGCAACGGTATCCGCAGCGCTTACAGCAAGGCGGCTGCCTTCACGAGCCTGCAGACTCCGGTCACCACGGCCATCGACATCAAGACCGACTATGACAAGAAGAACGGCACCCCGACCGCCGGCAATCCGAAGGTCTTCTTCCGTTACTTCTATGTCAACACCGCTACCGGTGAGAAGTCGGCCGACATGTTCGCAAGCGCCAAGCTGTCGGCGTAAGCCTCGCTCTTCCCGGGTCAATTGACCTGTAAAACTCGCAGACTGCCCGGTCATCGAAAGGTGATCGGGCAGTTTTGTATACTGGCTAGATTGGGCCGAAAGTTCAATCGAAGTAAAGGGAAATATAGCAAAATAAAATACGCACAGATTTCGCTATTTTTATGCGTAAATTTGTGCGTAAGTGTGTTAAGTTCCTGATACTCAGGGTTAACCGTGGAGATGGGCGGAGTCGAACCGCCGTCCGAATAAAGCGCCAAGGGGCTTTCTACATGCTTATCCTGCCTTTGATTGTCGGGAACCGGCTGCCGGAGGGCGGGCCATCGGTCCCTTAGCTTCTGAATCTTAAGGCGCTGTAGAAGCGTCGGCGTCCGCATCCTTCTTGAATGATACCCCATATACCGGAGAGGGAAGGCTAGAAACCCCGGCGGGATACTCGTCGCTACGGACCTGGTCCGCGCGATTAAGCTAATCCGCTTGGCAGATTAGGCAGCGAGTGCATAGTTGTTGTTGCCAGTTATGGCTTGCAGTCTGAGATTTACGAGCGGGGCTACGACGCTCGGCATGCTTACCGCCCGACATCATTTACCGTCAAAACCAGTACATCCCCAGTGTTGTCGAATGTCGAACGACACTGCAAAGATAGTGCAAACCGAGTGAAAAGAGTTCACTCTTTTCCGAGGTGTAGCCTATCTTGGCGAAGTTTACTTCGCAAAGATGCAAAAAATGGGCGAATTGTTGCGTCGTTTGTAAAAAAACACATAAAATCCGTAAATTTGTATATGCTTACACTCGGAATCAAAGGAACGGCGGAGGTGCTCGTGACCGACGACATCACCGCCAGACAGGTGGGCAGCGGGACGGTGGCCGTCCTGGCCACGCCGATGATGATCGCCCTGATGGAAAAAACCTGCCTGCAGAGCGTCCGGCCTTTCCTCGAAGAAGGGCAGGACACGGTGGGGACGCGCGTGGATGTCTCGCACAGCGCCGCCACGCCCGTCGGGATGACCGTCCGCTGCGAGTCGGAACTCGTGGAGATCGACCGCCGCCGGCTGGTGTTCCGCGTGACGGCTTACGACGATGCCGGCGTGGTGGGCGAGGGGACGCACGAACGGTTCGTCATCGACATCGAAAAGTTCCAGGCCAAGGCCGCCCTCCGGAACGCCGACAATATCGTGAAGAAATGAAACGCCGTACCTTCCTCAAGAGCGCAGCTGCGGCTGGTGCCGCCACGTTGCTGCCTTCGGGCGTGCTGGGCCTGGCGGCCGGCTGCGACAAGGCCGTTCCGGCCGAAGGCTGGAATTTCGACGAGGTGATCGACCGCTCCGGCACCTGGAGCATCAAGCAGCGCCGTGCCGAAGGCGACAAACTGGCGATGTGGATCGCCGACATGGATTTCAAGACCGATCCGGTGGTGAGCCAGGCCCTTCGGGAACGGCTGGACCGCGATGTGATGGGCTATACTTATACTCCCGATGCGTTCTATGACGCCATCGTAGGCTGGGAACGGTCGCAGCACGGATTCGACGTGCCGCGGGAATGGGTGGACTACTGCCCCGGCGTCATTACATCCATCTGCCAGGCCTATCTCACTTTTACGCAGCCCGGCGACAAGGTGGTGGTCCAGACGCCCGTGTACGATCCGTTCTTCAATTTTGCGAAGCGGCTCGGGCGCCAGGTGGTGGAGAATCCGCTCATCGAGAAGGACGGCCGCTACGAGATGGACTTTGAAGGCCTCGACCGCCTCTACGACAAGAAGGTCAAGGTGCTGATTCTCTGCAATCCGCACAACCCGGTCGGCATCATCTGGCCCCGCGAGACGCTGGAGCGGCTGGCCGACTGGTGCGCCGCGCACGACGTGCTGGTGTTTTCCGACGAGATCCACGCCGACCTGGCGCTGTGGGGGAAAAAGCATACGCCGTTCTGCAACATCGGCCCGGCGGCAGAGCGAATCGGCCTCGCGTTCTGCAGCCCCACCAAAGCCTTCAACATCCCCGGCATCTCCGGGACCGCTTACTGCATCATACCCGATGCTGAGAAGCGGCGGCGTTTCCACGACACGCTCCACAATGCCAAGCTGGCCGAAGCCTCCATCCCGACGCTGGTGGCCACTATCGCCGCTTATACGCACGAACCGAAGTGGCTCGAAGCGGTCCGAAAGTATATCGAGGGCAATATCGAATATCTGGAACAGGCTTTCCAGAACGATCCGGACGCCCGCGTCATCCGCGTCATCCGGCCCGAAGCCTCCTTCCTTGTGTGGCTGGACTGCCGGGCGCTGGGCCTCCCGCAGCCCGAATTACTGAAGCTCTTCAACGACGATGCCGGCGTCGTTGTGAACAACGGAGCGACGTACGGCACCGGCGGCGAGGGCTTCATCCGACTGAACGTGGGCTGCCCCGGCATCATCGT
>LUZC01000083.1 GCA_001603505.1 Bacteroidales bacterium Bact_11 | reverse complement strand
CGCAAATGCGGTGGCACCGGCTTGGTGAAGAATGCCGAAGAGATTACTTTCAAGATTCCTGCGGGTGTGCAGGAGGGCATGCAGCTTACCATCCAGGGCAAGGGCAACGCGGCACCCAGTGGCGGCGTGAACGGCAACCTGCTGGTGGTCATCGAAGAAGAAGCTCCGAAGGAAGGCGGCCTGCAGCGCGACGGCAACGATCTGGTCTATACGCTCAATATATCCATTCCCGATGCCATCCTTGGCTGCTCCGCGGAGATTCCGTATATTGACAGCAAGCTCAAGATCAAGGTCGATCCCGGCACGCAGCCCGGTAAGATCCTGAAACTGCGCGGCAAGGGTATACCCGATGTCAATGGTTATGGTACAGGTGATTACCTGATCTATGTACAGGTGTACGTTCCCAAGCGGGTGGACCGCAAGGAAAAGGAAATCCTGGAAGACTGGAAGAATTCCTCGTCCTTCAATCCGAAAGCATGAAGAGGATTGTGGGACTGGTTGTCGCACTCACGGTGAGTGTTTGCGCATGGGCACAGGAGCAGGCCATCCGGCCGCTCGATGTGCCTATGTCGTTTTCAGGCACCTACGGTGAACTGCGGCACGACCATTTCCACAGTGGTCTGGACTGGCGCGTCGGTGGTAAGGTGGGCGATGATATCCACGCCATCAAAAGCGGCTATGTGTCGCGCGTGAGCGTCTCTCCCTGGGGTTACGGCAACGGCCTTTATATTACCCATTATGACGGCACTACGTCGGTGTACGGGCATATGCTCCGCTTCCGTGACGATATTGCGCGGCGCGTGGAACAGGCCCAGTATGCGCAGGAGAGTTTCAGCGTGAACCTGGTCTTCTCGCCCGAGGAGTTCCCTGTGCGGCAGGGTGATATCGTAGGGCAGGTGGGCAATACCGGCTCGTCGGCCGGTCCGCATCTCCATATGGAAATCCGCGATACGGAAAAGGAATTGGCGCTCAATTATCTCGCAATGGGCGTCTATGAGCCGGTCGACGGACAGTCGCCCCAGTTCCACCGCGTGTGCTTCTACGGACTCGACACGCTGCCCGTGAGCGGCTCCTGGCGCGTCCACAATCTGAAAAACCCCACGGCCGTCCGCGATACGCTGCCGCTGCCGGCACGCAGTTATGTGGCCATCGATGCCACCGATCGGCAGGAGGGGACGCCCGCCAAGCTGGCCGTGGAAGAATACCGCGTGTTGCTCGACGACACGCTCCTGTTCGATTTCAGGGTGGGGGATGTGCCCTTCGACGACGGACGCTACATCAAGTCGCTCATCGAATACGGCGAGAGCTACCATGGCGGTCGCGACCTGGTGAAGAGCCGCGTCGATCCGAACAACCTGCTTGCCGACCGGATCGAAAGCCGCAACGCGGGCGTGATAGAACTGCCTGACGATGCGGTGCATACCGTGCGGCTCGAGGCGCTCGACATCTATGGTAACAAGGCTTCCGTGCACTACCGCGTGCGCCGCGACGAAAGCCTTCAGGCTCCGGAGCGTGATTCTTC
>LUZC01000082.1 GCA_001603505.1 Bacteroidales bacterium Bact_11 | reverse complement strand
GAACGCAAGATGCAGCAGATCGTGGAGCGAAAGGAGCGCGAACGGGCGCGTAAGGAAAGACGCGGGGAGATGCCCGGTCGGGCCGGGCATGACGCCGGAGGTCAGTCCTCGCCGGAGGGAAAAAAGGCAGGGCAGGATACTCCGCTGCAGATCGGCGACAAAGTGCGCCTCAAGGACAACGACATGGTGGGCGAAGTGGTGCAGGTCACGGCCAAGTATGTTTCCGTGTCGGTGGGAAGCATCCTGTCGAAGCTCTCGCCCGGCAAGGTCGAAAAGATTTCCAACCAGCAGTACAAAGACAAATCCCGCAGTACGTTCCGTCCCGTCATCCACTACGACAGTGAATCCATCAGCCGTCGCAAGCTGGAATTCAGGCCGACCATCGACATCCGCGGCCAGCGGTTGAACGATGCGCTCGACATCGTGATGCACTTCATCGACGATGCGACGATGGTGGGCGTGGGACAGGTTAAGATTCTTCACGGAAAAGGCAACGGTGTGCTGCGCGAAGAAATCCGCAAATACCTCAAGACCGTGCCGGCCGTGAAATCGTTGCACGACGAGGCCGTCCAACAGGGCGGAGCGGGCATCACCGTGGTTGAAATGGACATATAGCCAATGAAAAAATCTCTTTACGCTTCCTTCTGCAGCCTGGCGCTATTGCTGCTGGCCATTGCTTGCGTTCGTCCCGAAGTCCACGTCCGGGACGTGGCACAAACGTTTTTAAACGTGTACTATGCGGGTGATTATGGCGCAGCGGCCGATTTCTGCACGCCTGCTCTGGCCGAACAGATGCTGAAAGCCGGTCCTGAAGCCCTGGAATTGCCCGATGAGACACGGCAACAAATAATAGAGGCCTTGTCGAAGACCTCTTTTGAAATCGTTTCCGTTGAAGTGGACGAAGATGCGGGATCGGCTCTCGTTCTCTATTCGCTCTCGGGACCCGGGCTCGAGAAGCCCGTTCCTAAGACCTTGTCGCTACAGTTGGAAGGCCGCACGGCACGCGTCGACGGCATCCAGTAATTCCCAGCCGAAGAACTGAATCTTCCGGCGCACGGGCTTTCCGTCGCGGATGAGTTCGATCTCCTTCACATAGGGGTCGCGGCCCATGTGGCCATAGGCCGCGGTGGGCTCGTAGATCGGGTTGGTGAGGCCGAAGCGTTCGACAATGGCTGCTGGGCGCAGGTCGAAGAGTTCGCCCACCTTCGTGGCGATTTCCCCGTCGGTGAAAGGCACGTGCGCCGTACCGTAGGTATTGACGAAGAGGCTCACCGGGCGCGCCACGCCGATGGCGTAGGACACCTGTACGAGGATTTCGTCGGCGACGCCGGCTGCCACGAGGTTCTTGGCGATGTGCCGGGCGGCATAGGCCGCGCTGCGGTCCACCTTGCTGGGGTCTTTGCCCGAGAAGGCGCCGCCGCCGTGCGCGCCACGTCCGCCGTAGGTGTCGACGATGATCTTGCGGCCGGTCAGGCCGGTGTCACCGTGCGGGCCGCCGATGATGAATTGGCCGGTAGGGTTGACGTGCAGGATCATGTCGTTGCCGAAGAGGGCGGCGATTTCGGGTTTCAGGCGAGCCTTGAGGCGCGGGATCAGGATGGTCTCGACATCCTTGCGGATGTGGGCCTGGTCGGCCTCGGGATCGTGCTGTGTGGAGAGTACAAGCGTGTGGATGCGCCGGGGCGTGTGGTCGTCGTTGTATTCGATGGTGAACTGGCTCTTGGCGTCGGGACGCAGGTAGGGCATCGGGGAGGGCTCTTCCCGGCGGATGCGTGCGAGTTCAATCAGCGCCATGTGGGCGAGCGTGAGCGGCAGTGGCATCAGTTCAGGTGTCTCGTTGCAGGCATAGCCGAACATCATGCCCTGGTCGCCGGCGCCCTGCTCTTCCTTGGCGGCGCGGTTCACACCCATGGCGATGTCGGCGCTCTGCTCGTGCACGGCCGAAATGACGGCGCAGGAGTCGGCGTCGAAATGATATTCGCCCTTGGTGTAGCCGATGCGGCGGATGGTGCGGCGCACCACGCCCTGGATATCAACATACGCATCGCGGGAAGTGACTTCACCGCAAACGACGGCAAGTCCGGTACTTACGAAGGTTTCACATGCAACATGGGACGCCGGGTCCTGGCGGAGGAAATCATCGAGAATGGCGTCGGAAATCTGGTCGGCCACTTTATCCGGGTGGCCTTCTGAAACGGATTCAGAGGTAAAGAGATACATAATTTTAGCCTTTTTTTAAGTGGTTGGCAAGCAGTCAAATCCTTCCACTGGTTTGAGGGCGCAAAGATAGGGAGAAATATTTATAAACAAAAATAAACTCGATTGTTGATAACTTGTGATAACTTCTTGCTTTCAGGGCTTTCTAAAATACTAAGATTTGCTACTTTTGCAGAATCGTTTCAAGCCTGCAAACTATGAAACTTTTCAGATTGCTTTTCGCTTTGGCCGCCCTTGTGCTCGCCGTGGCCGC
Organism: Bacteroidales bacterium Bact_11; assembly: GCA_001603505.1. Lineage (GTDB taxonomy): Bacteria > Bacteroidota > Bacteroidia > Bacteroidales > UBA932 > Cacconaster. Next base: position 5,693 of record LUZC01000082.1, on the reverse strand, counting down.
TTGTGGCCCGGATGAGCCTGAGAAGCAGACAGTTACGGTTTCCCCCATCGCTTTAACTTTTGAGTCTGACGGCGGAGCGATGTCGGTTTCGGTGACGTCGAACGGCGCATGGTACGTCACCTCCGGAGCCGACTGGATCAAGACGTCCGTTTCCGCTGGCAGCGGAAACGGCACCTTTGAGGTGACGGTGCCGTCGAACGGCGGCGAAGCCCGCCAGGGCACGGTATCGGTGGCCACCTCCGACCAGACCGCGACGGTCAGCGTCTCCCAGGGAGCGCTGCCCATAACCACGATTTCGGCCGTTCGTGCCATCTATCAAGGTGCCGACGTGAAGATCACCGACAAGACGATTGTCCAGGGCACGGTGGTCAGCAACTTCCGCAGCACCGCCAACGGCGGCCTCAACAACTACACTTCGACCAAGACGATCGTGATTCAGGACGCCACGGGCGGCCTGCAGCTTTTCTGCAAGGCTGAGAATACGGCGTTCGCATTCGGCGACATCGTGCAGGTCGACCTTACTGGCCAGACCCTCTCGGTGTATCAGAACGGCCCGCTGCAGGTCAAGGACCTGCCGCTCGACTGCATCTCGAAGGTGGGAAGCGAGACACCTGCGGCAAAGGCGGTGTCCATCGAACAGTTCATCAACAATGCGGCCGAGTCGCAGTACGTCGCCATTTCCGACGTGGAAGTGGCTTCTTCCGACCTCAACAAGACTTTTGGCGACAAGGATGCCCATACGTCCATCAACATAGTGGCCAAGACGGGAGAGACGTTCGTGGTCTTCACTTCGAAATACGCTTCTTTCATCAATCAGAAGGTCCCTTCCGGCAGCGGCACGATCAAAGGCGTGGCCATGAAATACGGCACCACGATGCAGATCTGCCTCACATCGCTCAACGATGTGGCCGGCTTGACCGGCGAACGCTTCAGCGACAAGCCGAGCGGCGCGACGGTAGTGCCGGTCAAAGACATCCGCAGCCGCTATACGGGCGCCGACACGAAGATTTCCGACAACGTGGCCATCGAAGGTGTGGTGATCAGTGATTTCCGCCGCGATACTGCCGGCGGCCTCAACAACTACACTTCTGCCAAGACAATGGTCGTTTCCGACGGAGAGCAGGGCATCATGCTCTATTGCACCGGTGACAACAAGGAGTACGCACGTGGCGACAAAGTGCGGGTGACGCTCTACAACCAGACCCTCTCGGTGTACCAGAACGGCCCGCTGCAGGTCAACGGCCTGCCGCTCGACAACATTGAGAAGATCGGCACGGAAGAACCGGTTGCCAAGGAAATCACGGTGGCTCAGCTGCTGACCGGCGATTACGAATCGACCTATGTTGCCGTGAAGGACGTTCAGGTGCGTTCGGAATTCCTGGGCAAGCCCTTCTCTTCCTCTTCCGCCAACACCTCCATCGGCATGGAGGGCAAGGACGGCGGAGAATTTGACATATTTACCTCTAGATATGCCGTATTCCGGGACGAAATCGTCCCTTCCGGCAGCGGTACCCTCAAGGGTATTGCCGGAAAATACGGAACGAGTTTTCAGATTACGGTATCGGCGCTGAGCGATTATGCAGGCTTGACCGGCGACCGTTTCGGTTCCGGCACTCAGATCGTCCTGCCGTATGCTGAAACCTCGGTTTGGGGAGATGCCGGTTCATTCGACCTGGCCGTCACGGCCACGGTCGGATGGACCGCAACTTCTTCCGACAGTGATTTTACAGTGACGCCCGCCTCCGGCGACGGGTCCGCTACGGTAAAGGTGGCCTACACCCGCAACCCTAGCGCAACCGCAGTCCGCTCGGCGGTCATCACCTTTACGGGAACCGAAGGTTCTACGGCAAAACTTACGGTCAAGCAGCAGCCCTACGAGGCGGTAACGCCGAGCCAGGTCCAGCCTTGGCTGGAGCTGGCGGCCACGCCCGCTACCGAGGGTAAGGCTTTCTTCAGCCACGACATGACCTATGGCGGCAAGCAGGTGCGGAATTATTCGTATTGGTACGACCTGCAGAACCGTGTGGCGCTCTGGGTGGCTTATCCGCTCTACAGCGGCATGACCACCGGTACGTCTCGTACCGATAAATGGGAATACGATCCGCTGCTGCCCAAGTCCTATCAGGGCACGGTCTACAACAGTTACGGCGTGTCGGGCTTTGACCGCGGCCACCAGCTTCCTTCGGCCGACCGCCTCTGCACGACGCAGGCCAACGAGCAGACATTCTACTTTACCAACATCACCCCGCAGAACAGCGACCTGAACCAGGGTGTGTGGGAAAAGTGTGAAGGCCATCTCCGCGGCCTGGTCAATTCGAACGACACCTTGTATGTGGTGACGGGCTGCGTGCTGCAGACCGCAGCCGATCCGGTCATCCAGTATCTCAAGGACAATGAAGGAAAGGATGTGGCGGTGCCCAAGGCTTATTTCAAAGTGGTGCTCAAGTACAAGCCGGGCGAGGGCAACAACGGTTATGCTGCCATCGGCTTCTGGTTCGAGAACAAGAAGTACGGCGACGTGAACTTCACCCGCACGTTTGCCCGCAGTGTCGACGACATCGAAAAACTGACGGGATTCGACTTCTTCTGCAACCTCGACGACGCCATCGAAGCGGCTGTGGAGTCATCCTACACGGCTTCGCAATGGGGATTATAGGAAATCAAAACACAAAAAACAATTCATAATAATCTATTAACCAAAAACTCCATGAAAAAAACATTCAAATGTTTTCTGGCTGTCGCAGCTTTCCTGCTGATGATTGTTCCGGCCTTCGCCCAGGTGACCACCTCGAGCCTCGCCGGCCAGATCGTCGATGAGAGCGGCGAGCCCCTGATCGGTGCGGCTGTCATCGCAGTCCACACCCCTTCCGGCACGCAGTATTATGCTGTGACCAATGAAGACGGACGCTATGCCATCCAGGGTATGCGTACCGGTGGTCCTTATGAAGTGACCTATTCCCTGATCGGTTGCCAGAGCGTGGTCGTTCCCGACATCACGCTGGCCCTCGCTGAAACCTATCAGCAGAATGTCGTTCTGAAGACGGCAACGGAGCTCCTCTCCGAGGCCATCGTTGTCGCCTCCGCCTCTTCGAAGTTCTCCACCGAGAAGACGGGCGCAGCCACCAACATTTCCAACCAGCAGATCTCCAATCTGCCGAGCGTGAGCCGCGCCATCACCGACGTCACGCGCCTGTCGCCGTACGGCGGCAACGGCATGAGCTTTGCCGGCAGCGACGGTCGTCTGGCCAACTTCACGGTCGACGGTGCCAATTTCAACAACAACTTCGGTCTGAGTTCCAACCTGCCTGGCGGCGGCAACCCGATCTCCATCGATGCCATCGAAGAACTCCAGGTCGTGATTTCTCCCTATGATGTCCGTCAGACCAACTTCATCGGTGGCGGTGTGAACGCCATCACGAAGTCCGGTACGAACACCTTCAGGGGAAGCGCCTATGTGTATCACCGCAACGAGAACCTCCGTGGCGACACGGTCGACGGCGAACAGATCTCCGGCGCCCGCGCCAAGGACCGCAGCACTACCTACGGTTTCACCGCAGGCGGCCCGATCATCAAGAACAAGTTGTTCTTCTTCGTCAACGGCGAGTATTCCCAGGTTCCGACCATCGTCAACCGCTGGCGTGGTTCCACCAATGGCGTGGCCGATGCCACCAACTATGTGTCCCGCACCAAGCTCTCCGACCTGCAGCGCGTCTCCGAGTATGTGAAGAGCAAATATGGCTATGACACGGGTTCCTGGACCGATTTCCCGGCCAATGAGAACAACATGAAGATCCTGGCCCGCATCGACTGGAACATCAACAACAACCACAAGCTGGCCCTCCGCTACAACTACACCCGCAACAATGTGTGGAACTCGCCGAACGGCAGCTCCATGGACGGTGGCACGCGTATGTCGGGCTCCCGTATGTCGCAGTATTCCATGTCCTTCGCCAACGCGATGTATTCGATGAACAACATCGTGAGCACCTGGTCTCTCGACCTCAACAGTCGTCTTTCCGACAACGTGTCGAACCAGTTCCTGGCCACGTTCTCCAAGCTTGACGACGTCCGCGGTTCGAACTCCGAAGAGTTCCCGTTCATCGACATCCTCGACGACACCCAGAGCAACAACTACATGGCCCTCGGCTATGAGCTGTTCACCTGGAACAACGCGGTGCACAACACCATCGCCAACGTGAAAGACGATATCACCTGGTACAAGGGTGCCCACAAGATCACGGCCGGCATCAGCTACGAGTATCAGATGGCTGACAACCAGTACATGCGTAACGGTACGGGTTACTACCGCTACAACAGTGTCGACGACTTCCTCAGCGGCGCTACGCCGGAGGTGGTCTGCTTGACCTATGGCTACGACGGTGAGAAATATCCTGCCGCCCGCGTCCAGTTCCACAAGGCGGGCCTCTATGCCCAGGACGACTGGAATGTCAGCGACAAGTTCAAGTTGACCTACGGTGTCCGTATCGACGGCCTGTTCTTCGACAACGGCGACCTGATGACCAACCAGGCCATCTACGACCTGAAGTACTATCCCAAGAAGTACAACTATGAGGAAACCCATATCGACACCGGCAAGTGGCCCAACTCTTCGGTGACCTTCTCGCCGCGCGTGGGCTTCAGCTGGGATGTCTTCGGCGACAAGAGCTTCAAGGTGCGTGGCGGTACGGGCCTCTTCTCCGGCCGTCTCCCGCTCGTGTTCTTCACCAACATGCCGACCAACGGCGGTATGGTGCAGTACCAGGCTCAGATCAACGCCAAGAACGCCGCCAAGAAGGGCTTCTCGATGGATGTCTTCAAGGGCGGTCTGGTGACCGACTCCGAGGGCAAAGCCACGATCGAAGCGCTCTACAACAAACTCCTCACCCTCGGTTATCCGAGCACGGTGAAACCGGAAGACGGTACGGTTCCTTCCGCCGTCAACGGTGTGGATCCGAAGTTCAAGATGCCGCAGGTGTGGAAGACCTCGCTGGCGTTTGACTACAGCTTCCCGACTTCCTTCCCGTTCAGCTTCTCGGCTGAGGGTATCTTCAACAAGACGATCAACGCAGTGGCCATTTCCGACTGGAGCATGAGCAACGTGGCCGGTTTCGCCCGCTTCAACGGCGCAGACAACCGCCCGATCTATCCTTCCGGTTTCCGCAACAACACCAAGGCGTTCGTCCTCGAGAACACCAACCAGGGCTACGGCTGGTCGGCCAGCGCCCAGATCAACATGCGCCCGATCGAGAGCATCAGCTTCATGGCTGCTTACACGCACACCGTGAACAAGGAAATCACCGGTATGCCGGGTTCCGCAGCCGAGTCGGCCTTCACCTATGTTCCGACGAACGAGGGCCCGAACTACATCAAGCTCCACAACTCGCAGTATGTGACGCCCGACCGCGTGGTCGCTTCCCTGACTCACCACGATAAGAGCGGTAACCACTACAGCTTCATCTATGAGGCCTGGCGTGGCGGTTACAACTACAGCTACATGACCACCAACGACATGAACGGTGACGGCTACAACTACGACGCCCTCTACATCCCGACCGACGACGAGGTGGCTTCCCGCCAGTTCCGTTTCGTTTCGAACGACGACCAGACCCGCTTCATGGACTTCGTCCACAGCGACAAGTACCTGAGCACGCACCAGGGCCAGTATGCCGAAGGTTACAGCGTGTATAGCCCGT
>LUZC01000081.1 GCA_001603505.1 Bacteroidales bacterium Bact_11 | reverse complement strand
CCTTCCGCGCCTACGACGGCGAGGGCGTGGCCTACCGCTTCTGGTCGACCTCCCTCAAGAAAGACGACCGCATCACCGCCGAACGCGCCGAATTCAACTTCCCAGGCGACTTTACCGCTTACGTACCCTACAGTTCCGGCGGCAAGGAGCATCCCTACGCCACCTCGTTCGAGAGCCGCTACACCGTGGCGCCCCTCAGTGAATTCCGCCCCGNNNNTTTCGCTCCCGTTCCGGCACTTCTGAAAGAACAGCCCCAGCGTGGAAAAGTGGTCGTGGAAAGCTATAGCGACTACATCGCCATCATTCGGGAAGACGCTTCGAAGAAACATCCGCACTGCTTCCCGTGGCGCGTCCTGGCCATCGCCGAAAGCGACGCCGCGCTGCCCGTCAACAACCTGGTGTACCTGCTCGCCTCCCCCAGCCGCGTGAAAGACATCTCCTGGATCCGCCCCGGCAAAGTGGCGTGGGACTGGTGGAATGCCTGGAACATCACGGGCGTGGATTTCAAGGCCGGCATCAACACGGAAACCTACAAGTATTACATCGATTTCGCTTCGGCCAACGGCATCGAGTACGTGGTGCTCGACGAAGGCTGGTCGGCGCCGCTCGACGTGCTCACCATCCAGCCCGACATCGACCTCAAGGAACTCGCCCGCTACGCATCCCAGAAGAACGTGGGGCTCGTGCTCTGGATGGTGGCTTACGTGCTCGACAAAGACCTTGAAAAGGCCTGCAAGACCTACGCGAAGCTCGGCATCAAGGGCTTCAAGGTCGACTTCATGGACCGTGACGACCAGACCATCCCCGAACTGCTCTACCGCATCGCGGAAGCGACGGCCCGGCACCATCTCTTCGTAGACTACCATGGCATGTACAAGCCTGCCGGCATGAACCGCACCTGGCCCAACGTGCTCAACTTCGAGGGCGTGTGGGGTCTCGAGCAGATGAAATGGACCAAAGACGACATGGTGGAATACGATGTGACCTTCCCCTTCATCCGCATGCTCTCCGGCCCGGTCGATTATACGCCCGGCGCCATGCGCAACCTGCTCCAGCGCGAATATGTGCCCAACTGGAACAATCCGGCCAGCCAGGGAACCCGCGCCCGCCAGGTGGCCGAATACGTGGTGTTCGACGCGCCCTTCGAAATGCTGTGCGACAACCCCACCGCCTACATGAAGGAAGAACAGACCACCGACTTCATCACCGCCATCCCCACCGTATGGGAGGAAACCCGCATCCTGCAGGCAGAGCCACTACATCGTCACGGCGCGCCGCTGCAACAACCGCTGGTTTATCGGCGGCCTGACGGACTGGGAGGCGCGCGACCTGACGATCGACCTGAGCGTGCTGGGACTCAAAGGCACGCACGACGCCATGATTTTCCGTGACGGCGTCAACGCCACTCGCAACGCCACCGATTACAAGGAGGAACTGATGACACTGCAAGCGAAGAAGCCGCTACCCGTGCACATGGCACCCGGCGGCGGCTTCGTACTGG
>LUZC01000080.1 GCA_001603505.1 Bacteroidales bacterium Bact_11 | reverse complement strand
AGCGCTGGTATTCTTTTCCCGTGAGCTCGTCGATGTGACTCTTCACCGACTCCAGATTGCGCCGGGACGCTTCGGCGCGTGCCTGGTCGGTTTCCGCCTCGAAATAGTCGGCCAGCGCGGTAAGCGATACCTTTGAATCGATGAGGATTTCCGTCTCGTCGGGGAAATGCAGCGCGAAGTCGGGGCGCATGCGCCGGCCCGTCTCTTCGTTGGCGATGATGTTACCGTATTTGTCGCGAAGCCAGAATTCCGTGTCGTAGTCGTGTCCTTCGCGCAGCCCTTCGGCCTTCAGGATGTTCTCCAGAATCGTCTCGCCGAAGATGCCCTGCATCTTGTTCTTGCCTTTGAGCGCATTGGCCAGGGTTTCCGCCTTGGAACCGATGGATTCAGTCTGCTGGCGCAGGTGCTTGACCGTCTCTTCGAACTGTGTCTTGATGGAAGAACTCTCTTCCGCGTGCATCTTGGTCTGGTTGCGGAACGCCTCCTTCATGTCGCGGATGTCCTTGTCGAGCCCACCCGTGATGACTTTCATCGTCTCGACCGCTTCCTTCTTGAGCGCTTCCTCCCGCGCCTTCAGCGTCTTTTCGTTTTCGAGGGCCAGCGACTTCTGTGCAGCTTCGAGCGCCTGCTGCTGTCCTGCCTTCAAGTCGGCGAGCGCCTTCTCATGCTGCTGCCGTTCGCTCTCGCGCAGCAGTTCGCTGGTGCGCACTTCCGCTTCCTTGCGGATGAGTTCCTGTTCCTTGCCGTGGATAGCCTCGTCGCGAGCGGCAAGATCGGCCAGGAAGCGGTTCCTTGCTTTCCGCGATGTGATGAACCAGATTATGAGCAGCGCAACGATGAGCACCGCTGCAATCAACACGATGAGAGAGGACGTATCCATAGCTTATCGCACACCACTGTGGCCGCCACCCGAGAAGCCGCCACCGCCGCCGAACGACGAGTGTCCGCCACCGCCGCTGCGGCTGAAACCTCCGCCGCTGCCAAAGCTCGACGAGGAGTAGGACGGCGTATAAGCGTATCGCGACAGCACGTTGGCATAGGAATTCGTCAGGTAGATGACCTTCGAGAAGTCGGAGTAGGCCATGGTGTAGGCCTTCTCGAACACCACGGGATCGATGTCCTTGAGCTCCTTGGCCACCTTGTCGGCGATGCCGATGAGGGCCGCGAACACCAGGTAGTTGCGCCAGAGCGTCACCTCGATGGTGGCCCGCTCCTTGATGAGCGTCGTGTCTTCCAGGAATCTCTTGAAGCCTATGATCTTGCGGTTCTCTTCCTGGCCGTCGGCCGTGTATTTGCCGGCCTCATAGTAGTGGCCTCTCTTCAGGTTGCTGAGACCATCGGATTTGACGTTGGTGGTCCACTTTGCCAGTTCTGAGTTGTGGCTCCTCGCCCAGGTGGAGAATTCCTTCTCTTCGAGCACGTGGTTGTTGCCGCTGGCCTTGTACATCATGCTCCATAGCTGTTCCTCCGAATGCGTCAGGTCCTTGAAACCGGCGCTGTCGGCGTTGAAGCGGATGTCTACCTTGCCCGAATCCAGGTCGCGCGTAGCCTGCAGGCAGCCTGACTGCAGCATCCGCAGGATCATCGCGGAGGCGATGGAATTCTTCTTGGCCTTGATGTCGGGCGAGGTGGAAATCACATAATAGTTGGCCAGGATATCACCGTTGTAGGGCAATTCACGCGACCAGGGAATCGCTCCGAGACTCAACGTGCCGAAGGCATTCTTCTTGGCCCTGCGCTTCTCCACCGAGCGGATGATCAGCGGAAGGAACGGCAGCATGCACATGCCGAGGAAGAACACGAACCCCAGGATCGTATACAGGGCCTCCTCCGCCTTGGATAGCGGCACGTCCGGCTCGTCGGAGCCTTCGAGCGCCCGGTCGAGCACCGCGCTGAACGGGCGTTCCTGCACGCTCTTCGAATCGAAAGTACCCTTGTCGAAGCGCATCAGGATGATGATGTCGTTGTCGGAATCCAGCGGGTTCTCGCTCTCGGCAATCACCTTGCCGTCCTCGCGCCAGATGTAGCCGTCATAGCCGAAGGCCCAGATGCGCGTGAGGGTATCCATCACGAAACCGGGCTTCTCGATGGTCACTTTCACATGTTCGCCCCGGAAATCGTTGGGGGTGTAGAACATGTAATGGATCATGTCGTAGTCGTCAAGACTCTTGACCAGGTTGGTCAGGGTATAGTCGACGGTGTACGTACGATGCCCGTATTCCCCGATTCCCCAGCAGATTTCATAGCCGTTCGAGATGGAATTCAGGCCGCAGTGGCCCTTTTTCCGCTCGAACGAACGGTCGGGATCCCAGGAACGGTCGGTCGTGTAGGTTTCGCCCGTCTCGTCGGAAACGGTCAGGTCGAGAATCTTGATGTCGCCCAGATTCTCGCGGCCCAGATACACCTCCGTGCCACGGCTCAGCGTCATGTCCCAGACCTCGCGGATCTGGGCACTGCCGTCGGTGGCAAGGTTCACGGTGATGTCGACATCGTGGACCTTGTTCTGCGCAAAAGCGGAAAAGCCGATGCCGGCCACGGCGACAATGGCCGCAAGGATCTGGCGAAAACAGCTCATGGCCGTAATTACATCTTCATGGAAGGCATCTCTTCCTTGCCGGTTTCCACGTTTAGGTAATCGCGCGGAATGAAGTGGAAGAGCGAAGCCACGATGGAGTCGGGGAACTGACGGATCAGCTGGTTGAACTTCGTCACGGAGTCGTTGTACACCATCTGGCTCATACGGACCTGGTCCTGATAGGTGTTCACGCTGTCCATCGTCTTGACGTACACGGCGTTGGCCTTGATTTCAGGATACTGTTCCACCACCACGTTGAGATGCTGCAGCGCCTGCGCGAAGAGGTTTTCCTGCGCGTTGGCATCGGCGCTGGTGCTGGCCGCTGTAATCGGACGACGCTGTGCGATGGTATCGGTGATGGTCTTGTACTCATGGTCGGAGTAGCCCTTGGTCAGTTCGGCGAGGGCCTTGAGGGCATCCCAGCGGCTGGCCAGCTGCACGCCGATCTGGCTGAGGCCGTTCTTGCAGATTTCTTCCTGCTTGACGAGTTTCCGCTGCACGGAAATCACCCAAAGCACCAGAATGGCGACAATGGCAATAATAAGAATCGTAGTAATCATATCAATGAATTATTATTGGTTTTCAAAGGTTTTGCGGATGTTTTCCGCGATTTTTTCCACCAGGCAGATGCGGGCTTCGCGGCTCGCCCAGCCGATGTGCGGAGTGAGGAGCAGTCTTTCAGGATGCTGGAGTCCCAGATAAGGATGGTCTGCGGGCAGCGGTTCCTTTGTAAACACATCGGTCGCCGCGCCGGCGATCAGGCCTTCGTCGAGCGCCCGACAGAGATCGGCTTCCACTACGATGCCGCCGCGGCCCATGTTTACGATCACGGCGCTCCGCTTCATATGAGCGAGTTCCTCGTAGCCGATCAGGCCGTTGGTCCTGTCGTTGAGCGGACAGTGCACACTCACGATGTCGCAGCGAGATAAGAAACGGACCAGGTCGGTGTCGGCATCATAGCGGTCGGAATGCGGCTTGCCGGAGGTCGGATAGTAGAGCACCTGCATGCCGAAAGCTTCCGCCACAGCTGCCACACGCGATCCGATATGACCCAGGCCCACCGTGCCAAAGGTCTTGCCGCGCAATTCGAAAAATGGCACGGCGGCGTTGGTGAAACAGCCGCTTACGCTGTAGGAACCGTCCTTCACATATTCGTCGAAGTAACGGGCCTTCCCCACCAGGTTCAGGATATGCATCCAGGTGACCTGCGTCACGCTCTCGGTGGAATAGTCTACCGCATTCAGCACGGGAATTCCCTTCGAGGCGGCGTAAGCGGTATTCACGTTGTTGGTGCCGGTAGCCGCCACGCAGATGAGGTTCAGGGCAGGACTGGAATCAATCTGCTCCTTTCCCATCCACACCTTGTTGGTAATCACCACATCGAAACCGGCGATTCGGTCGAACACCTCTTCCGGCCTCGTGGAGGGATAGGAAACGTATTCGCCCAACGACGCGACAGGCGCCAGGGAAATGTCGCTCCCCAGCGTCTGCGCATCGAGAAAGACGATTTTCAGCATACGCTGCACCGAACACTTAATCGTTGGTGACCCGTTCCAGCCATTTCACCATGCCGAGCATGATGGACATCGACAAGAAGCAGATGACCAGGAACACGGTCCAGCATATCCAGATCGGCCAGGCATTGAGCATGATCGGGCCGACGAAGATGAAGAGGTTGCCGATGGCGGTCGCACCGAGCCAGAGGCCCTGGCAGAGACCGACCATGTTCTTCGGAGCGACCTTCGACACGAAACTCAGGCCCAGCGGAGAAATCAGCAGTTCAGCGACGGTCAAGAAGAAGTAGATGACGAACATCACCCAATAGCCCGATTTGGCCAGGCCGGCTGCCGCCATCTGCGTGGAATCCATGGCACGGAATTCATCGCCGGACGGATAGTGATTGACAACGGAGAGAATGACCAAGAACATGTAAGCCAGACCGGCGATGAACATACCGAGTGCGATTTTGCGCGGAGTGGACACCGGTTTGCCCTTGCTTGCGAAAGCGGCGAAGATAGCCATCACGATCGGGGTCAGGATAATCACATACAGCGGGTTGAGTGCCTGCGAGATTTCAGGGGCGATCTTGTCGGAGTTGACGAAGTCGCGGGCGAACACCATCAGCGACTGACCGTTCTGGTGGAACGAGAGCCAGAAGAAGATAGCGATGCCGAGCACGGCAAACAAGGCAGCCATACGTTGCTTGATCTCTTTTGCCATGGCCATTTTTTCTTCCTGGGTATATTCGACGCTCTGCGCGGCAACCTTCTTGCCCGGCTGCGGGAAAATCTTCTTGGTCGACAGGAAGATAACCAGCGAGGTAATCATGGCGAGGGCAGAAACGATGAACGCCCAATGGATACCCGTATTGAACACTTCCACATAGTCGGAGCAGAACTGGGCGGGGTTGGCCAGCACGGAAGGATCCGTGACCGAAGCAGCACTCGTCTCCACGAATTTCTGGGTTTCGACAACCGCCGTTTCTCCACCGATGAACCTGTGGCACAAGCCTGTCATGTCAGCGTTGTAGATGAAGTTGCTACGGGAAAGCCACCATTTACGAAGCATCGGGGCGATGAACGGAGCAATCACGCCGCCGATGTTGATGAATACGTAGAAAATCTGGAAACCGGAGTCGCGCTTATCCTTGGCGATCTTCAGCGCTTCGGGGCCCTTGGCAGCCGCTTCTTCTTCGAAACGGTCGTAGAGTTTGCCAACCAGTGCCTGGAGGTTGCCTTTGAAGAGGCCGTTACCGAAAGCAATGCAGAGCAGTGCAACGCAAGTGAAGATCAGGATGCCCCACCAACCGCCGTTGCCGTCGGCCACCATGCCGTCCACCTTGCTGAAGAGCGGAATGGCCAGGGCGACGTAGCCGGCCGCCATGATGAAGAGTCCGATCTGGATGGTGCGGTTGTAGTTCTGCGTGCGGTCGGCAATCAGACCGCCCACCAGCGCCAGGATGTAGATACCGAAATAGAAGAACGAGTAGATGAGACCGGCCACATGGTCGGGCAGACCGAACTTCGACACCAGGAAGAGCAGCAGCACGGCATTCATGATATAGTAGCCGAAGCGCTCGCCCATGTTGCTCAAGGCGGCCGCGATAAGGCCCTTAGGGTGTTCTTTCGACTTCTTCAGGTAATACACCACAAAGACCGCGACAACGATCAGAATCAGGGCCAGCAGGCACAGGGTGGCGTTGCTGTTCCACAGATTCCCAATAAAAGATAGCATTTTCATAAATAGGGGTTATGGTTATTGATTGTATTCAAGCATACGTCATACAAAGTTAGGAAAATAAACTGAAAAAACCAATAACCTACCCTTATTGCACGTGCGACAGGAAGCAGTCGAGCGTATTGCGGATGAGCATGGCGATGGTCATCGGGCCGACACCGCCGGGAACGGGCGTGATCCAGCCGGCGACCGGTTTGGCCGAGGCATAATCGATGTCGCCGCAGACCTTGCCGTCAGCGCCCCGGTTGATGCCCACGTCGATAAGGATGGCACCGGGCTTGACCATGTCGCCCGTGATGATCATCGGTCGGCCCACGGCGGCGATGATGATGTCGGCCGTGCGGGCGATTTCGCCGAGATTGCGGGTGCGGGAATGGGCGATAGTGACGGTGGCGTTCTCACCGAGCAGCAGCGTCGCGACGGGCTTGCCGACCAGTTCGCCGCGGCCCACCACGAGGGCGTGTTTGCCTTCAATGGTCTCGCCCGTGGTCTTGATGAGGTGGATGCAGGCGCGGGCGGTGCACGGCGCCACATAGCCTTCTTTCATCGTAAAGCCTGATTTCATGCCGAAGAACCCGTCTACATCCTTGTCGGGAGCCACGGCGGCAATGACTGCGTCCTTGTCGATATGTTTGGGCACGGGCAGTTGCACCAGGATACCGTCGACCGTGGGGTCGGCGTTGAGCCGGTCGATAACGGCGAGGAGTTCCTCCTGCGTGGTCGATTCGGGCATTCTGACGACAGCCGACACGAGGCCGATCTTCTTGGCGGCGACTTCTTTGTGGCTGACATAGATCTGGCTGGCGGGGTCTTCGCCCACGATGATGACCGTCAGGCCCGGACGGCGACCGTACTGCTTTTCAAATTGGATGACTTCCTCCCGCATTTCTTCATAAAGCCCTGCGGCAATGGCTTTTCCATCGATGATCTTTCCCATGATAATATTTATTTGTTTCGTTGCTCCGGGTTCTTGTTCTGGAAACGTCTCGCTCCGCTCGACCCCTCCCAAGCTATGCTTGGGCCCCTCCCTCTTACATTGCCGAGGGTGGCATGGTTTCCAGAACAAGAACCCATCCGCAATTTCGCATATTAAAGGACAAATTTAGCGATATCTTTTCTGTAAAACAGATTGTCACAATGAATCTTGGCTACGCCAGAGTAGACGCGGCGGGAGGCTTCAGCGGTCGTGGGCGCGGCGGCGACGACCATCAGCACGCGGCCACCTGCCGTAGCCAGGCCTTCGTCGGTGCGCTTTGTGCCCATGTGGTAGATGCGCTCGTTGAAATCGGGCGCAACCGTTATAGGCGAGCCCTTCGTGTAGCTGCCGGGATAACCTTTCGAAGCCATTACCACGCCCAGCACCGCTTCGTCGCGCCAGCGCAGCGCGGGGACATTTCCGCACGTGGCGACCGCTTCGAACACATCGTAGATGTCGCTCTCCAGGCGCGGCAGCACCACTTCCGTCTCGGGATCGCCGAAACGGGCGTTGAATTCAATGACCTTGATGCCCGTCGGCGTCTTCATCAGGCCGCCGTACAGCACACCGGAAAGGGGCGTTCCGGCATCGGCCATGGCATCGGCCACTGGCTGCAGGATGTGCCTGGCGGCGAAGTCATAATCTTCGTCCGAGATGAACGAAAGACCGCTTTTGCCCGTGGCGAACGATTCGGTGTAGGCGCCCATGCCGCCGGTGTTCGGGCCGGCATCACCGTCGAAGGCGCGCTTGTGGTCCTGCGCGGCGACCATCGGGCTGACCTGACGGCCGGAGACGAAGGCCATCAGCGAAAATTCAGGGCCGGTGAGAAATTCCTCGATCACCACCTTCCCTTCCCCGTAACGGCCGTCGAGCAGCATGTTGCGCAGCGCCGTTTCAGCCTCGTTGAGTGTGGCCGCGACGACCACGCCCTTGCCGGCAGCCAGGCCGTCGTATTTGATGACCGTGGGGAACGAGCCGGCCTTGACATACGCCAGCGCCTTGCCGAAATCCGTAAAGGTCCGGTAGGCTGCCGTCGGCACGCCAGCGCCGGCCATCAGCCGCTTTGCGAAATCCTTGCTCGACTCGATGGCGGTAGCCGCCTGGGTGTGGCCGAAGATTATCAGTCCGGCGGCGCGGAACCTATCGACGATGCCCGCCGCCAGCGCCGCCTCGGGTCCTACAACCGTCAGGTCCACGGCGTGCGACTGCGCAAACTGCAGCAGGCCTTCGACATCCGTGTCTTTCAGCGGCACACATTCGGCCTGC
>LUZC01000079.1 GCA_001603505.1 Bacteroidales bacterium Bact_11 | reverse complement strand
GATACGGATGTCATAGGGCATGTTCTTGCTCTCGACGATGGCCCATACCTGCCGGCCGCGCACCACGAGAATGCCGATATGGGGCTTGGCGCTGCGCTTGATGATCTTGGTAACCTCGCCCTCCAGGCTGCGGCCCTTCATCCCGGCCTGAACCCGCCGTTTCGATACGGCCACCTTCACGAAATCGCCGTTGAGCGCAAAATGCAGCTTGCGCATCGGCACGAAGATATCGTCGGCAAGGCCTTCGGCCTTCACGAATCCGAATCCGTCGCGCGAGAGCGACACCGTTCCCTCAAACTCTTCCACCGATTTCGAGCGACGCTCCGTGGTCCGCACGGGCAATTCTTCACCACGCGCCAATCGCTTCGCGCGTTTCAGCGCACCCTCTCGCCGAATGTTGGTATTTTTGCGAGCCTTTCGTTTCGATATGGCCATAATTTTATAATTTTGCGGGTTGCTATAGATAACAAATATACGAAAAATATGAATAAGAGAGTTCTTTTGATGATTCTCGACGGCTGGGGCGAAGGCCGCCACGATTACTCCAATGCCATCTGGACCCAAGGCACGCCACATATCGACGCGCTGCGCGCCCAATATCCCGCCGGCCACCTCCAGGCCTGCGGTGAATTCGTCGGCCTGCCCGACGGTCAGATGGGCAACTCAGAGGTGGGCCACATGAACCTCGGTGCCGGCCGCGTGGTGTATCAGGATCTTGTGAAAATCAATATTGCCTGCCGGGAGCACAAGTTGTTGGAAAACGCTGAGATCAAAGCGGTTTTCGACTATGTCAAGACCTCCGGCAAGAAGTTGCACCTGATGGGCCTGACCTCCCATGGCGGCGTGCATTCTTCGCTCAACCACGTGTATGAGTTTCTGCGCGTGGCGGCCGAGCAGGGCCTCGACAAGGTGTTCGTCCACGCTTTCATGGACGGACGCGACACCGACCCGCGCAGCGGCAAGGGCTTCGTAGCCGAACTCGAGCAGAAGATGGCCGAAACCACCGGCCGCGTGGCCACGGTCTGCGGCCGCTTCTACGCCATGGACCGCGACAAACGATGGAACCGCGTGAAAGAAGCCTACGACCTGCTGGTCGAGGGCAAGGGAGCGCCCTTCACCTCCGCCACTGAAGGCATTCAGGCGTCTTACGACGCCGACGTGACCGACGAATTCATCAAACCCATCGTGGTGACCGATGCCGCAGGTACTCCGCTTGCGAAGATCGAGGAAGGCGACGCCATCATCTTCTACAACTTCCGCAACGACCGCGCCCGCGAACTTACCACCGTGCTGACGCAGCAAGACATGCCAGAAGAAGGCATGCACACCATTCCGCTGTTCTACTGCTGCCTTACGCCATACGACGCATCGTTTACCGGCGTCCACATCCTCTTCGACAAGGAACTGGTGCAGGACACCCTCGGCGAGACCGTTTCCAAGGCCGGCAAGCGCCAGCTCCGCATCGCCGAGACCGAGAAATACGCCCATGTGACGTTCTTTTTCAATGGCGGTCGCGAAACCCAGTTTGAAAATGAAGACCGTATCCTCGTGGCTTCCCCAAAGGTTCCCACCTACGACCTGCTGCCGCAGATGAGCGCTCCCGAAGTGGCTGAAAAACTCATCGAAGCCATCCGCAGCGAAAAGGAAGACCTCATCATCCTGAACTTTGCCAACGGTGACATGGTGGGCCACACCGGCGTGTACAACTCCATCACCACGGCCGTCACCTGCATCGACCGCCTGGTGGGCCGCGTGGTAGAAGAAGCCCTCGCAAAAGATTACGTGGTGCTGCTCACCGCCGACCACGGCAATGCCGATTTCGCGGTCAACCCCGACGGCACGCCCAACACCGCCCACTCGCTCAATACCGTACAGTTCGTGGTAATCGGTGCCGGCGATGCCGTGAAGACGGTCAAAGACGGCGCGCTCTGCAACGTCGCTCCCACCATCCTCAAACTTATGGGTATCCCCCAGCCCGCGGCCATGACCGCCGAGCCTCTCATCTAATCAGCCGCATCATGCAGGATCGCCTTACGCTCGACCTCGTAGAGCAGGTCGTCTATCAGGGAAAGAAACTGGTAATCAGCGAAGCCGCACTGGACCAGGTGCGCCGCAGCTACGAGTTCCTCGCCCAGTTCAGCCGGGAAAAAGTCATCTACGGCATCAACACCGGATTCGGGCCCATGGCCCAATGGCGGGTAGAAGACGCCTATCTCAAGGATTTGCAGTACAACATCATCCGCAGCCACTCCACGGGTGCCGGACGGCCGCTCGACGATGACCAGGCGATGGCCGCCATGATCGCGCGTCTGGGCACCTTCCTCCAGGGCCGCTCGGGCGTGCATCCGCAGATTGTGGAACTGCTCACCGAATTCATCAACCGGCGCATCATCCCGTTTATTCCCGAACACGGCAGTGTGGGTGCCAGCGGAGACCTCGTGCAACTGGCGCACATCGCCCTCAACCTCATCGGCGAAGGGGAAGTCCGCTACCAGGGCGGCTGGCGTCCGGCCGGCGAAGTGCTCGCCGAGCTCGGTCTGGAGCCGCTCGAAATCCATATCCGCGAAGGACTCTCGGCCACCAACGGCACGTCGGTGATGACCGGCATCGGCTGCATCAACCAGCTGTTGGCAGAACGTATTCTCGACAGGGCAACGCTCGCCGCCGTGTGGATGAACGAAATCGCCTCTTCCTACGACGACCTCATGGCGGAGCCCCTCAACGAAGTGCGCCGCCAGGACGGCCAGCAGGTCATTGCCCGCCGGATGCGGGACCTGGCTGCCTCCAGTTCGTGCCTCCGCCGCCGCGAAGACGATCTCTACGACGGCACGCACCGCGAGAAGGTGTTCGACCACAAGGTACAGCCCTACTATTCGCTCCGCTGCATCCCGCAGATTTACGGGCCGGTGTACGAGACGCTCGCCAATGCGCGCCGCGTGCTGGAGAATGAACTCAATTCCGCCTGCGACAACCCGATCGTCGATCCCGATCACGGATCGGTGTACCATGGTGGCAACTTCCACGGCGATTATATCTCCCTGGAGCAGGACAAAGTGAAGATTGCGATGGTGCGTGTGGCCATGACCACCGAACGGCAGCTCAACTACCTGTTCCACGACCGCATCAACGGCATCCTGCCGCCGTTCCTCAACACCGGGGAGCTGGGCCTCAACTACGGCATGCAGGCCTGCCAGTTCACCGCCACCTCCACCACGGCGGAATGCCAGACGCTGGCCATGCCCAACTACGTGCACAGCATCCCCAACAACAACGACAACCAGGACATTGTGAGCATGGGCACCAATTCCGCGCTGCTTTGCCGGCGGGTGCTCGACAATGCGCTGCAGGTGCTCTCAATCCAGTACATCGCCCTGGCGCAGGCCACCGACTGCCTCGGCTTCCGCGACAGGCTCTGCGCTGCCTCCCGGAAGGCCTACGACGACATCCGCACCTTCCAGCCGCATATCCAGGAGGACACGCCTTTCTACAAGGAAATCGCTTCTGTCATCCGCTTCCTCCGCGAAAACCCGCTGCGGCTGAAGTAAGACACCGGGCCTCTCAAAAACCTCCGCCGGCAGCGGAGGTTTTTTTTTGTGCGTTTCCAGGATTTTGGGTAACTTGCCTTGCTTTTTCACCCGGTCCTGCCTTATGCCTTTCGTACACCTCCACGTCCATACCCAATATTCGATTCTCGACGGCCTATCCGACATCGGAAAACTCTTTGCACGTGCCCGAGAACTGAAAATGCCGGCCCTGGCTATCACCGACCATGGCAACATGTATGGCGTGAAAGAGTTTTTCAAGGCGGCGTTCGACAAGTCGAATCTCGACGAAAACGGGCAACCGGTCGTCAAGCCGATTATCGGCTGCGAAGTGTATGTGACGCGGCACTACGACCATCATCTCAAAGACAACGACCATCGCAAGTACTACCACCTCACGCTTCTGGCCAAGAACTACGAGGGCTACAAGAACCTGATGAAAATCTGCACGACGGGGCACATCGAAGGCATGTACTACAAGCCCCGCGTATCGCACGAGGTGGTTGAAAAGTACCATGAGAATCTGATCTGCTGCTCGGCATGCCTGGCAGGCGAGATCCCTCGCGATATCATGGACGGCAATGTCGAAGCCGCCCACGAAGCGGTTCGCTGGCACAAGCGTGTGTTCGGCGACGACTATTACCTGGAGGTAATGTGCCACAAGACGGAAGTGCCCGGTCTCGACGACGACGTGTACCGCGCCCAGATGGAGGTCAATCCCGTGCTGTTCGACCTGGCCCGAGAAGAGGGCGTCAAGGTCGTGGCAACCAACGACGTGCATTTCATCCGCAAGGAAGACGGTCCGGCACACGACCGCCTCATCTGCCTGACCACCAATTCCGACATCGACGACCCCAAGCGGCTTCGCTACACGCAGCAGGAGTATCTGAAAAGCGAGGAGGAAATGGCTGCGCTGTTCCCGGACCATCCAGAAGCGCTGGCCCATACGCTCGAAGTGGCCGACAAGGTGGCACTCTATAAGATCGACCACGACTATATCCTGCCGAAATACAAGATTGACAAGTCGTTCCTCGCCGACATCGACCGGCATCTTGAAGACTACAAAGCGTTTATCGATGCAGGCAAGAACGACCCGAAAGGCAACTACCGGGGCGACGATTTCTGCAAATCGGTGGCGTATCTGTGCCATTTGACCTACGAAGGAGCGAAGATCCGCTACGGTGAAAAGCTCTCCGACGAACAAGCGGAACGCATCACCTTCGAACTGAAGACCATCTCCTCAATGGGTTTTCCCGACTATTTCCTCATCGTGCAGGATTATATCCGGGCCATGCGGGCGCAGGGCTGGCTGGTGGGACCGGGCCGCGGCTCGGCGGCGGGAAGCGTAGTGGCATACTGTCTGTGGATCACGAATCTCGATCCGCTGAAATACCAGCTGCTGTTTGAGCGATTCCTCAACCCCGACCGTATCTCCATGCCCGATATCGACGTGGATTTCGAGAATCTCGAAGCCGCGCACAGGTACGTGGAAGACACCTATGGCGCCGATCATGTGTCGCGCGTCATTACGTTCGGCACCATGCTGGCAAAAGGCGCCATCAAAGATGTCGCCCGTATCAGCCACGTGTCGATCGAAGAGAGCAACCGCCTGTCGAAAATGGTGCCGGCACGATTGAGTGAGCGGGTGCGCGGCGAAGACGGGAAAATGGAGGAAAAGAGCGTGAAAGTAACGCTCAAGAATTGCTTCCGCCTCGTACCGGAATTCAAGGACGAACTCGCCAAGGAAAACAATGACCTCAACAAGGAAGTCCTCGAATATGCCGAGCAGCTGGAAGGCAGCGTGCGGCAGGTGGGCATGCACGCCTGTGCCACCATCATCGGCCCGGGCAATCTGAGCGACTATATCCCCGTATGCCTGTCGAAAGACAAGGACACGGGCCTCGATGTCTGGACCTCGCAATACGACGGCCACTACATCGAGGAATGCGGCCTGCTGAAGATGGACTTCCTGGGGCTCAACACCCTGTCGATCATCCACAAGACGCTCGACTTGATCAAGGAAAGCCATGGCGTGGACATCGATATCGAAGCCATCCCCATCGACGACCCGGAGACCTACGCGCTCTATGGCCGCGGCGATACCACTTCCATCTTCCAATTTGAATCGCCCGGCATGAAGGAATGGCTGCAGAAGCTCCACCCCGAGCGCTTCGAAGACCTGATTGCCATGAACGCGCTCTACCGGCCGGGTCCGATGGACTACATCCCCGATTTCGTGGAACGGAAGCAGGGCCTGAAGCCCATCACCTACGACCTGCCGGAAATGGAAGAATACCTGCAGGACACCTACGGCATTACGGTCTATCAGGAACAGGTGATGCTGCTGTCGCGCAAACTCGCGGGCTTCACCCGCGGCCAGGCCGACAAGCTCCGCAAGGCCATGGGCAAGAAGAAGATCAAAGAGCTGGAGGAGTTGCAGGGCAAGTTCATGGAAGGCGGTACGAAAAATGGCATTTCCAAGGAGATGCTCGAAAAGATCTGGAAAGATTGGCGGGCGTTTGCCGAGTATGCGTTCAACAAGTCGCACGCCACGTGTTATGCCTGGGTCAGCTACCAGACCGCCTACCTGAAAGCCCACTATCCCGCCGAGTTTTTCGCAGCCAACATGAGCTGCAACCTCAACGACATAGAGGAGATTACCAAAATCATGGACGACTGCCGCCGCTGGCAGATCCAGGTACTCGGTCCCGATGTCAACGAGAGTTCCACGGAGTTCACGGTCAATAAGGACGGCAACATCCGTTTCGGTATGGGCGGGATCAAGGGCGTGGGCGGCGGCGTGATCGACGCCGTGATTGCCGAACGGCGCAAAGGCGGGCCGTTCACCAGTATTTTTGACTTCGTAGAACGCATGCCGCTGGGTCTGATCAACCGCAAAGTGGTCGAATGCATGGTCTATGCAGGCGCCTTTGACGGGTTCAGTGAGATCAGCCGGCCGCAGTTCTTCTATGAGACGGGCTCCGGAAAAGACGATACGTATCTGGACGCACTGCTCCGCTATGCGAACAAGTATCAGAACGACTCCATGTCATCTTCACCGAGCCTCTTCGGCGACATGGATGAAGTCAAGCCCGTCCGCCCCACGATTCCGCCGTTGCAGCCCGAATACAATGAGATGGAATTCCTGAAGAAGGAAAAGGAATGCGTGGGCATGTATCTTTCCGCCCATCCGCTCGACCGCTTCAAGTTTGAAATCGAGCAATTCGCCACGGTTAACATCGCGCGGCTCGATGAGATTGAACGGAACATGCAGACCGACCCCTCTGTCCAGAATAAAGAGTACATCGTTGCCGGACTTGTGTCGGAGTGCGAGGTTCGCTATACCAAGACCGGCAACAAGCCGTGGTGCCGGTTCACGCTGGAAGATTACACGGGAAGCCATTCCTTCTCGTTGTTCAGCAAGGATTACGAGACCTTCATGAAGTACATGCAGGTCAATGCCGCCCTGCTCATCAAATGTGCCGTGAAGCAGCGGTTCCGCGGAAAGGAAGACAAGAACACCGCGCCGACCTATGAGCTTCGGATCCAGAACATTGCCCTGCTTCCCAACACCAAAGACGAATATATCAAGGAGTTCCACGTTGAAATCCCGCTGGATGCGGCCACGCCGGATCTCCGCGCCGCGCTCGTCAAGGCCTTCAAGTATCACAAGGGCAAGGCGCGGCTTTATGTCGACCTGCTGTTCTCCCACGACGGCGTTGAGGACACCCTCGGCCTCGTGTCGAAGAAATACGCCCTATCGCCCTGCTACGAACTCATCGACTTCCTCGACAAGAAAAACCTCCGCCACCATCTGGTGACGAAGGTCAATCTTTGAGATGCCCGGTCGGAGCCGGATTACATCATGCCGCCCATACCCGGATTCATCGGGGGCATGGCGGGAGTCTCTTCCTTGATGTCTGCCAGAGCGCACTCGGTGGTCAGGAACATGCCTGCCACAGAAGCGGCATTCTGGAGGGCGACGCGGACCACCTTGGTCGGGTCGATGACGCCCGTGGAAAGCAGATTCTCGAACTTGTCGGTGCGGGCATTGTAGCCGAAGTCGGCCTTGCCTTCCTTCACCTTCTGCACGATGACGCTGCCTTCCTTGCCGGCATTGGCGGAGATGATACGGATCGGCTCCTCGATGGCGCGGGCCACGATGTGGATACCGGTCGTTTCGTCGTCGTTCTCGCCCACAAGGCCGGCCAGAGCGGATTCGGCGCGCACCAGCGCGACACCGCCGCCCGGGATAATACCTTCCTCGACAGCTGCACGGGTGGCGTTCAAGGCGTCTTCCACGCGGTCTTTCTTCTCCTTCATCTCCACCTCGGATGCGGCGCCCACATAGAGGACAGCCACACCGCCGGCGAGCTTGCCCAGGCGTTCCTGGAGCTTTTCACGGTCGTAATCGCTCGTGGTGGTGGAAATCTGCTTGCGGATCTGGTTGGCACGGTCGGTGATGGCTTCCTTATCGCCGGCACCGTTGACGATGGTGGTGTTTTCCTTGTCGATGACCACCTTCTCGGCACGGCCCAGCATGTCGGGCGTGCAATTTTCCAGCGTGAAACCCCGTTCCTCGGAGACCACGACACCGCCGGTCAGAGTGGCGATGTCCTGCAGCATCTCCTTGCGACGGTCGCCGAAGCCCGGCGCCTTGACGGCGGCCACCTTCAACGTACCGCGGAGCTTGTTGACCACGAGGGTAGTCAGCGCTTCGCCGTCGACGTCCTCTGCGATAATCAGGAGCGAGCGTCCTTCGCGGGCGATGGGCTCAAGAATCGGCATGAGGTCTTTCATCGTAGACACCTTCTTGTCGGTGATAAGGATCTGCGGCTGGTCGAGCACGGCCTCCATCTTGTCGGGATTGGTCATGAAGTAGGCGGAAATATAGCCGCGGTCGAACTGCATGCCTTCGACCACCTTGACTTCCGTCTCGGTGCCCTTGGCTTCCTCAACGGTGATGACACCGTCTTTTTTGACCTTGGCCATGGCGTCGGCAATCAGTTTGCCGATTTTCTCGTCGTTGTTGGCGGAGATGGTACCCACCTGCTCAATCTTCGAGTAATCGTCACCCACAGCCTGGCTCTGTTTCTTGAGATCCTCGACGACCACGGCGACGGCCTTGTCGATACCGCGCTTGAGGTCCATCGGGTTGGCGCCGGCCGCTACGTTCTTCAGGCCCACGTTGATGATGCTCTGGGCGAGGACGGTTGCGGTGGTCGTTCCGTCACCTGCCTGGTCGTTGGTCTTGGAAGCGACTTCCTTGACCATCTGGGCGCCCATGTTCTGGAAGCGGTCTTCCAGTTCAATCTCCTTGGCCACGGTCACACCGTCCTTGGTTACCTGCGGTGCTCCGAATTTCTTATCGATGACAACGTTGCGGCCTTTCGGACCGAGCGTTACCTTCACGGCGTTAGCCAATGCGTCGGCGCCTTCCTTCATCAGGTTGCGGGCGTCAATATCGAATTTAATGTCTTTTGCCATAGTATGATTCCTCCTCAATTATTTCAAGATAGCCACGACATCGCTCTGCCGCATGATCAAGTAGTTCTTGCCGTCGACGGAAATCTCGGTGCCGGCATATTTTCCGTACAACACGGTGTCGCCGACGCTCAATTCCATCGGTTCGTCTTTCTTGCCGCTTCCTACGGCGACAACCTTGCCTTGTTGCGGTTTCTCTTTGGCGGAATCGGGAATGATCAGTCCGCTTGCCGTCTTGGTTTCAGCCTCTTTGGCCTCGATCAGAACTCTGTCTGCTAATGGTTTAATGTTCATAGTATGATGATTTTAACGTTTTTGTTTAAATTTGCACTTGCTGGTGATGGCAAATTAAGTGCCAACAGCCCTCGATATGACAAAATGTCACCCCTTCGTCGCAGTGCTCCTTCTGTTGCTTCTGGCTTCCTGTAAAAGCGGGGATTCCGGGCCTTCTCTGGCAGATTATGCCGCCCGTTCGAAATCCGTGAAAATGGCCCGGTTCGAGCAGGTTGCACAGTCGCTTTCCAAAGCTTCTCCGGAACTCGCACGGCAGATGCAGGACAGCCTGCTCGATGCCGCGTCGGGCGACAGCGCCGCCTGGCGACAGCTGCTGAACATGGAAGAGACCTTCTTTCTCGATCCCAACAGTCCCTGGCGCGACGAGGAACTCTATCTGCCCGTGGCCGAACAGATTCTCTGTTCGCCCTACTCCGACACGACAGAGCGCGACCACGCCGCATGGCTGCTGGAGCGGCTCACGCTCAACCGGCCCGGCACGCCTGCTGCTGATTTCAACTTCACCACCCCGAAAGGCCGTCCAACCAGCCTGTACACCGAGATCGACGCCCGCCATCCGGAGCTTACCCTCCTGTTTTTCAGCAATCCCGGTTGCCCCAACTGCAAAGAAATCACCGAGGCGCTGGAACGTGACCTGTACATCCAGAAGCAGCTGTACGAAGGCACGCTGCTGGTGGTCTGCATTTATCCCGATGAAGACCTGCAGGGTTGGCTCGACTATCTCCCGAACTACCCGGAAGAATGGCTCTGCGGCTGCGACCCCGACCAGGTGCTCAACAGCGAAACCCGTTACTGGCTGCGTGCCATTCCCTCACTCTATCTGCTCGACGAAGAAAAACGGGTCATCCTCAAGGACGCCCCGCTCGAAAGAATCGTTTCCGTACTCCTGACCCGCTGAATGCGGCGACGCCATCAATAGATTGCAAACAGCGACGAGCCGCTGCCCGACATGGCGGCATAGAGGGCTCCGCCTGCGTAGAGCGCCTGCTTTGCCGCGGCCAACTCTGGATACCGGGCGAACACGGTAGCTTCGAAATCATTGACCAGAAGGTCGCGCCATTCGGCCACCGGACGCTTTAATGCCGATTCGATGCGAAGATCCGGCTCGTGCGGCGTAATGCCCGCATAGGCCTCGCGCGTCGAAACGAACACCGGCTGCGGAAAGATTTCCAGCCGATATCCCTCCAGGGAAAAGTGGAACGGCGAGAGAATCTCGCCCCGGCCGCGCGCCAGCATCGGACGGTTGTAAATGAAGAAGGCGCAGTCGCTGCCCAACTGTGCAGCCAGGGCGGCCAATTCGTCCTGCGGAAGATGCAGCCCGAACACCGTGTTGAGTCCAGAAAGCGTGAAGGCCGCATCGGCAGAGCCGCCTCCCAAACCGGCACCCATCGGTATCTTCTTATAAAGGTGTATCTCGACCGGGGGTATCCCGAATCGCGCATGGAGCAGTTTCCACGCCTTTTCACACAGGTTCTCCCCTTCGATTTCCGCC
>LUZC01000078.1 GCA_001603505.1 Bacteroidales bacterium Bact_11 | reverse complement strand
CTTCCGCACTGCCTTCTACAAGATGGTATTCCGGGAATACCTTGAAGAAGTCGGCATCGGTCTCCATTCCAGAGCACTGGAGCAGATCGTCGCCCTCACGGATGAGCGGCTGCCACAGCAAGGCCACGCGGCTTGCTGCCTCGACCTCCGGGATATTCATCTCCAGTTCCTCCTTGTCCCAATAGGTCAAGCCCAGGAACTCATCACTTCCCAGAACAAATGTCCGCTTCCAGTCTGGAGACTCATGCGCCACCTCATACTGCTGCACCACATAGCTGCCAATCAGGATCACGAACGCCAGGCTCACGGCCAGCCCCACCGCCTCGATGACGGTGTAGAGCTTGTTGCGGCTCAAAAATTTCAGGTAACTTTTCATTATCATTGCTTGTTTTTTATGCCGTCTTTGTGGCCGGGACCCATATCTATTCCTTTTTCAGCACCTCGGCGGGATTCATCCGGGCGGCACGCAGATAGTGCGACAGCACAACCCCGGCGCACAGCGCGGCCACAATGATGAGCGTCAGGGCGAATACGCCCAGCGAGAAGCCCACGCGGTGCGAGAACTGCTGCAGGTAGTACCGGACAACCAGCCAGCCGATCGGCGCAGCGACTACATAACAGATGGCCACCGTCCGCAGGTAGAGCCACAGGCCCTCAGCGGTAATCTGGGGGATTTCCGCGCCCATCACCCGCTTGATGGAAATCTCCGTCCGTTTGTATTGGACATCCATCAGCACCTGGCCCCAGATGCCCACCAGAGACAGCAGCACCGCCAGCAGGGAGAACAGCCACACGGCCAGGCGAAGCCGCTCCTCCCCGCTGTAGAGGTTCTTGCCGATAGCGTCATAGAACTGCAGTTCGAAGGGCATGGCAGGGTCCATCTCTTGCAACACCTGCTGTACCTTCCCGACTGCGGCCAGCCGGTCGGTCCCCTCGGTGAAACGGATATAGGTATACGGCAGGGAGCGTCCTTCTTTCAAGACCATGAACCCCACGGGGCTGTCCGCCTTGCGGAGCGACGTGATATTCATTTCCTTGAGAAAACCGACAACAGGACAATACTCACCCCAATCAGAATAAGCCTTACATTCTGCGCCATGCGCCTTCAGGTCCTGCGTGAGCAGGATCGGTCCGAAATCACTTTCGCGGAAAAAGCGGCCTTCGGTGAGCTCAACGCCCAGCACCTGCGGCAGGTTCCAGCTGCACCATATCAGGCTCATCAGAACGCCCCCCTGCCCGAAATCCGCACCGTCCGTCTGATAGCTATCCGTCCCGCCGATAATCTCGTTTGAAAAGGCCACGTCCTTCACTTCCGGAAGCGCACATAGCTGCGTACGCAGCCAGTCGGCCTTGCTCCGGTAGTTGCTGCCGATATCCACTACGGCCAGGTTATTCTTGTCATATCCGCAGGGATATTCCTGCATGAACTTACTCTGCCGCTGTACAAAAAGTACGAAGATGAGCAATGCCGTGGAAATCACGAACTGAACACCCACCAGGATAGCCCGAAGGGTCTTACCGGAAGCAGAAAGGCCGTAGTTGCCCTTCAGGATCAGGGCCGGCTGGCCCGATGTCGAATAGATGCCCGGCCAGATGCCGGCGATGATACCCGTCGCGATGGCCACCGTCCCGACGAACAACGACAGGCCCCAATGCTTGCCAACGGAGAAGGACTGCATCAGCACACCCAGGGTCTGGAGCGCATCGGAAACCGGGCCCAGCAGCAGGGCGGCCACCGCAAAAGCGCAGAGACACCAGATCACGGACTCCGCCGCCACCAGCGTCCGCAGGCGTGCCGTGGAGGAGCCAAGAATCTTCTGCAGGTTGATGTTGCGGATGCGCATCGGCGTCAGTGCCACATAGAAATTCGTAAAATTAATAAGGCCGATGGCCAGGATCAGGATGGCGATGGCAATCAGCAGAAGCAGTTGCGACCGGCTGCCGCTTTTGTAGATGTCGCCCTCGTTCCGGAAATAGATGCTCGTCAGCGGAACCAGTTCAATGGGTGTCAGCCAGCCCTCGTGCGGGGCAAAATCGAAATGAGCATTGAATTCATCGGCTACGGACTGGGCGCTGCCGACGTCATCCAGCAGCAGGTAACAGATGAAGTTCGCGGGGCCATAGGACCCTTTCTGGATCCCTCCGACGGGCATATACAGATCGTTGCCCAGTTGGGTATTGGAGGGAAAGTCTTCATAAACGCCTGTCACGGTAACCTCATAGGGCACTTCCAGATACTTGGCGTCCGACTTCAGCAGTTTGCCGAGCGCCGGCTCCCCAGGGAACAGGATTTCAGCCAGCGACCGGGGAATGATGATTGATCCGGGGCTTTCCAACGCCCGGTTGTCCCCCTCTACCATTTTCACACCGAACACGTCGATAAAACGCTCGGAAGCGAAAACCAGTGTTCGTTTGAACCCTACCGGCATTTTCCCTTCTTCCGCCACCGAGAAGCAGATGTCTCCAAAGAAAGGGACGAGGGTGCAGCCCGCCTCGATGTGGGCAGAAGAGCCGATGATGTCATCCGCAAAGCCCCGCGGAAAGACATTCCGGTAAAGCGTCTCGTCCCCCTTCTTGTCGGCCCGGAACACCCGGTCCGCCGTGGGATGGCATTTGTCGAAGGACAGTTCGTAGTCCGCCTGCAGGAAAATCAGCGCAAACGCCACGAATGCGGCCACCAGGCCCGTGAAGTTCAGGACCACTGCCACAGGATAGCGGCGGATCAGGCTTATGAGATTCTTTAGTATCATATTTATTGCGTCATGCCCGGCTCCGCCCAGGCATCCCATTGCTATAATTCGTTTTTCACATCGCTCACAATCTGACCGTCAAACAGGTCAATCGTCCGCTGTGCCTGAGCTGCGTCTTTCTGGCTGTGCGTTACCATCACGATGGTCGTGCCTTCGGCATTGAGTTCCTTCAGCAGGTCCATGACTTCCTTGCCGTTCTTCGAGTCAAGGTTACCGGTCGGCTCATCTGCGAGGATCAGTTTCGGGCCGGCAACGACGGCGCGGGCGATTGCCACGCGCTGCTGCTGACCACCGGAGAGCTGCTGCGGGAAGTGATTTGCACGGTGAGAGATGGCCATGCGCTTCATGATGTCGGTGACTTTCTGCTTGCGCTCGGCGGCGCTGATGTTCAGGTAGCGCAGCGGCAGCTCGATGTTCTCATACACATTGAGTTCATCGATCAAGTTGAAACTCTGGAACACGAAACCGATGTTGCCCTTGCGGAACTTGGTGCGTTCCTTCTCCTTGAGGTTCGCCACCTCAGTGTCCAGCAGTTTGTAGCTGCCGCTGGTCGGATTGTCCAGCAGGCCCAGGATGTTCAGCAGCGTCGATTTGCCGCAGCCCGAAGGACCCATGATGGCGACGAACTCGCCGTCCTTGATTTCAAAAGAAACGCCGTTAAGGGCCGTAGTCTCGATCTCTTCCGTCCGGAAGACTTTGCAAAGATTGTTAACAGTAATCATAATTGTTTGATATTTAATTGTTTATTCATTCTTTATGGATTCGATAGGGTTGGCACTCGCCGCCATCCAGGCCTGGAGGACAACGGTGACAAGCGTAATGCCGATGACGATAACAAACGCCAGCGCGAACAACCAGGCCGGCATATTCGTCCGAAAGGCGAAGTGCTGCAGCCAGCGCTGACAGATGGCAATGGCTATGGGAACGGCAATGACAAAACTGACCGTCGCAATCAGCAGATACTTGCGGCTTATCTGCAACAGTATCTCCCGACGCATCGCCCCGTTGACCTTCCGGATGGCAATCTCTTTCCGCATGAACCGTGTGTCCAGCCAGACCACGCCAAGAATGCCGACGAGCGTGATAATCAGGGAAAGGATGGAGGAAAAGCGAATCAGGCGCGTCTGGCGGATTTCCTGTTCGTAGAGTTTTTCAATATCTTGATGGAGAAATCCGGCCTCGATCTCTTCTTCCTGAATATCCTTCATTTCGCTATAAATCTTGCGGGCTCTCGCGAGGATCTCAGATACGTCTGCATTCGGCTCGACACGGATGATAAAAGAATTAAAGTTTTGAGCACGAAACCCGCCCACGATCATAACCAGTGGCGTAAAACCGTTCTCCAGCGAACGGGCGTGGAAATATTCCAAAACACCGATGACGGTGCAGTCACCACTGACGCTCTTGAGGGTCTTTCCGATGCCACACGAAGGGACCGCCTCGGCAAAAGACTCGTTGACCAGAGCCACCGCCGATTCCCCTGTAAGCGGCAATCTTCCATCCTTCAACCGGAAGTGGAAAAAGCCAGCATATTCAGGAGAGATAAAACGAAAACCGTACTGGACAATCTCGTCAGCCTCCTTGATCTCACTCATCGAGCCCAAGCTCCCGAACATCGGGGAACCGCCCCGTGCAACTTCCACGACCCCGGGTATCTCACGGACTTCCGCTATGACTTCCTCAAGCGGACTGTACAGGGTACTCTCTACTTTCAGCACACGATCGAAATCGAAGCCCAGTTCACGGTTGTTGACCATATAGGAGGTCTGCCGATGCAGCATCATCCCGCAGATGATGAAAACAAACGACAGGACAAACTGCAAGGCGATGGTAGCGGTACGCCATCCGCCGCCTTTCAACGATGTGGCAAAGGTGCCCTTCAGGACAAGTGCCGGCGGGAACGAGGTACTGTAAAGTGCCGGTACGAGGCCCGACACCAAGGCCAGTAACACCGCAGCGGCGACGCCGATACTGATCACGGCCCAATTCTTTGCAGGCTCCATATTCCAGGAGAGGAAGGCACTCAACGACGTGCCACTGATGGTCCGCATCGCCAGGATCCCGAGCAGGAAGGCGCATCCCACCAGCAGGAAAGCCCGGCCCAGTTGCCAAAGGACCAGCGACGTCCGACCGGCACCGAAGACTTTCCGCGTATTGATATCCTTGATATGGAACGGCATGGAAGCCATCGCGAAGTTGACATAGTTGAACCCCGCGATGCATAGGAACAGCACAGCGATAGCCGTAAGAATGAAACACAGCAGTCTGTTTCCTCCAGTCTTGGTGCCCCAACGGTCTAAATCCTTTTGAAACCATACTTTGTGGATCGGCACGATCCGCAAGTCTTTCCACATACCTAACTCCACTTTGCCAACGGCTTCTTCCACGGCAGGGGAATCGGCATTCGGGGCGAGTTTGACGAAGCAGTAAGCGAAAGCCATCTGCTCTTCTCCCTGATGAAGGAGAAAACCGTTGACCATACTCTCATTCTCTTTGCGGTCTTTGTAGATACCCGTAATCCGGTATTCATCCTTCCAGGAATAGATGAGGGTCTCCCCTATCGGATCGCGTCCCGGAAAATATAGTGCAGCAGCCGATTCCGAAATGATAGCATCTCCCTTCTTCGTAAAATCATCCCTTCGGCCCTCGACGAGTTCGACTTGGAAGACGTCCAGCGCAGCCGTTTCCGTCACTGCAAGGTTGATTCCCATCACTTCCTTATAATCGCCGCCGGCGTCCTTGATTTGAATGATACCCGTTCGGTCATTCCTCGTCGCTTCATAATTGCAGGCAACGGAAATGTCGGGCGAACAGTCGGCAATCATCTGCACCATGGGTCTGACAATGCTCGTACTATATAGTCCTTCCCGGAACCCGGGTACTTCCACCACATAAACCTGTTCGCTGCCCTTGAACCGGTCGTAACGGTAATCCCACCACACCTGGCTCAGCAGGATCAGGAAAATCGAAAAGGCGATCCCCAACCCGATGAGATTCATCAGGGCCGGGAACCAGCGGGTCTTGAATTTGAGTTTATGAAAATCCATGAGGCAAAACGGGGTTATTCATTCTTGAGGGATTCGACCGGATTGGCATTGGCGGCCCTCCAGCTCTGGAGGGTGACCACTGCCAGCGTAATGGCAGCGACCAGCAACAGCGCCACCAGGAAGATCCACACCGGGATAGGCGCCTGGTAGGCAAATCCCTTGCGCCAGGCGGTCATCAGCCAGTATGCGACGGGAGCGGCCAGCGCGAAGCTGACGCCCGCCATGATCAGGTATTTCTTGTTGATCATCTTCAAGATGCTGCCCACAGTAGCGCCATTCACGCGCCGCACGGCAATCTCCTT
>LUZC01000077.1 GCA_001603505.1 Bacteroidales bacterium Bact_11 | reverse complement strand
ATTCACGACCTGAACCCCATTTGCATTGTCGTATAATTCAATCGTCATCCCGGCATCCAGCACGCCCTCTGGTACCGCCAGGTTAAATACACGCGAATCCCCTCCGTATTCCCCGCAGGTGAGTGTCAACTTCTGATGAGGTTCCGTGGCCTGACCGGCAACCGGCAGAACAACAGGAGCATTATCTTGCAGTCCTGTCAGCGTGAACGATCCATTCAGCACATCGGCCATTCCCTTCGTATACAATACGACCTGACTGACGTTATTAGCATTGGTGACATTCAACGAAAGCACACCGAACAGGTTCTTGAATGCGACACCCGTCAACGACTCCGTATTCGCATAACCGGCAGAAATATTGGCGCCGACTCCAATGTAGTCGTAAGGTCCACCATATACCTGCGTATCGGGCACTGTCAGACTGATGGATCCATCCGTACCGAGGGTAGTGGCGGCAGAGGCCGGATAGACCGCATAAAACGGCCCGCTTCCGGAAATGGCCGGTCCGGAGAAAGAACCGGTTGCAAAACCAATACTTTCATCGTTTAACGTATATACCTTACCTTCCCGGTTGTCCGCATTGAACACTTTGATCTGGTCGCCCTGGCTCCACAAGACCTCCCACTTCAAAGGATCCATATCATTCGGACTTAACATGGTTTTAGTCGCACCTTGCTCCAGCGAAGCGGTAAAAGTGATTGAATCTACTTTGGATTGCTCAACGGGCTGCTGGCGTTCTTCCGGAGTGACATCCTGGATTGGGTCTTCACAGGAAGCAAAGCAGAATAAAACGACTAATCCAACGGCTATCAATAATAAACTACGTTTCATGACAAAGTCCTCCATCAAAAATCAAAATTCTGCCAGGTACCGTTGCCATCGACAACGTACTCATCGTTGTCCATATTCGAAAAATCACCCCCCGATGGAGTGGTAAGCACAACAGGAGCGTGAAGTAGAATCACCTCAGCTTTTGGTTGCAAATACAGCCGTTTGTTCTTCATAGGTATGCGGTGTTTCATGGTTTCAATGAGAGGATGGGGGCGTCAAAACGCTCATACCCATCTTCAAATATACAAAAGATTACGCAATGAATCAAATCTGAGGGTGATTCTTCCACTAAAAGCGACTTTTTTTGTAACTTTGAATGATTAATAGCATAACTATGAATCCGTTTATCCCCACGAAATACACGCTGGAAACCGTGGCGACGGGACGGCGGTTTGAGGATGCCGGCTGGACGCTGGCCGACCCCGAATGCAAGGAGCCTTCGCTTGTGCGGGCCATCTACGAAAAGAAGCAGATTGAATTCGGTCCGGAGAGCCGCGGCATCTACAAATTCGCCGACTGGATGCCGGTGCGGCAGATGCTCAAGGGCTCCGCACCCACAATTACCTACAGGAGCGAGCGTCTTGCTGCCAAACTCAATATCCCGAACCTCTACATCGCCTTCTCGGGCTGGTGGCCTGAGATCGGCGCGGCGATGAGCACCTGCTCGTTCAAGGAGACGGAAGCCTACAGCGTATGCGCCCGCATTCCCGAAGGGGAAAAGCGCGTGCTGGTGGTGGCGTCGGCCGGCAACACGGCCCGCGCCTTCGCCAAGGTCTGCTCCGAGAACGAGATTCCGCTGCTGCTCAGCGTGCCGGAAGAGAACATCGACGCGCTGTGGTTTGAGAAGCCGCTGAACGATTGTGTGAAACTCATCTGCTCGCCGCGCGGCACCGATTATTTCGACGCCATCGCCCTGGGCGACGCGGCCTGCACCTCTCCCCTTTTCTTCGCGGAAGGCGGCGCCAAGAACATTGCCCGGCGCGACGGCATGGCCACCACCGTACTCTCCGCTGCCCAGACGCTTAAACGCATCCCCGAAGCCTATTTCCAGGCCATCGGTTCGGGAACAGGAACGATTGCCGCGTGGGAGGCCAACCTCCGCCTGATCGAGGACGGCCGGTTCGGCAGCCACAAGATGAAGCTCTTCCCTTCGCAGAACGTGCCGTTCCTGCCGATGTACGACGCCTGGAAGGCCGGCAGCAGGCCACTCCTGCCGATGGACGACGAAAAAGCCCGTCGGCAGGCGCTGGAAATCGACGCCAAGGTGCTTTCGAACCGCCGGCCTCCCTACAGCCTGCGGGGCGGCGTGTACGATGCGCTCTGCGACGCCGGCGGCGATATGGAATGTGCCACCAACGCCGACATCGCGGCCATGCAGCAGCTCTTCCTCGACACCGAGGGCATCGACATCCACACGGCAGCTGCCGTGGCCCTCAAGGGCATGATCAACGCCTTCGAGGCCGGCAAGTTGCCGCGCGAGACCGTGGCGATGCTCAACATCACCGGCGGCGGACAAGCCCGCTTCCAGAAGGAGCACTCCTGCCACTACCTGAAACCCAGCCTGATCGGCAACGCATCCGACCCGGGCATCGTCGAAAAAATCGAAAAACTATTCCGATGATTCCTTTGATCAGCTATTGCTCTTTCAAGACTACGGCCCTTCGG
This sequence comes from Bacteroidales bacterium Bact_11, assembly GCA_001603505.1. Classification (GTDB taxonomy): domain Bacteria; phylum Bacteroidota; class Bacteroidia; order Bacteroidales; family UBA932; genus Cacconaster. The sequence goes on along the minus strand of LUZC01000077.1, from coordinate 2,688 downwards.
GCCTATCCCTCCCAAGCTATGCTTGGGCCCCTCCCACTCACGACTGCGTGGGCGCAGACGGTCTTGAAAGAGCAATAGCTGATCAAGAAATAAGCATTATGAAAAGATCTTTTCTCCTCACTCTTTCCGCCATTCTGATGCTCGGCATCGCCATCAGTTGCAATCCATCGCCCAAAGACCCGGATGCCAAAGCCGCTTCCGAGCTGGCCAGCCGCGTGCTCGGCTCGTCCGCCCGGCATTTCACCTTCGAAACGCTTCCCGCCGACACCGCCGATTTCTTCACCCTCCGCAGCGAAGGCCGCCGGATCGTGGTGGGCGGCAACAACGCCAATTCCATGGCGGTAGGCCTCAATTACTACCTGAAATACTATTGCCATACCAACGTCGGCTGGTTCGCATGGGACAAGGGCACGCTGCCGAAACAGTTACCCGCCATCGGAACCCCTGTGCGGATGGAAGCCCGCGTACCGGAACGCTTCTTTCTGAACTACTGCACCTACGGCTACACGATGCCCTGGTGGGGTTGGAAAGAGTGGGAACACTTCATCGACTGGATGGCGCTCAACGGTATCAACCTGCCGCTGGCCATTACCGGACAGGAATCCGTGTGGTACCGTGTCTGGACGGAGCTGGGTCTGACCGATGAAGAAGTGCGCAGTTATTTCACCGGACCGGCACATCTGCCCTGGCACCGGATGCTGAACATCGACCGCTGGGGAGGCCCGCTGCCCAAATCGTGGCTCGAAGGGCAGGAGGCCCTGCAGAAGATGATCGTGGCACGGGAACGCGAGCTCAACATGAAGCCGGTGCTGCCCGCTTTTGCGGGACATGTACCGCCGGAGCTCAGCCGCATCTATCCCGACGCAAAGATCGAGCGGATGAGCGACTGGGCCGGATTCGCGCTGGAAGACTATCCGTGGTTCCTCGACCCGGAGGATGAACTCTTCCCGGTCATCCAGCAGAAGTTCCTGGAAAAAGAAGTGGAACTTTACGGCACCGACCACATCTACGGCATCGACATCTTCAACGAGATGATTCCCAAGAGCTGGGAACCCGATTATCTGGCCGGCGTGAGCAAGGGAGTTTATGCCTCGCTAGCCGCGGCCGATCCCGATGCCACCTGGCTCCAGATGACCTGGCTCTTCTACAACGAGCGCAAATACTGGTTCGAGGGCGACTCCGATGCACGCGTGAAGGCCTTCCTGACCTCCTACCCTGCTGAGAAATCCATCCTGCTGGACTACTACTGCGAGCGGATGGAGGTCTGGCGCAAAACGCAGAGTTACTACGGCATCCCCTTCATCTGGTGTTACCTTGGCAATTTCGGCGGCAATACCTTCCTGGCCGGCAACATCCAGGAAGTGGGTAACCTCATCGAAGGCGCCTTTGCCGAGGCAGGGCCGAGTTTCAAGGGAATCGGTTCCACGTTGGAAGGGTTCGACTGCAACCCGTTCATGTACCAGTTTATTTTCGAAAAGGCCTGGAACTTCCCGCAGCATCAGAATCTGGACGCGTACGCCGATGCCCTGGCGTGGAGCCGTACCGGCGTAGACAACGATGAGGCCCGCGCTGCCTGGAAGGAGCTCTTCGACGAGATCTACATCCAGCGCTCGGTGCCGGGCCACAGCCCGATCATGAACCTGCGTCCTTCGTTCGGTCGCTCGAGCTCCTATCACTCCAGCATCCGGTTCAACTACGAGAACGAAAAACTCAAGGATGTAATCGCACATCTGCTGGCCGCCCAGGGGCACGGACCTTCGTACGAATTCGACCTGGTGAACCTCACCCGCCAGTATCTCAGCAATCTGTTCGAACAGTTGTTCGCCGACTACAAGACGGCTTATGAGACAAGCGACACAGAGACGATGGCGGCCTGCCGCGATGAGATGCTCGGCATCTTCGACACGCTCGACGAACTGCTCGCTTCGCAGCCCTATTTCCTGGTCGGGAAATGGATTTCTGATGCCCGCAGCTGGGGCGAGGACGCTACCGAAGCAGACTATTTTGAGTCGAATGCGCGCAACCTGCTCACAACCTGGGGCGACCGCGGCAACCTGCTGACCGACTACGCCGACCGTTCCTGGTCCGGCCTGGTAGGCACATATTACAAGCCGCGCTGGGAGATGTTTTTCAAGGCTGTCGATGAAGCGGTTGCCACCGGCGAGAAACTGGAGGGGGCGCGCTACGACACCTTGCTCGAAGCAATGAAAGATTTCGAATACGACTGGTGGCACGAACGCCCCGGCACCTTCTCCGCCACGCCCACAGGCAATCCGATAGAACAGGTGCGGAAGGTATTCGCCAAATAGCCTGATACATGAAAAAGATTCTGATCCTTTGCCTGCTGCTGTCAGGAGCCTCATCGCTCCGGGCGCAGGATGTTCAACTGTATTTTACGGAGTATGAACTGCCCAATCTGGTGAATTGCCTGCCGGCGCCGCCCGATACCATCGGGGAGGCGTTCACGCACGACATCATGCGGTATATGTGGGGCAAGACGCAGCGGCTGGACAGCGTGCGGCTGGCGCAGGCCAGGCGCGACGCAATCTGGGACCTCGACACGACGCGCGTGATCTACAGCGTGCCGTTCGGCCTCAATATCGATGCAGAGAAGACGCCGGAGATCTATAAACTGTTTGTCAACGGCGTGTCGACCATCGAACAGATCCGCTTCCGGCCGAAGGCCCA
>LUZC01000076.1 GCA_001603505.1 Bacteroidales bacterium Bact_11 | reverse complement strand
TGCTGCGGCTTCGGCTTCCGCCAGTACCTGGTGAAGGCCAACCGCGGCTACTCCGTGTCGAACACCCACAAGAAGTTCGAGAGCATGGAGCCGTTCAAACCCGACATGATCATCACCAACTGCCCAGGCTGCCCGTATTTCCTCGACCGCTGGCAGTACGTAATCGCTGAGCAGACAGGCAAGACCTATGGCGAAAACGGCTACGGCATCCCCGTGTTTACCTATGAAGAGGTAGCGGGGCTCGTGCTGGGCTATGACCCTTGGGATCTCGGTCTGCAGACCCACCAAGTGGCAGTAGAGCCGCTGCTCGACAAGATAGGCGTCCCCTACAAACCAGAAGACAAATACAAGGGGCTGAACGGCAAGCAACTGCAGCGTCCGGAATTCCCCATGAACATCAAATGCTGTTGATATGAGCCAAAACGTAGTCGTCATCGGCGGCGGGCCCGCCGGCCTGGTGGCCTCGCGCCGACTCCGCGACCTGGGGTACACCCCTATCCTGATTGAGAAGGAGCCCATGCTCGGCGGCCATCTGGCCCGCTGGGACCGTCTTTTCCCCGACGGAACCGAGGCCCGCAGCGTCCTTAAGCCCATGCTCGAGGATCTCGACGGGATCAAATATTTCACGGAAACGGAAGTGCTGTCGATCAACCGCCTGAAGGACACGTGGGTGGTCAAGTTCTCGAACGGGCTTTCCGCCCAGGTGCGCGCCATTCTGCTGACCACGGGCTTCGATCTGTTCAAGGCCGAGAAGAAAGAAGAATACGGCTACGGCATTTATGAACGCGTGATTACCAATGCCGACATGGAGGCCTGGTTCAAGAGCGGTGCAACACCGCAGTTCGACGACGTGAACGTCATCGGATTCGTGCATTGCGTAGGCTCGCGCGACGAGAAGGCCGGCAATCGCCAGTGCTCGAAGGTGTGCTGTGTGACGGCCGTCAAACAAGCCTGCGAACTGAAAGAGAGGTATCCCAAAGCCACTGTGTATTGTTTCTACATGGACTTGCGCATGTTCGGGCGCAAGTTCGAAGACCTCTACCTCAAGGCCCAGAAGGAATACGGCATCCGATTCGTGCGCGGCCGCGTATCGGAGGTATCGGAAGACATCGACGGGCATCTGTTCGTGAAGGCAGAGGACACGCTCTTCGGCAAACCTTTGAAGATCAAGATGGACCTGCTCGTACTGATGGCCGGTATGGCACCCGCCGCCGGTACCCAGGCACTGACGCGCATGATGGGCATCCAGACCGGGGAAGACGGCTTCTTCCTGCCGCAGAGCATCGTGGCGAGCCCCTGCACGTCCTCGCGCGAAGGTATCTTCTTCGCCGGAACCGCCACGGGTCCCAAAACGATTCCTGAAACACTCGGCGAAGCCGACGCCGCGGCACTGGCCATCGACCGCTATCTCAAATCGCTGGAGAAATGATCGATTTCGGTTACGGATTGACCCCGAGCGCCACGCTCAAGATCGAGAACGTCGCCAACCCGGCGTTCGAGGAGCTTCACAAACTGGAACCCGACGTATCCAAGTGCATCGCTTGCGGTTCCTGTGCGGCCAGCTGTTCGGCCGGGTGCTTTACCGAAATGAACCTTCGCCGCGTGATCCTTTCGCTGCAGCGCGGTCGTGAGAAGGAGACGCTGCCGATGCTCCGCCACTGCATGCTGTGCGGCAAATGCCAGCTCGTGTGTCCGCGGGGCATCAACACCCGCCACCTCATCCTGAGCATCGGAAAGGTCTATAAGCTGGAGGACACGGTCCTATGATGAAAGAACGCATCCTGGCCGCCTACGATCCGTTTGTCCTGCCGTTTGTTTTCGGCATGACGTTCGTACTCGTGTACTGTCTCATC
>LUZC01000075.1 GCA_001603505.1 Bacteroidales bacterium Bact_11 | reverse complement strand
TCACTGATCACGTCGGGATTGAACGACGAAAGGATGCCGAACATGTGGTTCGGGTTGTAGATCGTGCCCTCGTTGAACAGGATCAGGTTCTGGTCGGTGGACCCGCCGCGCACGTTGAAACCGCTCGAGGCCTCGCCCACCGATTTCACGCCCGGCAGTGTCATCACCACCTTCAGGGCATCGGCTTCGCCGAAAACAACAGGAACTGACCCGCACTTTTTCTATACCCATCTGCGGCGTGCGATGGTGCGATGCGCTTTCTGATGTCACCACGGCGCCTTTGAGGGTAAACACCTTTTCTTTCATCACCACGTCGAGCGCGCCGTCGCCGAAGACCTGCAGGTCGAGTTTAAGATCCTCCAATGAGTAACCGCTGAAACCCAGTTGCGTGACGCCGGTCGGCAGCATAATCTTGTAGAAGCCGTATTCGTCGGTCTGCGTGTAGCTCTTTCCTGCCGGTTCATAGACCGACACGGCGACGATCGGTTCACCGCTTGCCACATCACGCACATAACCGCGAACCGTGGCACGTCCCGAAGCTTTCGGGGAGTCGGGATCACCGATTTCATAAACCTTGTTCTGGAAAGTCATCACGGCGGCCTGTTCGTCGAGATAGCCGCGCAACGAGTCTGCCGCGCCACTCCTGACAGTCCTGTCGTTGAAGAAACCCGTCGGCAGGTTCAGCGCCAGACCGCGCCCCCGCAACACATACCACCCTCCGTCAAACTGCGTCACCGAGTATCCTCCCTCGCGAAGCTGGGCGAACGCTTCATCCTGAAACGCCCCGTGTGGGGCATGGACGGTATAGCGCCGGGTATCGGTCGTATCGGGGACAAAGAAAATCGTTGTACCGGTCTGCTGCCGAAGAAAAGCCACCAGCTCCTCTGCCGTAACGCGCGTTACGTCGATCTGCTCCTGAGCCTGGACCCGGAACGGAAGGAGACCCCACAGCAATATCGTCAAAAGAAGAGTCCGAAGCGTTTTCATAAGGTTTCTGCAAATCTGACGGCCTCCGTGCAGAAGCTCTCGAAATCCATCTTCCCGGCTCGTTCCCTGTTGCTGATATGGCGGTTGATTTCGCGTTTCCGGTCTTTGTAGAACTCCAGCACCTGCGCCCGGCGGCGCACCGGCACGATCTGCCCGTCCTCGGAAATGTAACAATAGCTGATGCTGCGTGTGAAAGTCTGGTGTACCTCCGGACGATAGGTGCTGTCGTCGTAACCGATCTCCGGACGAAGTTCACCATTCATATCACGGCGGAGCGAACGAACCACCTGACGCACAATTCGGGCCCGTCCGTCGTAGAGCACCTCCCAATAGCCGGCCGGCGCTTCGGAGCCGTAGGTCTGCTGGAGGTTGAGGAAGCGGTGCCCGCCCATCGTAAACCACGTCACATAATCCCGGTTCAACACCTTGTCGGCAGCGCCCGAAGCCGTTTTGACCAGCAGTTCCTGACGCGATGCGTCCACATTCATCGGAATGTCGCGGTACACGGTTCCGTTGTAGGCTACCTCCCCTTTTTCAAAAGCGGGGCCTGTCCAGAACCAGGTACCGTTGAAAGCCATCGGATATGACTGCGCGATGTGCCCCCGATAAAGCAATGCCGATCCGGCCGATTGCTCCATATAAAGTGAGGCATCGTCCTGCGCAGCCGCATACACCGGCATGATCAGTGCAACGGCCAGCAAGGTTTTGCACAATAATCTCATATTACTATAGATGCGCATTCAAAGCGATTGTTGCGTCAAATCGTGCAAATATAAGTAATAATTTCTGTATCTTTGTATTCGGTCCGAAAAGGCCGTAACAAGGCCTGAAAAAGTCAGAAAACAGCATATGAATAAACTCGCTATGGTGGCCTTCGGTGGAAATGCGCTGCTACGCAGCGGCCAGAAAGGCACCTATCAGGAACAGCTCGCCAATGTCGAGCAAACTTGCGAACAACTCTACCCGCTCCTGAAACGGGGCTACAACATTGTCATCGGACACGGCAACGGCCCCCAGGTGGGAAATGTGATGCTCCAGCACGAAGCCGGGCGCAAACTATTCAATGTCCAGGCCATGCCGATGGATTTCTGCGGTGCCGAAACCCAAGGTTCGATTGCCTATCTCATTGAACAGGGAATGAACCGGGTGATGGTCCGGCACGGTATCGAGCGCCGGGTGGTTTCGCTCGTGACGCAGGTGGTCGTGGGTGCCGACGACCCGATGTTCGCCAATCCCACCAAGCCCGTTGGGCCCTATTATCCAAAGGAAGAGGCGGAACGGCTCCACGCCGAGACTGGCGCCATCTACCGCGAAGATCCCAAGGGCAACGGCTGGCGCAAAGTCGTTGCGTCCCCGAAACCCCTTAAGATCAACAACATCGATATCGTCAAGCAGCTCGCCGATGCCGGCAACGTCGTTGTTACGGTGGGTGGCGGCGGCATTCCCGTGGTGGAAAAGGACGGCCTGCTCTCCGGAGTGGAAGCCGTCATCGACAAGGACCTCGCTTCGGCTCTCTGCGCCACGCTCATCGGGGCCGACGAATTCTATATCCTCACCGACGTTCCCAAGGTATACCTCAACTTCCGGAAACCCGGTGAACGCGCGCTCGACGTGATCACCGTTGCCGAGGCGAAGCAATACCTGGCCGAGGGCCATTTCACGGAAGGCTCGATGGCGCCGAAAGTGCGCGCCGGCATCCTCTTCGTGGAAAACGGCGGCAAGGAAAGTGTCATTACCGAGGCCGGACAGCTTTCAGGAGAAGGCTGCGGCACCCGTATCATCCGATAAAGAATCTCAATCAAAATCTTATGGCATACAATCTCAGAAACCGCAGTTTCCTGAAACTGCTCGATTTTTCACCGAAAGAAATACAATTCCTCCTCGACCTGGCCGCCGACCTGAAGAAGGCCAAGTATACCGGCACGGAGCAGCCGCGCCTCAAAGGAAAGAACATCGCCCTGATCTTCGAGAAGACCTCCACCCGCACCCGCTGCGCCTTTGAAGTGGCCGCCTACGACCAGGGCGCACATGTCACGTATCTTGGACCGACCGGCTCGCAGATCGGCATCAAGGAGTCGATGAAAGACACCGCCCGCGTGCTCGGCAGGATGTTCGACGGCATAGAGTACCGCGGCTTTGCGCAGACCACCGTTGAGCAGCTTGCGGAATTCTCCGGCGTCCCGGTGTGGAACGGACTGACCAACGAATTCCATCCCACACAGGTGCTGGCCGACTTCCTGACGATGCGCGAGCATGTGGATAAGCCGCTGAACCAGGTTTCCTACGCATACCTCGGCGACGCCCGGTTCAACATGGGCAATTCGCTGATGGTGGGCGGCTGCAAGATGGGCATGGACGTGCGCATCGTGTCGCCGAAGAGTCTCTGGCCGAATCCGGAGCTTGTGGAGACCTGCCGCATAATTGCGGCCGAGACCGGCGCGCGCCTCACGCTGACCGACGACGTGGACGCCGGCGTAAAGGGCTGCGACTTCCTCTACACCGACATCTGGGTCTCGATGGGCGAGCCCGACGAAGTATGGAAGGAGCGCATCGCGATGCTGATGCCCTACCAGGTGAACGCGAAGATGATAGAGCGCACGGGCAATCCGAAGTGCAAGTTCATGCACTGTCTGCCGTCGTACCACAACCTGGAGACGCAGGCCGGCCGAGACGTGTACAAGAAGTTCGGCCTCAACGGCATCGAGGTGACGGAAGATGTGTTCGAAAGCGACAACAGCATCGTCTTCGACGAGGCCGAAAACCGCATGCACACCATCAAGGCCGTGATGGTCGCCACCCTCGGCGATTAGGCTTGTGCTTTTGACGCTCTGGGTGTTGTTCCCACCCGCGCCAGCGTCCCCGTCGCCCTCCGTTACGACGAGCAGCTCCGCGAGGCGGTCGCGAAGTGGGAGGAGAAGTAGCCGTTGATTATTCGCCAAACTCGCGTCAGACGTTTTCGTCCGGCGCGAGTTTGGTTTTTTTTGTGTTACATTGGCGGTTCCGATGTGTTTTGTAGGTAAAAGACACGGGAACCCTTAAGCTGCACCCATGGCGCAAGACTATCTGACAGAAGCATTCATACGGTTTCGGCAAAAGCTGAAAAGCATTTCCGGCAGGATCCTGCCGGATGCCGAAGGGGCTGATGACGTCCTGCAGGATGCCTTTGTGCGGCTTTGGCGCAAGCAGTATCCGCTGAAATCGGAGAAGGAAGCGGGAGCTTTGTTGGCCCGGACGGTGCGCAATGCCAGCCTCAATGAACGGCGCAAGGCCCGTTCGGTTCCTTTGGAGAAAGACCTGGCCGACGAGGCTTCGCCTCCGGAAGACCGCGAGGCGGCCTACGATCAGATGCGTCGGAAGATCGAAACGGAACTCACCCCGACACAACGATACATCCTGGAGGAGAAAGAATATGGCGGGCGGACACTGGAAAGTATCGCCCGGGAATTGAAAATGGAACCGGCAGCCGTGCGGATGCAATTGTCCCGGGCCCGCAAAACCTTGAGAAATGCATTGAAAGATGAACGATAAAGAAAAATACACAGCCCTGATGCGGCGCTACTTCGAGGCGGAAACCACTCCGGAAGAGGAGCGGGAGCTGGCCCGGTACGTCGCACGGGTGGACGACCCGGCGTTCGATGAGCTCCGGGTTGTCCTGGGCTACCTGTCCATCGGACGGGAGAAGAAGGCCCGGAGGGCCGACAAGGTGCAGATGTATGCCGTCGCAGCTGCCGCCGCCTGCTTCGTGGCGCTTGTCGCCCTGGGTCTTGGCCTGCGAAGCGGCGGAATGAATCTTTCCGGCAACCTTTGCGTCAGCTATGCCTACGGAGAGAAAACGACCGACGGAACAGCGATCATGGCCTCCGTGGAGTCCTCCCTGTCCGACTTTTTTGCAGGTGAAACACCTGCCGAAGCAAACCTCATAGAGATGTTTCAGCGATGAGAAAGACCGTCTTTTTTCTAATGGTGTTGTTCCTTCCGGCGTTTGCCGCCTTTGCCCAGCGCGACCTGCACAGCTATCCCGTGTTCCGGGGAAAGGTAGTCCCGGAGCGGCAGATGGTGGTGACGGAAGTGCGCGGCGGAGGGTTGAACACGTACAAGCTCGAGTATTACCGGGGCGTCAAGTTCCACGTAGATACGACGTGTGCCCTGAAAGTGGTGGAAATGGTGGAATCCGATGCCGTGGCCGCCGCTTCGGTGGAAATCGAACGTGTGGGGGGCTTTCTGACCTATGCTTTGATCCAGCCCAAATCTTCCGGCAGTACCAACCGCTACCTCTGCTACCAGGCCCGTCCCGTCGGATTCGGATGGGACATCACGCTGCTTTATCTGGAGGGAAGCGCGACGCTCGAAGACTTGCGCTCCATGTTTGACAAACAAAATAAAAACGAAAAATGAAACACATCCTATTTACGATAATGGCTGCCACTTTTGCGATTGCAGCAGCCGCCCAGGAGCCCGATACCACCTCCAATATCGTGGGAGAAAAACTGGACTTCGATGCACCTCAGGTCATTTCGGACACCTATTTCGAGAATGTCAGGGCACATCTCTCGAAAGAAGGACGCCAGGCGTGGAAGCCGGAGTTCAGTGTGCGGGGCAACGTGATGATTTACGTGGGCTCCGTCGATGTGACGGCCGGTATCCGAACCAGCCCCAACAAAGTGTTCGGCATCTATGTGGGAAGGACCTCCGTTTGGCACGACGCAATCCCGGCGCACTCCTACCGCCTGCATCTGTGCCTATACCACCGGCACTATATCCCGCTCGACCGCAAACGCCGTTTTTCGCTCTACAGCGATCTGCTCGGCGGCGGATCTTACCTTTATAAGGTGACCGGACAGGAGATTGAACCCCGTTTTCCGGGAGACCGTCCGGCATCACTCCCGAAGAAAGGGGAATGGTCTTGGTGGTACTCCTGGCAGCCCGGCATCTCCATCCGGATGTGGGGAAAATCCAACATCTTCTTCGGCCCGACCATCTGGCCTTCCTATGGAGTGCACCTAGGAATTGCTATCTGAAATAGGGACTTTGCCCCTCACCCCGCCGGTTACTCCCTTTGGTCGTGCTCTCGCCTTTGGCTCGGGTCGGCCTGCTATTCCACAAGCTGCTGCAACGGACGCAGCTGACAGACAGATGCTTACGCAAAGTGCCTCCCCTGCCATAGAGGGGAGGCACTTATTGTAACTACCTGATTATCTGACGTGTCCGTTGCAGCGCCTTTTGCGCCGGCCAGTTACATCGTCTCGAAAACTTCTTTGATGATGGCGATGGCGGCGCGGAGTTGCTCTTCGGTGATCACCAACGGCGGGGCGAAGCGGATGATGTGGCGGTGGGTCGGCTTGGCCAGCAGGCCCTTTTCCGCCATCTTCAGGCAGATGTCCCACGCCTCGATGCCGTTCTGCGGCTCCGTGATCACGGCGTTGAGCAGGCCCTTTCCCCGGACCGACTTGAAGTAAGGCGACTTGATCTTAGCGATTTCCGTGCGGAAGATCTCACCCAGGTAGGCGGCCTTTTCCGTGAGATGCTCGTCGCGGATGACTTCCAGCGCAGCCACGGCGACCTTCGCCGCCAACGGGAAGCCGCCGAACGTCGAGCCGTGCTCGCCCGGCTTGATGGTCAACATGATTTCATCGTCGGCCAGCACGGCGGACACCGGCAGCACGCCACCCGAGAGGGCCTTGCCGATCGTGATCATGTCGGGCCGCACGCCCTCGTGGTCGCAGGCGAACATTTTGCCCGTACGGGCGATGCCCGTCTGCACCTCGTCGGCGATGAACAGCACGTTATGCGCATGGCACAGATCATAGCATTTCTTGATGTATCCGTCTTCCGGCACATACACGCCGGCCTCTCCCTGGATGGGCTCCACGATCATCGCGCACACCTTCTCGCCCTTCTCCTCGAGCACCTTGCGGAGCGCCTCCGTGTCGTTGTACGGGATCTTTACGAAACCAGGCGTGAACGGACCGTAGTTGTAGTAGCTGTCGGGGTCGCTCGACATGGTGACGATGGTGATGGTGCGGCCATGGAAGTTGCCGTCGCACACGATGATCAGCGCTTCGTTCTCGGGGATCCCCTTCACGACATAGCCCCAGCGGCGAGCCAGCTTCAGCGCGGTCTCCACCGCTTCGGCGCCCGAGTTCATCGGCAGC
>LUZC01000074.1 GCA_001603505.1 Bacteroidales bacterium Bact_11 | reverse complement strand
CATTTATGGCCGTGACGTGGTCGATCCGCAAAACGGCATCTATGTCCGATTCGGCGAATTCGGCGGCAGTTCCGTCGATATCGCCGTGAAACAGTATGTCCTTGTTCCCGAACGCATCGGCTACGTCGATCGCGCCAAAGAAGTGATTTACAACGCCCTCAACGAGAACGGCATCACGATCCCGTTCCCGCAGTGCGATGTCCACCTCATTCACGACGATGCTTAGCGGCGTCCGTCCCGCTTCCGCATCATCCGCCCGTCGTCGTATGTGACCGGCAAGACAAAAAAAGAGGGTGACCATTTGGTCACCCTCTCTGGGTGGATGATGGGACTCGAACCCACGACACTCGGAACCACAATCCGATGCTCTACCAGCTGAACTACATCCACCATATATCCCTTTCGGGAAGGGAGTGCAAAGGTAGTGTTTTTTCAGGGAATTCTCCAAAAATATTTACATCCCCGTAAACCTCACGCTGGCGGAGTGGCCGTTGGCGTCTAGGATGGTGAGGACGTGGGGGCCGGGGGCAGGGACGACCTTGAGCTTGTGTTCGCCGTGGGCGGTCTCGCCCAGATAGTCGCCGTCGAGGTGCCAGAACAACGTGGCGTCCGGGTCGCTGTGGGCGGCGGAGAATACCACGCCCTGCGTACGGCCGTCGAGCGAAACGGGCGCGGCGACCTGCATGCCTTCCTGCGGATAGATGATCTGGATCACGCCCGATGACCGGCTGCCGGCATAATTCGGATGATAGGGTGGCAGCGGCCGGTAGTCGCTGTGGCTCTTCATATAATACCATTCCTGCGCGGGCGGGAGCACGAAGCGCGAGACGTGTTGGATCTCGGACACAGGCCAGCAGTCGCCGTCGACCTGCCAGCGGCCTTCCGGGTCGAGATGCACGAGTTTGTGGTACGGGCAGGGATCGGGTTTGCGCGGCGCCCGCGGCGCCCATACCGCGATCGTGCCGTCGGCCGCGCAGAGATCCGTGGCCGGATGTCCGCTCAGCGCGCAGCATTCCACCTCTTCCAGATCATCGAGCGGCATCTCGAACCAGCCTGTGGTAGGCAATAGGCCGAACAAGTCGAACATTACGGGGGCGGCGTAGCCCACGCCGGTAAGCAGCGGACGGCCCTCGCCGTCGCAATTGCCTACCCATACCGCCACCACGTAGTCGGGCGTCACGCCCACGCTCCAGGCGTCGCGGTTGCCGTAGCTCGTGCCCGTCTTCCAGGCCACCTTCCGGGTGGAATTGAAACTGTGCCAGTCGCCTTCTTCTTCCGGCCGGTTCACCTCGGTGAGCGCGTCGAAGGTACACCAGATGGCTCCCCGCGAGAGCGGGAAGGCGGTGCGGCCGGAACCTGATCCCTGAGAGGTAAGTTCTCGCGCCATCGAAGCATACACCGACGCCAAGTCGGCGAGCTTGATCTCCGCGCCGCCCAGGATGAGCGACAGTCCGTAAGTGTCGGCGCCGCGGTTGATGGTCGTGAATCCGAGCCGCTGCAGCAGGTCGATGAACTTTTCGATGCCGTAGTCGTGGAGCATGCGCACCGAGGGTACGTTGAGCGACCGCCGGATCACGTCGCGGGCCGGGACGGCCCCGTCGAAGGTATGGTTGAAGTTGTTGGGCGTGAAATCCTTGTAATGGAAGGGGATGTCGGAAACCAGCATCCCGGGCAGGATGTCGCCCTCGTCGAGCAGGCCGGCGTAGAGCAGGGGCTTGAGCGTGCTGCCGCTGCTTCGGGGTGCCTGCACCACATCGACATCGTCGCCGTGCAGGCGCGAGCCATGGCCGGCGTTGCCGCAGTAGGCTACGGGCTGCCCGGTATGTGCGTCGAGGATGACGGCGGCCAGGTTATAGACCTCGTTGGTGGCGTAAACGGCGGCATGACGCGCCACGACGGCTTCGGCGCGCCGCTGCAGCGCATAGTCGATGTCGCTTTTGAACAACTTGTCGCCCTGCTGCTTGCGCAGGGTCTCCAGGTAGTGGTAGGCAATTTCCGGCAGAGGATAGGGTTTTTCGGGCAGCGGTTCTTCAAGCGCCAGGTCGCATTCATCACGGTCGATGATGCCGGCATCGCAGAGTTTTTCAAGCAGGAAGTTGCGCTTGGCCAGCAGGGCGTCGCGGCGGCTGCCGGGATGGATGAGCGCCGGGGCGTTGGGCAGCACGGCCAGCATCGCGCTCTCCGCCCAGGAGAGTTCGTCGGCGCTCCGGCCGAAATAGCGCCAGGCGGCGGCCTCGAGCCCCACCACATTGCCGCCGAACGGTGCGTGAGCGGCATACAGGGCCAGGATCTCGTCTTTGCTGCAATAGGCTTCCAGGCGCAGGGCGAGCACCATCTCCCACAATTTTTCCCGCACTGTGCGCGGCTGGTTTCCGCGGCTCAAGCGGATGACCTGCATGGTGAGGGTGCTGGCTCCGCTTCGCACTTCGCCCCGGGTCGCGTTGAGGCGGATGGCGCGGGCCACGGCCAAAGGGTCGACACCGGGATGCCGGCGGAACCGCTTGTCCTCGAACTGCACGATCGCTTTGGCAAACTTCTCCGGTACGCTGTCGGCGGCGGGGAAACGCCACTGCCCGTCGGCGGCGATGCGGGCGCCCAGCAGCCGTCCGTCGCGGCTCTCCAGCACGGCGCAGACCGGGTCGTCGAACAACGGACCGGGCCTGAGCAATACGGCCAGGAGCGCCACCGCAGCCACTGCGGCAAAAACCAGCAAAAGATTCTTTTTATTCTGCACGCGAATTGTTACATTTGCATACATTAGCAAAATTAGACAAAAATCCCCAGCTATATGAAAAGAATTCTTCTTGCCTTGAGTTTCGTGCTGGCTCTGTCGGCTGTCGCAGCGTGCGGCGGCGCTACCGGCGAAAGCGTGGAAAGTTATTCCCGGGAGATCCGGGTTGGCGATCCCATCACCGTGCATCTGTTCGATGCCTATTCCATCCATTCGCAATTGTCTGCAGATCTCGCAAAAAAAGCCGTGAGCATCTCTCCGAAAGTGGATTTCGACGTTCAGGTGGTGGACGAGAGCACGCTCTGCATCGTTCCCAAGGAACCCCTGGAATACAATACCACCTATAAGGTTACCGGTGACTACGGCGTACTTGCAGGCCGATCGGGCGGCAGGCAGACCATCGAGGTCAAGACGCTGGCTCCCGTGATTCTGCTCGAATACTCCAAACTGACAGGCTATCCCAACATCGACGACCTTTTCCAGATCGCCGTGGAGATATCCTCCCCGGAAAAACTTGATCCGAAGTATCTGGAGAGCGGCTTTTCCGTCAAGGGTGCCGATGCTTCCCTGGAGTGGACGCACGCCGAGGACGGCACAGACCATATCGTGGTGGTGAACAACATCGCTGCCGGCGAGAAAAAACGCTCCATCGAACTGAACTATTCCTGGCCGAAATATGCGGCGGAGGGATCGCGCCGCTTCGAAGTGCCGGCCAAAGGCACCTTTGCCGTGGTGGAAGCCGAAGTCAAGTTGAATCCTTACGGCTATGAGATCGCTTTTTCTTCGGCACTTGATCCCAAGCAGGACTTCAAGTCGCTGGTGTCGATGCCCGGCGCCGGCAATCTCTCGTTCCTGGTCCAGGAGAACGTGCTGCGCATCCTGCCGGCCGTGAAAGCGGAAGGCAAGCAGTTTGTCTCCATCGGCAAGGGCATCCGCAGCAAAAAGGGCCAGAAACTCGACGAGGATTTTGACCGCTGGTTCGAGATTCCCACCGGGGAGCCGTCGGTTGCCTTCCTGACGCGCGGTGCTGTGCTGCCTTCTTCGGGCGACGTCAACCTGCTCTTCCAGGCCATCAACTACGCCAAGGCGCGGGTGCGCGTGAAACGCATCTACGAGAACAACGTGCTGCAGTTCCTGCAGGAAAACCAGCTGGGCGACACCTATTGCTATACCGACAACGTGGCGCGGGTGGTGCTCGACACCACGCTCACGCTCGGTGAGACCAATTCGGCCAAGCTCCGCAACCTCAATACCTACGGCCTGAACGTGGCCGACCTCGTGAAGATCGAACGCGGCGCCATCTACCGCATCGAGATCCGTGGCGTCGAACCGCTGGCTGAATTCAACGGCTATCACTACGAAAGCGACTACTATTTCGGCAGCTACGACGACTACGAGAAACGCGTGCGCAACATCCTGGTGTCCGATCTTTCGGCCATCGCCAAGGGATCGGGCAGTGGAGAATACACGGTGTTCGTGACGGATATCCTTTCGGCCCAGCCCGTTTCCGGTGCCAAGGTCACCATCTACAACTCGGTCAACCAGGTAATCGGCGAAGGCACTACCGGTTCCGGCGGCAAATTCACCTGCAATGTCCCAAACGATTACGCCAAAACCATTATCGTGAGCAAGGGCAGCGACAAGTCTTACCTGTCGATGTCCTCCGGTGCGGCCATTTCGATGAGCAGCTTCGAGGTCGACGGAAACGCTTCGCGCAAGGGCCAGAAGGGCTACATCTTCGGAGAGCGCGGTGTGTGGCGTCCGGGCGACGACATCCACATCACTTTCGTGTCGATGCTCGACGAGGGCGTGCTCCCGGCCAACCATCCGGTGACGGCAGTCCTCAGTAACCCGCAGGGACAGGTCATTTCTACGCTGGTGAGCAATTCCGGCCACGACGGCATGTACAGCTTCACGTTCAATCCCGGTGCGGATGCGCCCACCGGCAACTGGGAAGTGGCGGTCACGGCCGGCGGCCAGACCTGGTACAAGACAGTCAAGATCGAGACGGTGAAGCCCAACAACATTGTAATCGACCTGTCGCTCAACGACAAGCCTGCGGTGCCTGCCCGTGCCGTGCGCGGCGACATCACGGCGCGCTGGCTGATGGGTAATCCCGCCAAGGATCTGGAAGCCCGCGTGGGCGTGGAACTCTTCCGCGGCAAGACGTCCTTCGACGGCTATAAGGGCTATGTGTTCGAAGACCGTTCCCGCAGCTTCTCCGGTGAGGAGAAAGAACTGTTCAAGGGGCGGACCGATGCTACCGGCCGCACGGTGTTCAATGCCAGCATCGGTGCGCTGAGCGGTGCGCCGGGCATGCTGACGGCCCGCTTCACGACCCGCGTGTTCGAAAAGAGCGGTGATTTCAGCATTGACCGCTACACGACCACGGTCTCGCCGTACGACACCTACATCGGCCTCTGCGTGCCCGAGGAGAAGAGCGAATGGGGCGAGGAATTCCTCGACAAGGCCAGGCCGCACACCTTCAAGCTGGCCGCCGTGGACTACAAGGGCAAGCCGGTATCCTCGAAGGTGAAGGTGAATGTGGAAATCTACAAGATGGGCTGGAGCTGGTGGTGGAGTTCCTCGTCCGAGGGGCTGGCCTCCTATGCGAAGGATTCCTACAACCAGCCGTACAAGGAGCTC
This sequence comes from Bacteroidales bacterium Bact_11, assembly GCA_001603505.1. Taxonomy (GTDB): domain Bacteria; phylum Bacteroidota; class Bacteroidia; order Bacteroidales; family UBA932; genus Cacconaster. Next base: position 2,974 of record LUZC01000074.1, on the reverse strand, counting down.
TCGGTAACCCTTTCGGGCGGTGCCGGTGAATTCCAGCTCGATCTCTCGAAAGAAGAGAGCGGCTTCTGGTTCATCCGCGTCACCGATCCGGCCGGCGGACACGCCACCTCGGCCGTGACCATGGTGCGCAGCAGTTATGAGAGCGCTTCAGAGGGCAATTCCGACGCGGCCATCCGTCTGCCGATGTCGATCAACAAAGCCAAGTTCATCGTGGGCGAGACGGCCACCCTCACCATTCCTTCCACGAGTGGCGCGCGTGCGCTGGTTTCCGTGGAGAAGGGACAGCGGGTGCTCAAGACCTTCTGGGTGGACTGCAAGGGCGAAAAGACCGACATCTCCATTCCGATCGAAACCGGCATGGCGCCCAACGTCTATGCCTCCGTTTCGCTGATCCAGCCCTATAACAACGCCGAGAACGACGCCCCGATCCGTATGTTCGGCGTGCAGCGCATCCTCGTGGAGGAGAGCGCCACGCATCTCCATCCGGTGATCGAGATCGCCGACGAGGTGCGTCCCGAACAGGAAATTTCCTTCACGGTAAAGGAGCAGGACGGTCGTCCGATGAGCTACGTGGTGGCGCTGGTCGACGAAGGCCTGCTGAGTCTCACGCGTTTCAAGACGCCGGACCCTTGGGATTCGTTCTATGCCGTCGAGGCGCTGGGCGTCCGCACCTGGGACCTCTACGACCTGGTGATCGGGGCCTATGGCGCCCGCATGGAACAGTTGTTCGCTATCGGTGGCGACGGTGAAGCCGGAGATGTGGTTACGCCTAACACGAAGGCCGAACGGTTTAAACCCGTGTCGATCTTCCTCGGCCCGTTCACGGTGAAAGCCAAGGGTGCCGACAAACATACGGTCACGCTGCCGCAGTACATCGGCCAGCTCCGTGCCATGGTCATCGCTACCGATGGGGCCAACATGGGTGCTTCCGACAAGAAAGTCATGGTGACCAAGCCCGTGATGGTCAAGGCCACTCTCCCGCGCGTGCTCGGCACGGAAGAAGAAGTCGTGCTGCCCGTGACAGTGTTCACCAATAAAGACGGCGTGGGTGCAGTCACGGTCGAAGTGCAGGCCGAAGGATCCCTCTCCGTCTCGGGCAACGCTACGGCAACCGTCCAGGCTCCGAAGGCCGGCGAAGAGTTGGTGTATTTCACCCTGAAAGCCTCCGACGTCCCCGGCATCGGCAAGATCAAGACCGTGGCCAAGAGCTCCGGCGACAGCTCCACGGAGAATCTGGAAATCGACATCCGGGAAGCCAATCCGCGCGTCACCAACTCCATGGTGAAACTGGTGGAGGGCGGCAAGGATGTGAATACGACCTTCTACCTGGCAGGTCGTCCGGGCACCAACGAAGTGGTGGTGGAAGCCTCCACCATCCCGCCCATCGACCTGGACTACCGCCTGGCCTACCTCACGGAATACCCGCACGGCTGCCTGGAGCAGACTACTTCTGCCGCATTCCCGCAGCTCTACCTGAACAACCTGGTCGACCTTGGTTCGGAGAAACGCGCCGATGTGGAGAAGAATGTGAAAGCGGCCATCAACCGCCTCAGCTCGTTTGCCATCCCGTCGGGCGGCATGACCTACTGGCCGGGCACGTCGTCCTATCTGGGTGCCAGCGTATGGGCCACCATCTATGCCACGCACTTCATGATTGAAGCGCAAAATGCGGGATATGCGGTGCCGGCTACTTTGAAGAAATCGAACCTGTCGTATCTCAAGACGGTGGCTTCCGGCAAGAGCTACGACGCCGAGTCGCGTGCTTACGCCTGCTACGTGCTGGCGCTCGCCGGCTCGCCCGACCGCAGCAGCATGAACCGCCTCAAGGAAGACATCGACAAGCTGCCTGAGACGTGCCGCCTGCTGCTTTCCGGCGCCTATGTACTTGACGGCAAGAAGGACGTAGCCCGCAACCTGCTGCAGCGTTACCAGACCGGAACGGAAACGTTCGACCACTTCTCGGCGAACTTCGACAGCGAAGAGCGCGTGCAGGCCATCGCAGCGATGGTCTTTACGGCCATTGGCGAGAAGGCGGCCTCCTTCCAGTGCGTGGAGCGTCTCTCCAACTGGCTCAACGACCGCAAGCACTACATGAGCACACAGAGCACCGCATGGGCGCTCCGTGCTGTGGCCGATTACATGAAGAACAATGCTGTCGACGGGCTCAACGTCAGCGTGAAGGCCGGACGCAGCAGTTCGACGCTCAAGACCTCGAAGGCCATTGCCCAGGGTTCGCTGGCGGCGGGCGACGGCGCTACGCTCGAACTGGAGATCAGCAATGCTTCGAAGGCGCCGGTCTATCTGGTGGTCAGTTCCACAGGTATTCCCGAGAAGGGTGTGGAGCAGGCCCGTGCTGATGGACTCAGCCTCCGCGTGGTTTACCAGCTCCTCGACGGCACGCCCATCGACCCGACGTCGATCGAGCAGGGCACGGACTTCTATGTCTATACCTACGTCACTAACACCAGCGCCGCTACCGACTACACCAACCTGGCCCTGACGCAGATCTTCCCTTCGGGCTGGGAGCTCCACGCCGACCGCATCGACGGGTTCTACCAGGATTTCCGCGACGACCGGGTGTACTCCTATCTCTTCCAGGGCCGCAATTCCACCTCGTATGTGCGCACACACGTCACGGCTACCTACAAGGGAAAATTCTATCTCCCGACGGTCATTTGCGAGGCGATGTACGACAATACGGTGGGCGCTTCGGTGCCTGGAAGGTGGGTTGAGGTGCGGTAGCGAAAATTTTTGCGGTTTTTTGAAAATAAATTTTGCAGATTCGAAAAATCGCTTTACATTTGCAGCCCGTTTCGAAAGAAAGGGGAAGTTCATTGAAAGAATAGGAAGAACAAGTACAAGCAAGTACCGATTTTAACTTGATTAAAATCAGAAAGAGCAAAGCGTTGATTTCTTTAAGGAATTGTTAAAGTTGCAGGGTCTGACTTGAGAGATAATTAAAAGATTATACAAT
>LUZC01000073.1 GCA_001603505.1 Bacteroidales bacterium Bact_11 | reverse complement strand
GTGGAGAACACCGAAACGCGTTCCCAACTCGACAACCGGCAGAATGCCCTGCGCATCCTCAAGTCGCACCTTTACGACCTGGAACTCAAGAAACGCCAGGAAAAACAGGCGGAACTCGAGGGCCAGAAGAAACGCATCGAGTGGGGCTCGCAGATCCGTTCGTACGTGCTGCATCCCTACAAGATGGTCAAAGACCTGCGCACCGGCTACGAGACCAGCGACACCCAGGGCGTCCTCGACGGCGACCTGAATCCCTTCATGAAAGAATTTTTAATGCGAAACGATCTATAAATTAACACAACGATGGAATTCAAATACGCTCCGATGTTTCAGTTGGGTGAAGACACCACTGAATACTACAAGATTCCCGGCTCAGAGGCGTGGGTTTCGGTCGGCGACTTCGAAGGCAAGCCGATGCTGAAAGTCGCGCCCGAGGCACTCACAGTGATGACCAACACCGCGTTCCGCGACGTGTCGTTCATGCTCCGCCCGGCCCACAATGCCCAGGTGGCCAAGATCCTCTCCGACCCGGAAGCCTCCGAGAACGACAAGTACGTGGCCCTGACCATGCTGCGCAACGCTGAAGTGGCCTGCAAGGGCAAGCTTCCGTTCTGCCAGGACACCGGCACCGCCATCATCCATGGCGAGAAAGGCCAGCAGGTGTGGACGGGCTTCTGCGACGAGGAAGCCCTCTCGAAAGGCGTTTTCAAGACCTACACCGAGGAAAACCTCCGCTACAGCCAGAATGCCCCGCTGACCATGTACGATGAGGTCAACACCAAGTGCAACCTCCCCGCGCAGATCGACATCGAGGCCACCGAGGGCATGGAGTACCGCTTCCTCTGCGTGACCAAGGGCGGCGGCAGCGCCAACAAGAGCTATCTCTACCAGGAGACCAAGGCCATCCTCAATCCCGGTACGCTCGTGCCGTTCCTCGTGGGCAAGATGAAGACCCTCGGCACCGCGGCCTGCCCGCCCTACCACATCGCCTTCGTCATCGGCGGCACTTCCGCCGAGCGCAACCTGCTCACCGTGAAGCTCGCCTCCTGCAAGTACTACGACGGCCTGCCGACCACCGGCGACGAGACGGGCCGCGCTTTCCGCGACATCGAACTCGAGAAGAAGGTTTGGGAAGAGGCTTGTAAGATCGGCCTCGGCGCCCAATTTGGCGGCAAGTATATGGCGCACGACGTCCGCATCATCCGCCTGCCGCGCCACGGCGCCAGCTGCCCTGTCGGCCTCGGTGTAAGCTGCTCCGCCGACCGCAACATCAAGTGCAAGATCAATAAGGACGGCGTGTGGATCGAGAAGCTCGACGACAATCCGGGCCGCTGGATTCCGGAGGAACTCCGCCAGGCCGGTGAAGGCAATGCCGTGAAGATCGATCTCGACCAGCCGATGGCTGACGTCTGCAAGATCCTGACGAAGTACCCCATCGGCACGCGCCTGAGCCTGAACGGCACCATCATCGTGGGCCGCGACATCGCCCATGCCAAGATCAAGGAGCGCCTGGACAAGGGCGAGCCGATGCCGCAGTACCTGAAAGACCACCCGATCTACTATGCGGGTCCGGCCAAGACGCCGGCGGGCATGGCCTGCGGCTCGATGGGCCCGACGACGGCCGGCCGCATGGACCCGTATGTCGACCTGTTCCAGAGCCACGGCGGAAGCATGGTCATGCTGGCCAAGGGCAACCGCAGCCAGCAGGTGACCGACGCCTGCAAGAAACACGGCGGTTTCTACCTCGGCTCGATCGGCGGTCCCGCCGCCATCCTGGCGCAGAACAACATCAAGAGCATCGAGTGTGTGGAGTATCCGGAGCTCGGCATGGAAGCCATCTGGAAAATCCGCGTGGAGAATTTCCCCGCGTTCATCCTGGTGGACGACAAGGGCAACGACTTCTTCGCGAAGTTCAAATAAAAAGAGATGCCCGGTGGACTAGCGGCTGAGCTGGTCGTTGCCGAGCACGATACCCGGGAGGGCGCCTGTATGGGCGCCTTCTTTGATGGTATGGACACCGTTCACGAACACGTGGACGATGCCGGCGGGGAAGGTGTGCGGCTTGGCGTAGGTCGACAGGTCGGCGATGGTCTCGGGATTGAACACCGTGATGTCGGCGGCGTAGCCCGGGATCAGCATGCCTCGCTCCTTGAGCTTGATGCGCGAAGCCGGCAGACCGGTGCACTTCCAGATGGCCGTGGCCAGGTCGAGCACCTTGTCTTCCCGGACGAACTTCTCGAAGAAGCGGGGGAATGTGCCGTAGGAACGGGGATGGGGCAGTTCCTTGCCCAGCACGCCTTCCGGTGAATACACGCTGCCGTCGGAAGCCGGCATCGAAAGCTGGTGTGCGTAGATCTTCTTCAGGTTCTCTTCCTTCATGGCGAACGTGGCCTGGTTGACCTCCAGTTTTTCGGAGATGAGCAGGTAGCGGATCATCTCCCACTCGTCCATGCCGGAGATCTTGCAGCATTCCGCCAGGTTCTTGCCGGCATACACGGCGTTGGCCGGATCGTTGCAGCCCGCCACTACCACCTGCTGCGGCCCGCCGAAGCGTTTCAGGCGGCTGTAGGCGTATTTCTTGATCTTCTCGCAGGCGGCCTTGTCGTTCAGGCGCGCGTAGATGTCGTCGGCCGTGCCGTCGCGCAGTTCGATGGGAATGAACGAGGTGAATCCCGTGGAGAATGCCGTGTAGGGATAGCGGTCGAACGCGATATCGATGCCTTCGGCATAGGCAGTGTCGATCTTCCCCAGCATCTCGTCGATCTTGTCGAAGTTGGCGGGATTCTGGGCCTTCAGGTGCGAGATCTCCAGCCGGGCACCCGAAAGGCGGGCCGCTTCGATGGCCTCGTCCATGGCTTCGAGCACGTGGTCGTCCTCGTTGCGCATATGGATGGTGTAGAGGGCGTTGTGTTTTTTCACCACTTTGTTGAGTTCCACCATTTCCCGCGTATCGCAATAGCATCCCGGGGCGTATTCCAGGCCGTAGGACAGGCCGATGGCGCCCAGTTCCAGCTGCCGGTCGAGTTCCTCGCACATCTTGCGGAGCTGCTCGTCGGTGGCCTTCACATTGTAGGGCCCGACCACCGCCTCGCGCACGTCGCCGTGCCCCACGAGGCTGGAGTAGTTGATGCCGATCTTGTTTTCGGTGAGGCGCTGGTAGAAACCGTCGATGTTGCGCCAGGCCGGGCCGCCGTGGCGGGGACGGTCCTTGCGGCTCTCCCACGCGTCGTCGGAATACACGAACGGGCAATAGCCGCAGTTGCCGCCCACCTCGGAGGTGATGCCCTGGAAGATGCGGCTGTCGCCCTTGGGGGCATCGAACAGATTGGTGTCGGTGTGGGTGTGAATGTCGATGAAGCCCGGCGACACCACGAGTCCGTGAGCGTCGACTACGGTTTCGGCGCTGGTCCCGAGATCCTTGCCGAGCGCTGCAATCTTCCCGTCGCGGATGGCGATGTCGCCTACGATAGGCGCCTTTCCGTCGCCGGCATGGATTACGCCGTTCTTGATGATGGTGTCGAACGATTGCCGGGAGGTCACCTTGCATCCGGTCACGCCCGCAAGTCCGAGGGCTGCCGCACCAAGCGCGGAAGTCCGAAGAAAATCACGTCTGTTCATATTTCAGCAGTTTTTATCTTTTCAGTCTGGAAGGTTTTCATCTCGCCACCCTCTTCATACACCAGCAGTGCCTCGATTCCCGGCATGGCGGCAAGGATCTGTCGGGCACGCTCGTATCCGACTACCATCATCCAGGTGGCATAGGCGTCGGCCGCCGTAGCGTCATCGGCAATGACCGTGGCGCTCAAGAGGCCGTGTGTTACGGGTCGACCTGTCGACGGGTCGATGGTGTGCGCGAATTTCTGCCCGTTCTCCACGTAAAAATTCCGGTAGTTGCCCGACGTTACGATACCGCAGTCGGTTACTTCGAGGATGGCCTGAAGGTCGCTTCCCTCGTCGAAATTGCCGTCGACCGGACGGTCGAGGCCCACCCGCCAGGGCCCGCCGGCGGCGTTAGTGCCTTTGCAAACGATTTCCCGTCCGATTTCCACCAGGTAGTTGTCACAGCCCTTCGCCGCGAGGTACCGGGCCACCACGTCGCAGGAATAGCCCTGGGCGATGGCGTTGAAATTGAGCTTGATGCGCGGGTCTGCCTTGACCAGGTGCACCCCGTCCCCGCGCTCCTCGAGCGAGAGCAGATTGAATCCCACGAAGGAGCGGATGGAATCGATGGCCGCTTGCGTGACAGTACCCTTGTTGGCGAAACCGAAGCCCCAGAGGTCGAACAGGGGTGCGGCCGACGGGTCGAACGCTCCGCCGCTCTCGGCCCAGATCTCTTTCGACCGGTTGAAACATTCAACGAACAAGTCGTTGAGGCACGGATCTTCACCGGCATTGAGACGGGAGAGCAGGGACCCCTTGTTGTAGCCGCTCAGCGTGAAGTCAATTTCATTGAGCAGACCGTCGATGTCGCTGCGGACCGTCCGTTCGGTGACCCGCGGCGGAAGGCTGCAGATCACGTGGTAGGTACTGCCTTGGGCGAAGCCCTCGATACGGACGTAGGGACGCGAATCGTCGCATCCGCAAAGCAGCAGCAAGGTTGTCAGCAACAGGGTTACAGTACGGTACATTTCTTGCAAATTTACGATTATTTGTGCATCTTTGCAAGTTGTAATACCGAGAAGATCGATGAGTCTGCTTAAAAGAATCGGCTGGTTATTTGCCGTTGCTGCGTTGTTTCTTGGCCTGTCCGGATGCAAGGCGGAAGAAGAAGAGGAAGCCCAGAGCGAAACGATGACGGGATCCGTCACTTTCGATATCCCGTACTATGTTCTGAAGGGCGAGACGGTCACGATGTCGGCTTCCGGAATCATCTACCCGAAGGATGTGACATACCATTGGTACATCTCCGGTGTCTACGACGACAGCCTGTCGTTCCAGAAGATTTCCGTGCGGTTCCCCGACAGTCTCGGCACGTTCCAGGTGTCGGGCATCGCCTATGCCGATGGCTACTACATCTCTTCCAAAAGCATTTCGGTCACGACCATCGATACGACATGGAACACGTCGCTCCAGGGTCTTGCCCGCAGCCATCAGGTGATGGTGGACGCCCGCGACGGCAAGTCCTACCAATATGTCACGCTCGGCGGCCTCGACTGGTTCAGCCAAAACCTCGCTTATCAGGGCACGGGCATTCCTTTCAAGGCATCGAAAGCCGCAGCACCGCTCTTCGGCAGCATGTATACATGGAATGAGGCCGTTACCGAGAATGTGTGTCCGGAAGGGTGGCGGGTTCCCTCGAACGAGGATTGGGAGTCGCTCGCAGCGGCCATGAACAGCGGAAAAGCCCTTCCGTTCTTTGATAACTGGGCCGGCCTGGGGATGAAAGCCTCGGCCGATGCCTACATCAACGAATCCCGGATGTGGCCCTATTCGCCCGACAACACCCACACCAATACGTATGGTTGGAACGGCCTGCCGCTCGGTTATACCTATGGCAATGGCATCGAATATGTGGGCATGAACAACTATGGTTTCTGGTGGTCGTCATCCGAGAAAGATGCCGGTAACGGGTTCTACCGTTATATCTGGTACGACCGCGGCGATTTCCCGATGAGCTACACGGGCAAGTCGGACATGCGCATTAATGTCAGGTGCGTTCGAACGCATCCACAATCTTAGTGACGAGAGGATGTCGTACGATATCCTCTTTTCCGAATTCCACCACACTGATTCCCTTGATGTTTTTGACGAGGTTCACGCCCCGGATAAGGCCTGAGTCGGCCTTGTTCGGGAGGTCGATCTGCGTGGCGTCGCCCGTGACGATGAATTTGGCGTCGCAACCCATGCGTGTGAGGAACATCTTGAGCTGGCCGAGCGACGTGTTCTGTGCCTCGTCGAGGATGACGAACGCCCGGTCGAGGGTGCGGCCGCGCATGTAGGCCAGCGGGGCGATCTGGATGATGCCTTCCTCCATGAACGACTGGAGTCGCTTGGCGGGAATCATGTCGCCGAGCGCATCGTAGAGCGGCTGGAGATAGGGATCGAGCTTTTCTTTCAGGTCGCCGGGCAGGAATCCGAGCCGTTCGCCTGCTTCCACGGCGGGACGGGTGAGGATGATGCGGCGCACTTCCCGGTTCTTAAGCGCACGCACGGCCAAAGCGATGGCTGTATAGGTCTTGCCGCTGCCCGCGGGCCCGATGGCGAAAATCAGGTCGTTGCGCGAGCATTCGGCGACCATCCGTTTCTGGTTGGGCGTGCGGGCCTTGATGGGCCGTCCCTCGTTGCTGTAGAGGATGATGCTGTCGGCGTTGGCGTCGGTGGGGATGGGGCCTGATTCAGCGCTGCGCGGTGATCCTTCGAAGAGTTCTTCCACATCGTACTCGGTGAGCACGTTCTTGGTCTGCCGCTTCCGGCGGAGCAGGCCGATCTTCTCCTCGAAGTCGTCGAGCTCGCTCTGCGGACCCATCAGAAAGATTTCGGCGCCGCGGGCGACGGCTTTGATCTTGGGATAGTGGCTGGCAAGCAGGTCGAACAGACGGTTGTTGATGCCGTAGATGTCGATCGGGTCGATTTCTTCCAGGAGGATGGTTTTTTCCATATGGTCAAAGATTGAATTTGCGTTGGATGTCGGTCCATTCGCGGACCATTTTGTCGTAATCCGACGGGTCAAGCCACTGGTCGCGACGGCCGATCCATTCGACGATGGGGATGACGGTGTAGTTGCTTTCGAGCATCCGTCGGCGGGAACACCAGAGGTAGGTGGGATCCATGCATGCCACGGAGATGACGCCTTGCCGGTCGCATACCAGCGTCAGTGTGAGAAGCATCCCGATCTGGGTGTTCACGTCGCTCTGGTTCGACACATAGTTGCCCAGCGACCATGCCACGGCCCGTACAGAGTCGCACTGCACGGGCTGAACCACGTGGGGATGTCCGCCGATGATCGCGCCGACACCCGAGTCGAAAAACAAGTCGGCCCAGGCCTTCTGCGCGGCATCGGGTTCCAGGTGATATTCCTCGCCCCAGTGGGGCAGGGCGATAAGGAATTCAGCTCCGCGTGCATGAGCGCGGGCGGCCACCTCCCGGATCCGCTCGGGCTGCAGCACGTTGACATGGTAGGGCGCAGGCACCGGCAGGCCGTTGGTGCCGTAGGTGAAGTTGAGGAAGGCGATGCGGTGGCCCTTGATGTCGACGATGATCGGATTGGTTTCGCGTTCTTCGCCCGCCGAGCGGAAAAAGCCGGTGAAGGGGATGCCCATGCGGGAATAGAGCACGTAGGTGCTGTCCATCCCGGCGCGGCCCTTGTCGCAGATGTGGTTGTTGGCAGTCAGGAACAGGTCGATGCCGGCGCGCTGCGCTTCGTATGCGAGGCTTTGCGGCGCGGAGAACTGCGGATAGCCGGAATAGGGCGTCACGCCGCACGGAAATTCCATGTTGGCCACCACATAGTCGGCCTCGTCGAAGCGGTGCCGCACATGCCTGAAATAGGAACTATAGTCGAAGTCGGAGGGATTGTTCCGGTTGCCGCCGGGACGGAGGGCGGCCGTCAGCTGCGGACCGTGCGACATGACGTCGCCGATGAACACGATCCGCACCGTGTCGGGTTTTCCCGCCGCGGCGGGAAGGGCGGCGGCCAGGGCCAGCAGCATGAGGAGCAATTTCCGCAAAGATTCTCTCATCCGACGATTTAAAGTGTAAAGATAACCTTTTTAAACGTTTTTTGTCGTATCTTTGTTGTAAATGAAGAAAGTGATTTTCAGAGCGGCCGTCGCGGCCGCGTTGCTGGTGGTTGTCTGCAGCTGCGACTTCATCCGGTCGTCGCTCGGCAAGCCCACGTCTGCCGACCTGGCAGTGCTGCGGCAGGAACGGGAAGCCCGCGAGCAGGCTATGCGCGATTCCATCGCGGCTGCCGAGGCGGAGCGCGCCCGCCTGGAGGCGGAGGCTGCTGCCAAAGCCGCCGAGGCGGCATCCATCAAGCGCTACTACGCCGTGGCAGGAGCGTTCAAGGATCCCGCCGGTGCACAGGTCTATGTCGACAAGTTGCAGGAGAACGGCTTGAAGGTCCGCACGTTCGACTTCAAGAGCGGGCTGAAGGTGGTTTGCCTGGAAGGCAGCGACACGCTTGACGTCGTCCGCCGGGACCTGGCGACGCTCAAATCGTTGAAGATCGCCCCGTCTGATCCCTGGATCTACAACACGAATCAAAAACTCCACAAAGAAATATGAAAAATACCGTATTTACCGAGAAGCACATCGCGCTGGGCGCGAAGATGGCTCCGTTTGCCGGCTACAACATGCCGATCCAATACAAGGGAATCAACGAAGAGCACGCCTGCGTGCGTGAAGGCGTCGGCGTGTTCGACGTGTCGCACATGGGCGAAATCTGGATCAAGGGCCCCAAGGCCCTGCCTTTCCTGCAGTATGTCTCTTCCAACGACGCTTCCGTGCTGTTCCCCGGCAAGGCGCAGTACACCTGCTTCCCTAACGGAAAGGGCGGCATCGTGGACGACTTCATCGTATATTGCTTCAACACGGAGAAATACCTGCTGGCCGTCAACGCGGCCAACATCGAGAAAGACTGGAACCACCTGTGCTCCGTCGCTCCGAAGTTCGGCCTGGAAATCGGCAAGGACCTGGTCAACGCTTCCGACGCCACCTGCCAGCTCGCCATTCAGGGTCCCAAGGCCATGGAGGTGATGCAGAAGCTCTGCAAGCAAGACATCCTTTCGATGGAATATTACACGTTCAAGGAACTGGAAGTGGCCGGCATCCCGGGCGCCATCCTTTCCACCACTGGCTACACCGGCAGCGGCGGATGCGAGGTCTATGCCCCCAACGAATACGGCGACCAGCTCTGGAAGGCGGTGTTTGAGGCGGGCGAGGAATTCGGCATCCAGCCGATCGGCCTCGGTGCGCGCGACACGCTCCGCCTGGAGATGGGCTTCTGCCTCTACGGCAACGACATCGACGACACGACCTCCCCGCTGGAGGCCGGCCTGGGCTGGATCACGAAGTTCAACGACGTGAAGGGCGACTTCATCGACAAGCAGTATCTGCTCGACCAGAAGGCCGCCGGCCTGAAGCGCAAACTCGTGGGCTTCGAGATGGTGGACCGCGGCATCGCCCGCCACGAAATGCCCATCTGCGACGCCCAGGGCAATCCCATCGGCCATGTGACCTCCGGCACGATGGGCCCGACCGTCAAGAAGGCGATTGGCATGGGATATGTAGATGTCCCCTTCAATAAAGTCGACAGCGAAATCTTTATCGAGATCCGGGGCAAACTGCTCAAGGCCGTGGTGGTGAAGCTGCCGTTCTACAAGAAGTAATTGAAAAAGCGTCTATTATTAGTCTTTGTTCTGGGATTCTGTGCGGCGGGCCTCGCCGCACAGAATTTTGCTGTTGCCCCGGCCCTTCGGCAGCATGTGGCTGCCCTGTGCGACGAGGAGATGGAAGGCCGCAAGGCCGGTGAGGCGGGGGAGATGCTGGCGGCGCAGTATCTCTACCAAGCGCTGAGTGACGCCGGCGTGCTGATGCTCACCGATTCCCTGGGCCAGGATTTCGCGATATCCGGCCCCGACGGGGAAATCCGTTCCCGCAATGTGGTGGGCATCGTGCAGGGCTTGGACCCGCAGTTGCGTGGCGAGTACATCGTAGTGGGCGCCCGTTACGACCACCTGGGTACGCACACCTTGACCGTCGACGGCGAACCTGTGGTACAACTCTATCCTGGCGCTGACTGCAACGCATCGGGCGTAGCCGTACTGGTGGAGCTCGCACGGATGGTGGCCCAGTATCACGGCCTGTTCCGCCGCTCGATCCTGTTCGTGGGTTTTGGCGCGGGGGAGCGGGGCATGGCAGGATCCTGGTATTTCGTAAACCGGGCCTTCGAGCAGATTTCGATGGTCAAGGCGATGGTCGACCTCCAGAGTCTCGGACGCAGCGGGGAGGGCCATCCGTTCAGTTTCTTTTCGCAACTCGGCCCCGTGGACCTGAACTACCTGCTCGACAAGACGCGAGAGCAGCCGGTGGTGCTTTCGCCCGGGCGGGTAAAAGATTCGCCGGTGTCATCGGACTATCTGCCGTTCTATGAACGCGGCATCCCGGTGTTCCTGTTTACTACCGGTCCGGCGCGGGAGCACCGCACCATCAAGGATATGCCGCGCCTGCTCGACTACGCCGGCATGGAGTCCGTGTGCAACTACCTGTATCATTTCCTGCTGGTGCTGGCAGGCCAGGACACGATTTCGTCTGCCGATGACGATGCTTCCGGACAAACCAGGCGCGCCGAACGGGTATTCGCGCCTTCCGATTGCGACGTACGCCCCCAATTCTTCCATTCCGACGAAAAGCATTTCCTTCAGAGCTGGGTATATAAATACCTGAAATACCCCGCTTATGCCATCCACAACAATATCCAGGGACAGGTGCTGGTGAGTTTCATCGTGGAGAAGGACGGCAGCGTGACCAACGTCACGGTGGAGCAGGGTATTGACGACGGGCTCGACGAAGAAGCCGTGCGCGTGATTTCTGTTTCGCCGAAGTGGATTCCCGGCCGGATCAAGGGCGAAAAAGTCCGCACCCGCATTGTTCTTCCCGTGGAATTCCGCCTGTCGTCAAAGTGGGATATAGGTTTGAAAAAATAACTATCTTTGCGCCTGAATTTCAAATAGGCGCATTCATGGATTACAATTTTGTAGAGATTGAGAAGAAGTGGCAGGCGTACTGGGCCGAGCACCATACTTTCGAGGCCCGGAATGACTCTCCCAAACCCAAGTATTACGTGCTCGACATGTTCCCGTATCCGTCGGGAGCGGGGTTGCATGTGGGCCATCCGCTGGGCTATATCGCCAGCGACATCTACAGCCGCTACAAGCGCCTGAAGGGATTCAACGTGCTCCATCCGATGGGCTACGACGCGTTCGGCCTGCCCGCCGAACAGTATGCCATCCAGACGGGACAACATCCCGCCAAGACCACGGAGCAGAATATCGCCCGCTACCGCCAGCAGATGGACCGCATCGGCTTCTCCTACGACTGGTCGCGCGAGGTCCGTACCTGCGACCCCTCCTACTACAAGTGGACGCAGTGGGCTTTCCTGGAAATGTTTGGTCACTGGTACAATCCTGAAACCGACAAGGCGGAGCCCATCGATACCCTGATTGCGAAGTTCAAGGCGGAGGGCCGTTGGGACGGCCTTTCCGAGAAGGAACAGTCCGACCTGCTGATGCAGTACCGCATCGCGTACCTCGGTGAGACGTCGGTGAATTGGTGCCCGGCGCTGGGTACGGTGCTGGCCAACGACGAGGTGAAGGAAGGCTATTCCGTGCGTGGCGGTTTCCCCGTGGAGCAGAAAAAGATGAAGCAGTGGCAGCTGCGCGTGAGCGCCTATGCCGAGCGTCTGCTCGCAGGCCTGGACCAGCTCGACTGGACCGACTCCCTGAAGGAGATGCAGCGCAACTGGATCGGCAAGAGCCAGGGCGCCGAGATGGTGTTCCACGTGTTCAACGGCGACCAGGAATATGAGATGACCATCTTCACCACCCGCGCCGACACCATTTTCGGCGTGACCTTCATGGTGCTCGCTCCGGAGAGCGAATGGGTGGAGCGTCTTACCACGCCGGCGCAGAAAGAGGCTGTCGAGGCGTATCTGCTGCAGGCCAAGAAAAAGACCGAGCGCGAGCGCATTGCCGAAACGCGCAAGGTTACGGGCGTCTTCAGCGGTTCGTATGCCGTCAACCCCCTGACCGGTGAAAAGGTTCCCGTCTGGATTTCCGAATACGTGCTGGCCGGCTACGGCACGGGCGCCATCATGGCCGTCCCGGCCCACGACAGCCGCGACTACGCTTTCGCCAAGACGTTCAACCTACCGATCGTGCCACTGATCGAAGGTTGCGACGTGTCGGAAGCAAGTTTCGATGCCAAAGAGGGAATCATGTGCAATTCGGGCTTCCTCAACGGCATGAGCGTGAAAGAGGCCATCCCCGCGGCCATCGATTATGTCGAGGCCATGGGCATCGGCCACCGGAAGGTCAATTATCGTCTTCGCGACGCCATTTTCTCACGCCAGCGCTACTGGGGCGAGCCATTCCCGATTTACTATAAGAACGGCATCCCGTGCCCGATGACCGTCGACGACCTGCCGCTCGAACTTCCCGAAGTCGATAAGTTCCTGCCCACCGAAAGCGGCGAGCCGCCGTTGGCCCGGGCCAAGGACTGGACGTATGAGGGCTGGCCCATCGAGACCAGCACGATGCCGGGCTTCGCGGGCAGCAGCGCCTACTATCTGCGCTATATGGATCCGCACAACGGCAGCGCGCTCGTGAGCCGCGAGGCCGACGCCTACTGGCGCGACGTGGATCTCTACATCGGCGGCACCGAGCACGCCACCGGCCATCTCATCTATTCCCGCTTCTGGAACAAGTTCCTCTACGACTGCGGCTACGTATGCGAACAGGAACCTTTCCGCAAACTCATCAACCAGGGAATGATCCAGGGCCGGAGCAACTTCGTGTATCGCATCAAGAATACCAACACCTTCGTGTCGCTGGGACTCAAAGACCAGTACGATACCACGGAGATCCATGTGGACGTGAACATCGTGCACAACGACCGGCTCGACATCGAGGCGTTCAAGAAGTGGATGCCCGATTTCGCCACGGCCGAATTCATCCTCGAAGACGGGGAATACATCTGCGGCTGGGCCATCGAGAAGATGAGCAAGTCGATGTTCAACGTGGTCAATCCCGACAGTGTGTGCGAACGCTACGGAGCCGACACGCTCCGTATGTACGAGATGTTCCTCGGTCCGCTCGAGCAGAGCAAGCCGTGGGATACGCAGGGCATCGACGGCGTGCACCGCTTCCTCCGCAAGTTCTGGAAGCTGTTCTTCGACCGCGACGACTTCTCGGTGAGCGACGAAAAGGCCACGCCGGCCGAACTGAAGGCCCTCCACAAACTCATCGGCAAGGTGCAGGACGACATCGAACACTTTTCGTTCAACACCTCGGTGAGCGCCTTCATGATTGCCGTGGGCGAACTGGCCGACCTGCATTGCAACAAACGGGAGGTCCTCGAGCCGCTGCTCGTGGTGCTCAGCCCCTTCGCGCCGCACATCACTGAGGAACTCTGGCAGATGCTGGGCCACGCCGAAAGCATCAGCTTCGCCTCCTATCCGGCCTACAATGCCGCCTTTACCGTCGAGCAGACCGTGAAGTATCCCGTACAGTTCAACGGCAAGATGCGCTTTCTGCTCGAACTTCCCAAAGCTATGGGGCGGGAAGAGGTGGAAGCTGCGGTCCGCGCCGACGCCAATACCGAAAAATACCTCCAGGGCGGTACGATCCGCAAGGTCATTGTCGTCCCGGGAAAAATCATCAACATCGTCTGCTAAATGGAAAGCAACAAAGCCCTTGCGACGTTCAAGTCGTACGCCATCATCACCCTGGGCCTGATTCTGTATGTCCTGGCCTGGGTGGTCTTTATCATCCCTCACCAACTGGTGGGTGGCGGCGTCACCGGTATCTCGGCCGTGATCCAGTATTGCACCGGGTTCAACGTCAGCTATTCGTTCTTCATCATCAACGCCGTGCTGCTGCTGATTGCCCTCAAGATTCTTGGGCCGGCCTTCGGTGTGAAAACCATCTATGCGATGGTGGTCACCACATTGTTGTTGCGCTTTATGCCGATGCTGATTCCTGAGGAATTCATCAAGATCATCGCTCTCGATAACGGCAAGCTGCTCAGCGTCATGATTGGCGGCACCCTTTCCGCACTGGGTATTTCGCTCACTTTCTCGCAGGGCGGCAGTTCCGGCGGCACCGATATCATTGCCTTGATGATTACAAAGTATCGGGCCATTTCCCCGGGCAAGATTCTGCTCATCCTCGATATTTTCATCATCGGCTCATCGCTGATCGTTCCGACCGAGGGAAGCTGGGGCACGCGCGTAGCCAATCTGGTTTATGGCTACGTGATGGCAGGCGTATTCAGCGTGGCGCTCGATTTGTTTGTATCGGGCAGCAAGCAGTCGGTGCAAATCTTTATTTTCTCGAAAAACTTTGAAAAAATCGCTGACCGCATCACTTCCGACATTCATCGGGGCGTGACGGCTCTCGACGGAAAGGGCTGGTATACAAAGGACAGCTCCACCGTTTTGGTGGTTGTGGCACGCAAGCAGGAATTGAAGCTTCTGCTCAATGTCATCAAAGAAGAAGATCCGCAGGCTTTCATTTCCGTAGCCAGCGTTTCGGGGGTGTACGGTTCGGGTTTTGAGGCAATCAAGAAATAGCTGGGATTCAGCAACTTGAAATAGCTGTTATAAGGCGGTTATATCTGTGGAAGCAGGAACCGCCTTTTTTGTTTGTAGCTTCGTCTCAAGAATCAAAAAGTCGAGACGATGAATGCGCTATGGTTATTGATTGGTTACCTGCCGCTGTGTGTGGCCGGGATTGCCATTTTTTTGTATTTCCGGCGGAGAACCCAGACTTCCCGGACGCCTGAAACTGAAAAAACCGAAAAGGAATATCCGCATGTGGACCGGCCAATCCCCCATGCCGACCGGATCCTGGCCGATGACGGGCCAAGTTTGAAAGAGGCTGACATGGAAGAATTGAAAGACCGGCTCTGCATGGTTCTGGAACACGAAAAACTCTATCTCAATCCAAACCTGAGGGTGGGTGACCTCGCCGAGCGCCTGTACACCAACAAAAGCTACCTGGCCCAAACCATCCGTCTGAAATTGGGTAAGAATTTTTGTCAGTTGGTGCACTATTACCGCGTGCGGGAAGCCATGCGGCTCTACTCCCAGAATCCAGATTTGACCATCAGTCAATTGTGTCGGAGAGTCGGATTCAAGTCGATGACTACCTTCAATACGGCTTTCGGACGCAACACTGGCTTCACGCCCGCCGAATGGTGCAAGGAGTTCCGCAAGCGCAATGAGACCAAGGCAAAAAAGTGATGATGACACCTTCGCCTTGATGATCCGGGCGATGGAAGAAAAGCAACTGTTTCTTCGGAAGCGGCTTTCCCGCGCCGACGTGGCGCGCGAAGTCATGACCAACCGGACTTACCTGACACGGGCACTGAAAGGGCGGGGCTTGAACTTCAGCCAGTTCGTGAATGCCTATCGGGCGCAATACGCCATCAACCTGCTGTTCGACGCCCGCTACCGCGATGCCCGTCCCGGCGACATTGCCGAATTGAGCGGCTTTTCTTCGGTGGAGACCATGGACCGCTATGTAAAAAAATGCGCAGGCTCAACAGCCTGCGCAATGCGGAAAAGGGTCTTGAAGGACTGATCAGAGTTCGACCTTCGTCGGCTTGACCATGTTCTTCGGATCGAGAATCTTGTCGAGCTGCTGCTTTGTCAGATACTTCTTGTCGAGCACGAGCTGATAGACGCTGCCGCCGGTGACGAGGGCTTCCTTGGCCACCTCGGTGCACTTGGCATAGCCGATGTAAGGTTTCAGGGCGGTGACGATGCCGATGCTGTTCTCAGCAAGCTCCTTGCAGTGCTTCTTGTTGGCGGTGATGCCGTCGATGCATTCGATGCGGAGGGTGTTGAGTGCGTTGGTCATCCAGGTCTGCGATTCGACGAGCGATTCCACGAGGACAGGCTCCATGACATTGAGCTCGAGCTGCGCGGCTTCAGACGCCATGGTGATGCAGGTGTCGTTGCCGATCACCTTGAAGCACACCTGGTTGGTGACCTCCGGGATCACGGGGTTCACCTTGCCCGGCATGATGGAGCTGCCCGGCTGCTTGGGCGGCAGGTTGATCTCGGCCAGACCGGTGCGCGGACCGGAAGCGAGCAGGCGAAGGTCGTTGCAGATCTTCGAGATGCGGATGGCGAGGTTTTTCAGTGCGGCGTGGTAGCAAACCATGCAGGAGGTGTCGTTGGTGGCTTCGACGAGGTCTTCGGCGAGAGTAATCTTCCAACCGGAAATCTTCTTGATGTGCTTGGTGCAGGCCTCGGCATAGCCCGGCTCGGCGGTGATGCCGGTGCCGATGGCAGTGGCGCCCATGTTGATCACGAGAAATTCCTGTGCAGCGGCGTCAAGCCGCTTCATTTCAGTCTCGACAGCGGTAGCGAAAGCACCGAAGGTCTGTCCGAGGGTCATCGGAACAGCGTCCTGAAGCTGCGTACGGCCCATCTTGATGACGGAGGCGAAGCTGCGCTGCTTGGCGCGGAATGCCTTGGCGAGGGCTTTCATGGCGGTCATCAGATCCTTGTGGATCATGTAGAGACCCAGGTGCATGGCCGTGGGATAGGCGTCGTTGGTCGACTGGGCCATGTTGATGTGGTCGTTGGGGTGGATGACCTTGTAGTCGCCGTGTTTCTTGCCGAGGATTTCAAGCGCACGGTTGGCGATGACCTCGTTGGCGTTCATATTGGCGGACGTGCCGGCGCCGCCCTGGATCATGTCGATCGGGAAGTGCTCGGTGTGCTTGCCTTCCATCAGCTCGTCGCAAGCCTTGCAGACGGCTTCGGTAATCTCGTCGGAGACCAGGCCCAGGTCGTGGTTGGCCAGGATGGCGCCTTTCTTCACGATACCGAACGCTTTGACGAACTCAGGGTGGTCGCCGAGGAGGTTGCGGCTGATGTCGAAGTTTTCGATGCAGCGGAGGGTCTGTACGCCGAAAAGAGCCTCTTCGGGGACTTCCTTGTCGCCGAGCAAGTCGTGTTCGGAACGGGTCTTGCCGGATGTCTTGAATTTGTATTCGATCATAGTAACAGAATATTTGGTTTGTAGTTTTATGCAAAGAACTTCTCGATGCGGCCAAGGACGCGGGGCAGGGCGAAAATGACCACGCGGTCATAAGGCTTGATGCGGGTGTCATCGGCCGCGATGAGGGTGGTGTTGCCGCGGATGACGCCGCCGATGACGGCGTCGTCCGGGAAGTTGAGGTCTTTAACCGCAGCCTTGGTCACCGGGCTGTCGGGATTGACAATGTATTCGATGACTTCGGCGTCGCTTCCGCCGATTACCTTGACGGTGCGTACCTTGGTGCTCATCGTGAAGCGGAAGATACGTCCGGCCGTGATGATTTTCTTGTTGATGACGGCATCGACGCCCATCCCTTCGGCGAGCTTGATGTATTCGATGTTCTCGACTTCGGCGATGGTCTTGGCCACGCCCATTTTCTTGGCGGCTACGCAAGCCAGGATGTTGGTCTCCGAACTGGAGGTTACCGCCACGAACGCGTCGCAACTTTTGACATCCTCCTCATAGAGGAAATCAGAGTTGCGGCCATCGCCGTTGATTACGAGCGTGCGGTTGAGGTTCTCGGAGAGGACCTCGCAGCGCTCGCGGTTGATCTCGATAATCTTCACGAATTCGGCCGTCTTTTCGAACTGCTTGGCCACCATCTCGCCGATGCGTCCGCCGCCCAGGATGGTCAGGCGCTTGATGTCGAGGTATTGTTTGCCCGACCAGGTCATCAATTCGTCAACATGCTCCCGCTTGCAGATTACATAGACCATGTCGCCGCGCTTGAGCAGCGTATCGTTCTGGGGGATGAGGGTTTCTCCGCCACGGGCGATGGCAACGATGCGGAAGGGAAGGGCGGAAGGGTCATAAGGGAGGTCGCCGGGAGTCTTGTTGAGCAGCTTCGAATCTTCTTCGATGCGGAAGACAATCATCTGGAGCTGTCCGCGGGCGAAGTCTACGAATTCCGAGACGTCCGACTGCTTGAGCAGGTCGCAGATTTCGGTGGCGGCAATCTTTTCGGGATAGAACAGCAGGTCAATGCCCATCTCGGTGAACATCAGCTTGTTCTCGTAGTTGAGGTATTCGGCGGCGTTGATGCGCGCCGTAACCTTCCGGGCACCGAGTTTCTTGGCGATGAGGGCTGCCACCAGATTGACGTCCTGCTCTTTCGCGGGACTCACGGCCACGAACAAGTCGGCCTTGTCGACACCGGCCGATTTGAGGATGTTGATGGAAGTAGGATTGCCCAGGACTGTGAGCACGTCCATGCTCTCGCTCACCAGGGCCAGCCGCTCTTCATCGTTGTCGATGATGGTGATTTCATGGTAGCCCTCGCTGAGCATCTTGGCAAGATGGCATCCGACTTCTCCGGCACCTGCGATGACAATTTTCATGGTGATTAATGCAATTTGGTTCCGATGAGCGTCATGAATTCGTTGCGGGTGCGGATGTCCTTGAGGAACGCACCGGTAAAGGCGGAGGTGGTTGTCACGGAGTTCTGCTTCTGGACGCCACGCACCTGCATGCACATATGGGCGGCTTCGATGACCACGGCCACGCCCAGCGGATGGAGCGTGTCCTGGATGCAGTCGCGGATCTGGACGGTGAGGCGTTCCTGTACCTGGAGCCTGCGGGCGAAAGTTTCCACCACGCGGGCGATTTTGCTCAGCCCCGTGATGTACCCGTCGGGGATGTAGGCTACGTGCGCTTTTCCGTAGAAGGGGAGCATGTGGTGTTCACACATCGAATAGAGCTCGATATCCTTGACCACCACCATCTGATGGTACTCTTCGCGGAACATGGCCGAGCGAAGGATCTCGGCGCCGTCTTCCAGAGAGCCCCGTGTCAGGAACTGCATGGATTTGGCGACGCGAACGGGCGTCTTGAGCAATCCTTCCCGCCCTGGGTCTTCGCCGAGCAGCCGGAGGATCTCCCGGTAGTGGCCGGCGATCTCTTCGGTCAACTGTGTATCGTACAGTTCCTCTTTGGAATATGCCATAATGCTTCTTAAAATTACGGCAAGTTACGAATATTATTTCATTTCTCTTAATTAATTCGTATTTTCGAACCGAAATGAAGATTCTCTTCCTGGCTGCCGTCGATTTCGAACTGGATTGCGCCAGAACGGCCTGCTCCCGTTCCGGCAGCGTTTTTGTGTGCGGCGGCATGGGCCCTGATGCCACGCGCGAGGCCCTGCGGTCAGCCTTCTCGGCGGAGCGTTTCGACCTGGCCGTTGACGTCGGCGTTGCCGGCAGTTACAATCTGGAACTCTTTCCGGCCGGGTCTGTCGTACAGGTGGTCCGGGAGTTCGAAGGCGGCCGTCCCGAGCGTTTGCTGGTGAATCCTTTGCCGCCTCGATGGTTCGATTCGCTGCCGCAAGTCACCGGCAATACCGTCCCAGCCCTGGAAGCGCGATACCGCGGCGTTTCAGCCGACATCGAAACGATGGAAGGGGCAGCCTTTTTCGACGAATGCCTCTTTCATGGCGTGCCTTTCGCCGAAATCCGCGCCGTCTCCAACCTTGTCGGCGAGGAAGACCGCACGCGCTGGGATATCCCCCGCGCCCTATACAATCTAGAATCCGTCCTTCGAACGCTATGTCCTTGAAACTCGCCTTCTCTCCCTGTCCCAACGATACCTTCATGTTCCATGCGCTGGTCCACGGCCTGGTCGATGCCGAAGGGCTCTCGTTCGACGTGTACATCCATGATGTGGAGGAACTTAACGCCCGCGCCCAGCGGGAGACCTACGACATCACCAAACTCAGTTACCACGGCTGGTTCACGGTCCGTGACCGCTATGAGATGCTGTCTTCCGGCTCCGCCCTCGGCTGGGATTGCGGTCCGCTGCTGGTGCGTCGCGCCGGCGACGAGGATGTGCTGGAACGCCGTCCACTGAAAATCGCCATCCCCGGCACCTTCACCACGGGGGCGCTGCTCTGCACGCTGGCGTATCCCGGCCTCGGCGAGCAGATTCCCATGCTGTTCTCTGAGATTGAGGGCGCGGTGGCGCGCGGCGAGGCCGATCTGGGCGTCCTTATCCACGAAGGCAGGTTTACTTACCGGGACAAGGGACTGGCACTGGTGCGTGACCTGGGGGCATGGTGGCAGGATACTTCGGGATGCCCGATTCCGCTTGGCGGCATTGCTGTGAAGCGGTCACTCGGCCCGGAATTTGCAGCTGTTTTCGACCGCGTGCTGCACCGGAGCATCCAGTATGCATTCGCCCATCCGGAGGCCTCGCGCGAATATGTCGCCTCGTACGCCCGCGAGTTGTCGGCAGAAATCCAGCGCAAACACATCGACCTGTTCGTAAACCGCTTCTCCCTCGATCTGGGAGAAGAAGGCCGCCGGGCAATCGATACCCTGTATAGACGCTATGAGAGAGATTATCTGCATGGAGGGCGTCAGGAAGCATTACCGCACGGGCGACAGCGTGGTAAAGGCGCTTGACGGCATAGACCTCCGGATCCGGGAAGGAGAATTCGTCGCCATCATGGGCCCTTCGGGCTCGGGCAAATCAACGATGATGAATATTCTGGGGTGTCTCGACACGCCGACCGCAGGCACCTATCTGCTTGATGGCCGAGATGTGCGGGGCATGGACGACGACAGCCTGTCGGATGTGCGGAACCGCAGCATCGGCTTCGTGTTCCAGGCCTTCAATCTGCTTCCGCGGCTGACGGCGCTCGAAAACGTGGCGCTGCCGCTTCAGTACGCGGGTGTGGGGAAGGAGGAACGGCTAGCGCGTGCCCGTGAAGCGCTCCGGCAAGTGGGGCTTCACGGGCGGGTTGCGCATCGTCCGGATGAACTTTCGGGCGGGCAGCGGCAACGGGTGGCCGTGGCCCGGGCGCTGGTGACGCATCCGGCCCTTATCCTTGCTGACGAACCCACGGGTAACCTCGATACCACCACTTCCATAGAGATCATGCGCCTCTTTGGGGAGATTCGCCGACAGGGCAACACGGTGGTTCTGGTGACGCACGAAGAAGATATTGCTCGATATACCGAAAGAATTGTCTATCTTCGTGACGGAAAAATCGAAAGCGATGAAAATCTACACAAAGACCGGTGACGCCGGCACGACTTCTCTGGTCGGCGGAACCCGCGTGAGCAAGGCGCATCCCCGTGTGATGGCTTATGGCGACCTCGACGAACTCATCAGCTGGCTCGGACTGATCCGTGCCGAGGCGGGCGAGGAACTCCCGCTGCGACGGATCCAGATTCACTTGATGAATGTGAGCGCGCACCTGGCCAACGACGGCCGTTCTCAGAAGCTCAAGCCGCTCGACGAAGGGGAAACCGAATTCCTTGAACATGAGATTGACCGTATGACGGGGCTCCTTCCGCCCCTGACAGCGTTTGTGCTCCCCGGCGGGCCGCGGGCGTCCGCCATGGCCCATATCGCCCGCACCGTATGCCGCAGGGCTGAACGGAGCGCCGTCCAAATCGAGGAGAAAACGCCGCAGGACACGATAGCGATTCGCTATGTTAACCGCTTGAGTGATTATCTGTTTACTGCGGCAAGATTCTTGTGTGGGGGGAAAGATGATTTTTGGTTGCCGTAATTTTCTGAAAAAAAGTTTGCTATATCATTTTTTTTATATCTTTGCGGCCCATTTGCAAAAACCACTATTTTCAAACACAGACGTTCTATGTATTGGACTCTTGAGCTTGCATCCAAATTGGAAGATGCCCCCTGGCCTGCGACCCGGGAAGAATTGATCGACTACGCCACCCGTTCGGGCGCCCCGCTCGAAGTGATCGAGAATCTGGAAGACCTCGAAGAGGACGGCGAAGTTTACGATTCCATTGAAGACATTTGGCCCGATTATCCGACCAAAGACGATTTCTTCTTCGACGAGGAAGAGTATTAATGGTTTGATATACAGTGTTTTGTAAAAAGCGGCCCGACGGAAAGTCGGGCCGCTCGCATTTTATTGGGCCTCTTTTATCCTCCTTTGCACCTATGACGAATCCAAATTTTCCTTCCGAAACTTGGATTTTTTGAAATAATGAAAAAAACCGGCGCCTGGAAGATTAGGCGCCGGTTAGAAATGATACAGACTTAAACTTAATTATAAGGGCGAAGTGTCGCTCATTAGCTGTTCGGTGTAGGCGTCGATGCGGCGCATCGTCCCGGGAATCGCGATGTGTTGGGGACACGCCTGCACGCATTGGGCGCAGCCGATGCAGTGGCCAGCCTGCTGCAGCAGGTTCAGATTTCTGGCAAGGCTCACCAGATAGGCACGGCGGGCCTTGCGGTAATGAGGGTCTTGCCGGTCTTCGTCGATGAAGCCCTCGTTCACGCACTTGTTGTAGTGCGAAAAAACGCCGGGGATATCCACGCCGTAAGGGCAGGGCATGCAGTACTTGCAGTCGGTGCAGGGCACGAGCGGATGGTTCACGTAGTCGGCCGCAATGGCGTCGAGCATGGCGAAATCACGCTCCGTGAGCGGATCCAGCGGACAGAAGGTGGCGAGATTGTCTTCCAGGTGCTCCATGTAGGTCATGCCGCTGAGCACGGTGAGCACGCCGGGATGCGAACCGCAGAACCGGAACGCCCAGGATGCCGGAGAGGCGCCGGGCGTGCGTTGCAGCAACTGGTCGGCGTCGTGCTGGGGCAGATTGGCCAGCCGGCCGCCCAGCAGCGGTTCCATGATGACCACGGGGATGCCGCGTCTGGCGAGTTCACCGTACAGATACTCCGCGTTGACTTCTCGCTGCGAACGCGTCTGCGCCAGTCGCCAGTCCACATAGTTCATCTGGATTTGCACAAAATCCCACAGGTGGTTGCCCCTTTCCCGGAATTCGTCGTGCATGGCGAGCAAATGGTCGAATACCTGCTGGTCGCCGTGGAACGAGAAACCCAGGTAGCGGATGCGGCCCGCTTCGCGTTCTTTGAGCAGGAAGTCGAACATGCCGTTGTCGAAGAAGCGCTGTTTCAGCACTTCCATGCAGTCGAGATTGCCGCTGGTGCCGCCTACGGAGTGGAGAAGATAATAGTCGATGTAATCGACCTGCAGCGCCTCGAAGGAGTGGCGGTACATCTTGATGGCGGCGTCTTTCGACCAGTCGGTGCGCTGGTTCGACAGCTTGGTGGCGATGGTGTAGGAGGAGCGGGGGTGCCGGCTCAGGGCGTTGCCCGTCACCCGTTCCGATTCGCCTTGTCCATACATGGGGGCGGTATCGAAATAGGTGATGCCGTGTTCCAGCGCGTGATCCACCAGGGCGTTGACCTGCTCCTGGTCGATGACGGTCTTGCCTTCTCCGTTGGTGATGGTGGGCCAGCGCATGCAGCCGTAGCCCAGCAGGGAGACATCTTCGCCTTTCGGGCCTTTCCGGCAGGTCATCGCGCCGGGTTCCTTTGGCTGTTGCGGGGTTGCCGTTTTACCGCCCGAGCAGGCCGCGACGGCCGTCATGGCCGCGCCTGCTCCGATTTGTTTGATGAAATCGCGTCTTTTCATGGCTTATCTCTCCTTGTGGACCTGGTGACCTTCTACGTAGATGGCGCTGACCGGGCGGGCCGGGCAGTGGAATTCGCAGGCGCCGCAACCGATGCACTGCTCGGGATTGACGGCGGGGATCCTGACTGTCGGGTTTTCGGAACTCGGAACCAGGGTGATGGCTCCCACGGGGCAGTGGCGGGCACAGTTGCCGCAATGCACGCCGTCGCGTACGGCGACGCAGTTTTCAGGGATGACCACCGCGTGTCCGATCTGGATGGCGCTCTTGTCGGCAGGACTGTCGACGGGCCGGATGGCCCCTGCGGGACAGACGTTCGAGCAGAGGGTGCATTCGACGCGGCAGAAGCCCTTGTCGAAATGCATTTCAGGCTGCATGAGGGTATCGAACTTGGCTGAAGGACACAGCACGCCGTTCGGGCACTTGCTGATGCAGAGTTGGCAGGCGGTGCAGTGGGTATGGAAGTTCTTGATGCTGCCGCTGCCGGCCGGGACTGGGGCGACCTTCCGTGGCGGAACCTGTTTGTCTTCGATCCGTGCCACGCCTTCGGCGAGTTTCGTCTTCTTCGCCTCGACGGTCACGGCGCCTGCCAGCAGCGCTGTTCCGGCGATGAACGCCCGACGGCCTCCGTCATGCCCGGCTTGACCGGAATTCTCCTTCCCCCGATGGAAGCGGGCTTTGTATTTGATGGCTCCGCCATTGCAATTCTCGATGCAGTCGAAACACACCACGCACCGGCTGTAGTCGATTGTATGGTTCTTCGTGTCGATGCACGAGGCTTTGCAGCGTTTTCCGCATACACCGCAGTTGATGCACTTGTCCGTGTCGATCACCGGGCGCAGCAGCGAGAATCGCGACAGCAGCCCGAGCACGGTTCCTACAGGGCATACCGTGTTGCACCAGGTTCGTCCGCCGCGCCATGCCAGCACCACCACCACGATGAATGTGACGGCCGCTACGATCAGCAGCGGCAGGCTCTTGAGATAGACTTCCGTGGGGTAGAAGGCGTAGCTTCCATAGTGCTCTGCGATGGCGGCCAGCAGGTTGTTGCACCAGCCGTACACCGGGGCGAACAGCTGGGTGGCGATCCGGCCATAGGCACTGTAAGGAGCGATGAGGGAGGCAACGGATGTCAGGCCCGCAAGCAGCAGCACGATGAAGACACCGAGCAGGCCGTAGCGCAGCCACTTCTGCTCTTTCATATAGGAGAAGCGGTTCTTTTTGCCTTTGCGCCGGGAGCTGATCCAGGAGACGATGTCCTGCATCACGCCGAGCGGGCAGATGACAGAGCAGTAAACCCTTCCCAGCAGCAGCGTCAGCAGCGCCAGGGCGACGACGACGCCCAGGTTGAGGGCGAGGACTGCCGGAAGCAGCTGGATTTTGGCCATCCAGCCCAGCCAGAGATGAACCGCACCGGTAAAATCGAGGAAGAGCAGCGTGATGCCTGCAAAAAAGAGACACGCTGCGACAATTCGGATTTTTCGTAGCATTTCGGAAAATTTTACACAAAGTTATAGGAAAAAACGATGGAATTCCCAAAAAAGATTCCTAACTTTGGGGTTGCTAATTACGTTAGGACGAAAGTGTACTGGTTTTAATATAGTAAATAATTGATAATTAACTAAATAAACAAAAAACATGAAAAAATTGAGTACCTTGTTCGCAGCAGTGGCCCTGATGCTTGTTGCAACATTCTCTGCTTCCGCAGTGGAAAACTCCTACAAGGTCGGTAACGGAAAAGTGACGGTGACGATTTCTGATCTCGCTCCGAACGCCGACGGAACTGCGCTCATTACTTGCTACAACATCGACGTGGCGGCCGATGCCATCGATGAATGCTCCTCGCTGGTCATCACTCCGCTGGTCCGCAACGACAATAACAAAAAACTCGTCGAGATCATCGTGGTCAACGGTGAGTCCCGCAAAGTCAACGAAGAGTGGCTGCAGCGCGTTTGCTACGGCGTGTGCGATCCCAACAACGTCCGCT
>LUZC01000072.1 GCA_001603505.1 Bacteroidales bacterium Bact_11 | reverse complement strand
GTGATGAGCACCATCAGCGTGAGGGGCGGCAGACATACGGCGAAGGTGGTCAGCAGCGAGCCCCATACGTTGCCCGTAACAGTGTAGCCCACGTACGTAGCGCAGTTGATGGCAATCGGTCCGGGCGTCATCTGCGACACGGCCACGATGTCGGCCAGTTCCGTGGCAGTCATCCAGCCGTGGCGCGTCACCATCTCGTTCTGAATCAGCGACAGCATGGCGTAACCGCCGCCGAAGCCGAAGAAACCGATCTTCAAATAGGAAAGGAATAGTTGCAGGTAGATCATTGTTCACCTCCTTTTCCGTCGGGTTTCGGTTTCTCATACCACGTCAACACCAGTCCGATCGCGGCGCCGATGAGAATGAAATAAATGGGCGAAAAGCCCAGATAGCAAATCACTGCCGCAACGGCGCAGCCCAGCACCATAAAATACCAGGGCAGCCGCTTCAGCATGTTGACGAACGGCACGGCGATCAGTGCGATCACGGCCGGCCGGATGCCCTTGAACGCGGCTTCCACGTAGCGGTTGTCGCGGAAGTCGGTGAGATACACGGCGATGAGCAGGATGATGACGAACGAGGGGATGACAGCTCCCAGGACGGCGAACAGCGCGCCCCACCATCCTTTGAGTTTATAGCCCACGAATACGGCTGTGTTGAGGGCGAAGGGGCCGGGGGCGGAGGAGGCGAGGGCGAACTGGTCGTAGAAATCGTCTTTGTCGAACCATTTTCGCTTGTCCACTACTTCCTTTTCGATCATCGGGATCATGGCATACCCGCTTCCGAAGGTAAACGCCCCGATCTTGAAAAAGGCCCAGAAGAGCTGTAGCAGTGTCTTCATTATTCGTCATGCCCGGCTTGACCGGGCATCTCTTCTTTCCATATTTCCTCCAGCAACGAGTCCATCGCTTCGGTGTCGGCCATCATCCGTCGCAGCTCCGCCAGTTTCCTCGCGTTTTCCGATTCGGCGAACCAGAGCTTGAGGTAGCCTCCCTTGCCGTATTTCTCGGCCAGATGCGCCTTCGCGCGGGCCAGGTGACCCGCCTTGTCGAGCTGGGGGTAGTGCTCGAGCCCGTACTGGACCGTACGCACCACGATGGTCCGTGGATCGATCTGCCGGTCGGCCTCGGCCACGATGCGGCCGTAGAGCGACCGCGGCGCGCTCTTGGCAGAGGCGCGGTGATCTTCCACCGCTTCTTTCATAATGAGCAGCTGTTCAGGAGAAAAGAACCGCGGCAGCATCGGGTCGGCCATCAGGATCTTGCCCGAGTCGATGTGGTGGTTGTCGCGTCCGTTCACGATGCCCAGGTCGTGGTATGCGGCAATGGTGTACACCATGTCGCGGTCTACCGCTGTGCCCTGCGCCTCCAGCATGTCGGCCAGCGCCGCGCTCTGCGCAATCACCGTCCCGATATGGTCCAGCTGATGCGCCTTGTCGAAATGCGTATACCGCGGCAGAATCTCCGTCTCGATATACGCTTTGAGTTGGGGGTTGATCATATTCTACAAAGATACGAAAAAAAATTTGCCCGGCTCCTTTCAGTTTCGAACACCGTCTCTTTGTGGCCTTTCCGTTCACAAGGCTTGTCTATTTCTTGTCCAAGATAACCCACCGGCCGCCCTTGTCGGGGCCTTCGCGGAGAATATGCCCGGTTCTCTTCAGTACCAACAGGTCCCTATTGATGGTAGCGATAGAAGTCTTGAGTCGCTGGCGGAGTTCGTCGGTTGTAATATAACCATTGTCTTTTATGATAGAGAGGATGGTTTTTTGCCGCTGGTTTAAGACTCGTTCTCTATCATTTTCTCTATCATTCTGCCCTGAACTAACGGTCGCAACAGGCTTTGCCTTATACAGCGTCGTCACGAAAAACCCTTCGGTCTTGTACTCGGGCGCGGGCAGGCCGGCGGCTTTCATCTCTTCCGCTATGCGGGGGATGCCCGAGCCGACCCTCTCCACCAGGTCCATCCGCGTGAAAAGCTCGAAGATCTTCGGATTGCGCGACTTGCTCGTGTGCCCACCAACGTAAAACGGTGTGATTCGGGAGTAAATATTATTCTCCGAAATACTCGTCCCAGGCCTTGAGGAAGTCGGACCTGTATTCGACGACGGCATCGACCGCTTTCTGGAGGTCTTCCTGCTTGAGGCCGAGGTTTTCGACGACCTCGCCCGTCTCGATGTCGATCCGTGCCTTCCCTCCTTCGCTCTCGTGGTGGACGTGGATGTGGAGCGGCTGTTCTTGGCCCTTATCGGTGAAGATGATGAACTTCAGGCCGCAGAGAATCAAAACTACAAGCATGGCCGTGTGATTTTTTGCAAATTTAGTGTAATTTTTTGTAAATTGCAGAAATTATGGACGAAGTGAAAATCATCGAGATAAAGAAAAGCATCTTTGCCGACAACGGGCAGGATGCCGATGCGCTCAGGGCGGAGCTCAAACGCAAGGGCGTTTATCTGCTGAACCTGATGTCATCGCCGGGCAGCGGCAAAACCACCACGCTGATTCAAGTCATCAACCGCATCAAGGATCGCATACGGGTGGCTGTGATGGAAGCCGACATCGACAGCGACGTCGATGCCGTGAAGATCAGGGAAGCCACGGGCATCGATTCGATCCAGCTCCACACGGGCGGCATGTGCCACCTCGATGCCGAGATGACGCGCCAGGGCCTCGACAATCTCCCCGACGG
The DNA here is from genome assembly GCA_001603505.1 of Bacteroidales bacterium Bact_11. GTDB lineage: Bacteria > Bacteroidota > Bacteroidia > Bacteroidales > UBA932 > Cacconaster. The sequence continues at coordinate 733 of LUZC01000072.1, read as the reverse complement.
GAAATACGACCTGGTGGTGCTGGAGAATGTGGGCAACCTCGTGTGCCCGGCCGAGTTCGACACGGGTGCCGTGCGCAATGCGATGATTCTCTCCGTCCCGGAAGGGGACGACAAGCCGCTGAAATATCCGCTGATGTTTTCAGTGTGCGACGTGGTGGTCGTCAACAAGATCGATGTGCTGCCGTATTTCGATTTCAATCTCGAAAAGTGCGCGGAGTACGTCCGCATGCGCAATCCCAAGGCGCTTCTGATTCCCATCTGTGCCAAGACGGGCGAGGGCGTGGACGCCCTTGCCGACTGGTTGCTTGCCGAAGTGAAATCCTGGAAAGAAAACAAATAAACGATATGCGATATGCCTGAGATGTCAACGAAGTTCGTTCCCAAGCACAAAGGGGACAAGAACCCGAATCCCAAACTCATCAAACTGGTCCGCAAGATCACCGACCGAGTTCCCGGCAAGATCAAGATGACCACTGATGCCCCGGAGTACTGGGGTCTGGCGTGCATCTTCGAGGATGAGATGGATGCCAAGACGCGCGAAGCGTCGCTCGACCTGCTGCTCGACGTGATTGCGCACAAAGGCCTGAAGGTCCGTGAGCACCGCCCTTACAAGCTGCTGGTGGAATGGAACCATAAGAAGCATTATACCGAGACCGATGAAGAATTCGACCAGTTGCTCGACAAACTCGCGTATTTCGGCATGGTGGAATACGACTACGGCGACAAGTACACG
>LUZC01000071.1 GCA_001603505.1 Bacteroidales bacterium Bact_11 | reverse complement strand
TCTCATATTCGAGCGCCAGCGTCTCGCCGCCCCGGAACGACTGCACGGAGAATTGCGAAGAGAGGGCGTTGGCGGCTTTCAGGCCCACGCCGTTCATGCCCACCGATTTCTGGAAGGTCTTGTTATCGAACTTCGCGCCGGTGTGGAGCTTGCTCACGGCGGCGTCGAGCAGGTTCTGCGTCTTGTCTTTCTCGCTGAAACCGAAGGGGATGCCGCGGCCGTAGTCGCGGATCGAGATCTTCTTGTCTTCGATCTTGATCTGGATGACCTTGCCGTAGCCCATCGCAAACTCGTCGATGGAGTTGTCGATGATTTCCTTCATCAGCACGTACATGCCGTCGTTGGGCGCCGTTCCGTCGCCCAGACGTCCGATGTACATACCGGGCCTCAGCCGGATGTGTTCCAGGTCCTCCAGATGGACGATGCTCTCGTCGCCGTAGTCGTGGTCGGGAAGGTTCAGGGTCTCTTCGTCTTTCATATCATGCAAAGATAGCGAAAAAAACAAAAGGCGACCCTGTCGGGGCCGCCCTTTTGTCAGAAATGCGATCCGGTTAGTCCAGCTGATCGTTGTAGTCGATCTCGTTCTTCGGGATTACATACGTCCAGCCGTTGCCGTCTTCGACATTGATGGTAATGGCGAATGCGGTGTGGAAACTGCCGCCGTCGGCGATAGACTTGCGGACAATGGGCTCCTTCCAGCGTTTGTAGTCGTAGTAGTCGAAGCCTTCGCCCCAGAGGTCGATGCGGCGATATAGCTTGACTTCCTTCAGCAGGGCGGCGCCGGTGGCGGTGCACTTGTACGAAGGGTCAAGGTTCTTGTTGATCTCGTTCATCAGGCTCTGGACCTGGGCGTCCTGTCCTCCCAGATGGCAGCGGGCTTCCGCTTCGGCAAGCGCCATTTCAGCGCCGCGGTAGATGTTGAAACATCCGCCGCCCGGCATGAAGGCCGCCTGGAACTTGAACTGCATGTAGCCGTACACGAGGCTCGTGGAATACAACTTGTTGCCATATTCCTGAAAAGCACGCGTGTAGAGCTTACCCGTGCTGCGTCCGGCCGAGTTGCACTCCTTCCACTCAGCTGCCGTGGGGCCGAGCCACATCTTGCGACGGACGTCGGTCTCCGGAATCTGGTCGTAGAGCTCCTTGCTGATAGCCAGCGGGTAGGTACGCTGCATCGAAGAAGAAGCGTTGGAAGCCTGGTAAGCGAAATAAGCATAGTAGTAGATGGTCTGGTCTTCGGCGTCATACACACCCCAGATCCATTCTTTCGGAGTGGATCCCGTCCAGTTGCTGAAGCCGCCATCCATATATTCGCTGCGGCTCATGAACGGATGGTTCTGACGGGCGAGCGGTGCATACTTCACGACCGTGTTCCAATCCTCGCGGTTGAGGGCGGCACGGGTATAGACGGCGTAAGCCACGTCGATGTCCGGTTTCCAGAACTCGTTGCCGCGGGTCATGCCGGACTGCTGGTAGAGGCTGATGGCCTCGTCGAGGTCGGCATAGATCTGAGCGTAGGTCTCGGCGAGGGTCGAAAGCGGCATGCCGTCGATGCTGGTGTCGAGACGAAGGATAACACCGGGGGTGGAACCATTGTTGGAATCCTGCCAGCGGAAGCCGTAGATCATGGCCAGCTGGGTGAAGGCGTGGGCGCGGAAAGTCAGGGCCTGGGCTTTGATGAAAGCCTTTTCGTTATCCGGACCTTCGGCGTTATCGATGTTCGCGATGATCTGGTTGGCGTTGCCGATCATCTTGTAATAGTAATACCAGGGGTACGTGCAGTACGTGGAACTCGCGCTTTTGTTGTACTGGTGGTTCCACAGGTTGGCCCAACCGGTCTGGTTGCAGCGCTGCAGGTCGTTGCCGAAGTTGCCCCACCAGGTCTTGATGGAACCTTCGCCGTTGAGGCCCTGCGTGCTCCAATACTGGCTGGTCATCATCTTGCAGATACCGTTGACTGCCAGCACGGCGTTCTCAGTCGTGGCAAAGATGGTCGCGGGAGAAGTGGAGCTCTCGGGCGCCGTCTCCAGATAGTCCTGACTGCAGGATACGCCCGTCAGCACGATGGCTGCCGTGAGGAAGAATGCTTTGAATATCTTTTTCATATCTGTAATCATGTGGCGTTTACATTAGAATTTGAAGTTGAGACCGGCCGTGAAGACGCGTGCCGTGGTGAAAGTATTGCTGGTCGTGTTGCCGGCAAAGCTCTGCTGCGGGTTCAAACCCTGGCGATAGGAGAGGGTGAAGGCGTTTTCGCAGGCGACAGTAAAGTTGATGCCTTCCATCTCGAGACGGTTGACCCAGCGTTTGGGCAGCGAATACGAGAGGTTGACGTTCTTCAGCACGAGGTAGTTGCCCGAAACCAGCCAGCGGTCGCACGTACCTGCGTTGTTGTAGGAGTTGTACGTGTTGTTGATCTGCGGGAAGACGGTGGTGCTGATGCGGTCGGCGGAAGTCTCGGTCATGCCGGCCGGGATACCGTTCCAGGCATTGCGGAAGAGGTCGGCGTGGCAGCTGGACGGCGTACCGGTGATGCTGAGCAGGTCGCCGTAGATACCGTCGTTGACCTTGCTGCCGAGCGAGTAGGTGAAGATGGTGCCGAGGCTCAGGCCCTTCCAATTGAGGTTGAAGCCGAAGCTGCCGTAAACGGTCGGAGTGGCCGTACCGGACCAGTCTTTCTTACCGTAAGATCCGGTGTTGTAGATGTACGGAACGCCTCCGATGACGATGTAGTCGTTTGCGGACATCAGCGTCGTGGACTTCTCTTCAGTCGGAGCGGTACCGTAAATCACGTTGCCGGTGGCCGTATTGTCGTCGGTGATGTAGAAACGTTCGTCATCCCAGGCGTAGAGGGAACGGCCGGTCATCTGGTCGACACCTGCCCAGTGGTACATCCAGTAGGCATAGCGGTCGCCGCCTTCCACAAAGCGCTTGTTGCCGCTGATGATGCCTTCTTCGCGGTTTTCTTCAGGAAGTTTCACGATACGGTTCCTGAGGAACGTGGCGTTGGCGAAGATATTGAAACGGACGTCCTTGGTGCGGACCACGTCGAAGTCGGTTTCAACCTCGATGCCGCGGTTGGACATCGTACCGATGTTGCGGGTCATGCCCGGGTTGGTGCTGCTCGTGGAGGTCGGACCGGCGGAGATCGGGAGAATCACGCTGAAGAGCAGGTCCTTGTTGCGCTTGTCGAAGTATTCGATGTTGAAGTTCCAGCGGTTGAACAGGCGGGACTCGATACCGACGCCCCAGCTCTGTGCGGTCTCCCACATGAGCTCGTCGTTGCCCAGCTGAGAGAGGTAGTAGGCACCGGCGTTGGCATTCTGGTTGGAGGTGTAGAGGGCCTGGTAGCCGTAGTAGCCGGTACCGGCGTCGTTACCCACCTCGCCGAAGTCGGCTCGGAGCTTCAGGCTGTTGACCCAGCCCACATTCTGCATGAAATCCTCTTTCGAGATGTTCCAGTTGGCGCCCACGCTCCAGAAGTTACCCCAACGGGCTTTCTGCGAGAAGCGGGAAGAACCGTCGCGGCGGAACGAAGCCTCCACGTTGTACTTGTCGGCGTAGCTGTAGCGTGCGCGGCTCAGGTAGCTCTCCGTACGGTAGTTGTTGCCGTAGTTGAAGATATCGGTGATCTGCGTGAAGTTGTTCAGGTTGTTGATGTTCGGGAACACCTCACCGGTCTTGTAGCCGTACAGGTAGTCGTAGTTGTTGTTGTAGTTCTCGTGGCCCACGAGCACGTTCACGAAATGCTGGTCGAACTGGTGGCTCCAGCGCAGCTGCTGCTGGAAGGTCCAGTTCTTATAGCGGTAGTCCACGCGCTTGCCACGGCCACCGTTGCCCTTACCGTCGCCGATGACGGCGCTGTCGTAGGTCTGGTTGGAGCTGTGGCGCAGGTTCATGTTGCCGGTCACCGTGAAGGTGAAGTCCTTCAGGAAATAAACTTCCGCGTAGGCGATGGCGTTCATCGTATTGCGGACGGAGACATCCTGGTTGAGCTCGTTCTCCCAGATGACGTGACGGTCGGCGTACTGGTTACGGGTAATCACTACCTGGCCGTTGGCGTCGATGTAGGAACCGGGGTCGTACTGCTTGTTGCCGGAATCGTCGAGGATGTAGGCGCCGGTATTGATGTCGTGGAGGTGCACCGGGTAGATCGGAGCGATGTTACGGCAGTACATGAACGGGTTGATGTAGGAGTTCGAACCGTCGGAAGTGTTGTTGAAGTTCTGATGCGTTGCGCTGATGTTCAGACCCACTTTCAGGTAGCTGGTCGGCTTCACGTTGACGGAAGCACGGCCGGAGAAGCGGTCGAACGTCGAGGTGCGGAGATAACCGTTCTCATCGAGGTAGCCCACAGAGAAGTAGTAGTCGCTCTTGTCGGAGGCGGCGCTGGCGCTCATGTTGTATTCGGCGCGGTA
>LUZC01000070.1 GCA_001603505.1 Bacteroidales bacterium Bact_11 | reverse complement strand
AGGCGGTCGTATTTGCGGGTCGTGTCGGCGAAGGCCGCGTGGCCCGTGGAGTCGGCGGTCAGGGCCTGGTATTCGCGGATCTTGCGCTGGGCGATGTCGTAGTCCTGCTTGGCGGAGGTGTACTGCCCCAGCTGGCTCTTGGCGTACGACCGGTTCATATAGGCCTTGGCGAAGTCCGGATAGAGGTTGATGGCCTGCGAATAGTCGTCCATGGCATCGCGGTAGCGGCCCAGTTCCATGAACACGGCCGCCCGGTTGAAATAGGCCAGCACGTTGTTCGGGTTAATGTTGAGCACGCGGTCGTAGTCGTCGAGCGCGGCGCGGTAATCGCCCACCTGGGCATAGATGAGCGCCCGGTTGTAGAGCGTGAGCGCATTGCCCGGCTCCTCATCGAGCACCCGGTTGAGATCGGCCAGCGCCCCGGTGATGTCGCGCTTGTCGTAGCGCAGAATGGCGCGGTTGAAGAAGGCGTAGGTATTGGTGCTGTCGATCCGGATGGCGGTGTCGAGGTCTTCGATGGCTTCGTCTTCCCTCCCCACCAGTGCATAGACGCGCGATCGGCGCACATAGCCTTCCGGATCGAACCGGTTGAGGGAGATGGCCTTGTTATAGTCGTCGAGGGCCTTGGTGGTGTCGTTGAGATACAGGTAACAGGCGCCGCGGTTGAGGTAGGCGTCGCCCTCGCGGGGCATTTTGCGGATGAAGGTATTGAAGTCGCGGATGGCCTTGTCGAACTGCTGCGAGAGGAAGTACGTGACGCCGCGGCTGAAATAAAGGCCCGTGTAGCCCGGCCGCAGGTCGACGGCTTCCTCAAGGTCTTTCAGCGCGTCGTCGTATTTGCCGATGCGGCTCAGGGTAATGGCCCTGTAGTGGTAGGCGGGCGTGTAGATAGGATTGAAGTGGAGCGTACGGTCGAAGTCGCGCTGCGCGCCCACGAAGTCGCCGAGGTTATATTTGGCGATGCCGCGGAAGAAATAGGCTTCGTACACGGTGCTGTCAAGGTGCGAGAGGACATTGAAACTCTCGATGGCCTGGGCGTATTTCCCATCGATGAGCGCCTGGCGGCCACTATAGTAGAAATGGTCGAGGTCGTACTGGGCAGAAGCCGTCCAAATGGAGGCAAGCGCCACCAGCAAGATTGTGAGGCCCTTTTTGAACATCATCACAAAAATACTATTTTTGCAATTCATTATGAAGAAAAGTTGTGCCATTCTGCTTTGGCTCGCACTCTGCCTGCTGTTCGTGATGCCTGTTTCCCGGGCGCAGAGCCTCCGGCCCTATGAAAATCTGGTCAGGGTGCAGGAAGAGGAGCAGATCGTCTCCTATCTGGCACACGATCTCACGGAAGGGCGTGCCTCCGGCACGAAGGGCAAGGACCTGGCCGAGCATTTCATCGTGGAGCAGTTCCGCGCGCTGGGGCTCAAGCCCTGGCACTGGACCTACACGCAGAGTTTCAACTACCGCGATTCGATCGTCCTGCGCAACGTGGTGGGGCTGCTGCCGGCCTCCGTTCCGACCGACGAATACATCGTCGTGGGTGCGCACTATGATCATTTGGGCAAGCTGGGGCACAGCATCTATCCCGGGGCCGACGACAATGCCTCAGGCGTGACCGCCCTGCTGTCGCTGGCACGGATGTTCGCGGCGATGAAGCTCGACGGCGTGGGGCCGCGGAAGAATCTGCTGTTCGTGGCTTTCGACGGGAAGGAACTCGACCTGGCGGGCAGCCGATATTTCGTCAGGCACATGGACATCCCGACGTCGAAGGTCACGGCGATGGTCAACATGGACATGCTGGGCACCGACCTGGTGCCGCCTCACCGCAACCGGGAGTATCTGATCGCACTGGGCGAGAACACGTTGCCGGAGTCATATCGCGGCTATCTGTCGTACCTCTGCACGCGGACGCTCTACAAGATGGATCTGGATCTGACGTTCTACGGGAGCCGCGACTTCACGAAGATGATGTACGAGACGAGCGACCAGCATCCGTTTGCAAAGACCGGCATCCCCGCGGTGATGTTCACTTCCGCCTTCCACCAGCACACCTACAAGAAGACCGACCGCCCCGACATCATCGACTACGCGCTCCTACGCAAGCGCACCCTCGTGATCTTCAATTTCATCAACCGACTTTGTGCCCTGAACTAACGTTTGAGATTTCTTGTGCTCGCTGGCCTGCGCTTCTTGCGCTGCAACGGACGCAATTGACTATCAGCCACATGCGCAAAGTACTCCCCCTCAAAACCGTAGGGAGCAGTTCATGTAAACACCTGTCAGTCAATTGCGTCCGTTGCAGCGCAAGAAGGCCGGAGGAAAGTCAGTTGGCGCAGTAGAGCGTGTCGTTGTAGAGAGAAAGTGACGTCAGGGTCGGGCAAGCGAGGGATTCGTCGATGACGAGACGGAGGGCGGAGGCGGTGACGGTGGGCGTAAGCACGATGCGCTTGTAGCCCACGGTAGTCTCCCGCACGATCTCCTGCCAGCCGTCGGGTGTCAGCGCCTCGATGTGGAATGCGGCGATTCGCTGGCCAAGCGGAATGTACTCCTGCAGCACCACGCGGTTGAACGTCTTTTCGCCCTTCAAATCGAGCACCAGACTGGCGGTGGTTTCGCCGTCGGGCATCGCCCAGTAGCTGTCGTACCTGCCGTCGAGCAGCCGGGACGGCTCGAAGCCGCGGCCGCGGGAAGGGCCGCTCGCCGTGGCGCCGGCGGCAAGGTCTTCGGCGAAGATCGCATCGAGCGCCGAGCGGAACTCCATCAGCCGGAGCGAATCGGCCGGATCGATGCGGCCACGGGTATCGGGCGGAACGTTGAGCAGCAGCAGCGAATTGCGGCCCACGCTCTCGTAATAAATCTGCAACAGTTTCTGCACGCTTTTCACCTGTGCCGTCTCGGACGCACGCCAGAACCAGCCCGGACGGATCGAGACGTCGGTCTCGGCGGCGGCCCAATGCGAAGCGCCCGGCGTGCCGCCGTTCAGCACCTCCGTGGGCGGACTTCCCGCTCCCGGTTCGAAACCTTCGACGTCGAGCGTCGACCAGTTGGTGCGGCCCGCCTGTCCCTGCTCGTTGCCGACCCAGCGGCAGCCGGGGCCGACGTCGCTGAAGATCACCGCCTGCGGCTGCAGCCGCGCCACCGTGCCGTTGAACAGCGGCCAGTCGTACACCTGTCGTTTCCCACCGGGACCTTCGCCGCAGGCCCCGTCGAACCACTGCTCGAACACCGGTCCGTAAGCACCGCCCAGTACGCTCTCGAGCGTCCGCACGAAAACGCCGTTGTAGGCAGGTGAACCGTAGTGCGGATCGTTCCGGTCCCAGGGTGAGATGTACACGCCGAACTGCAGTCCGTCGGCGACACAGGCTTCCGACAGCTCGCGGAGCACGTCGCCGCGGCCGTTGCGCCAGCGGCTTTGCGCCACCGTGTGACTGCTTTCGGGCGAAGGCCAGAGGCAGAAGCCGTCGTGGTGCTTGGCGGTGATGATCACCCCCTTGAAGCCGGAGGCCTTGGCTGTGGCGGTCCACTGCCGGCAGTCGAGGTCGGTCGGACAGAAAATGTCTTCCGGCTCAGTGCCGTCGCCCCATTCAGCGCCGGTGAACGTGTTGGGCCCGAAATGGCAGAACAGGTTCATCTCCATCTGCTGCCAGGCCACCTGGTCGGGCGTGGGACACGCGCCGAAGGGAGCAGGGGCTTCCGTGCCGCAGGAAGCCGCCAGCAAGGCAATAACGAAATAAACGTTTATAAACGGGTAAAACGGATATCGGGCAAAACGGGTTTTCATGGAGCGGTGGTTTGGACTTGTGAAATTACGAAAATTTTCGTATATTTGTTTTTTAAACGCAAGCTTTGAAATGAACGAGAAACCCATTCCCAGCTCCGAACTGATCATCAACGACGACGGTTCCGTGTTCCATCTCCATATCCTGCCCGAAGACCTCGCCGACATCGTCATCATGATGGGCGACCCGGGCCGCGTCAACGCCGTCGCCGCCAATTTCGACAACATCGAGCTCGACAAGCAGTCGCGCGAATTCCATACAATCACCGGTACCTACAACGGCAAGCGCGTCACCGCCCTTTCCCACGGCATCGGCACCGACAACATCGACATCGTGATGACCGAGCTCGACGCCCTGGCCAACATCGATTTCAAGACGCGTCTCCCGAAAAAGGAGCATCGCCGCCTGCAGATCCTCCGTATCGGCACATGCGGCGCCGCGCAACCCGACATTCCGCTCGGCAGCTACATCCTGAGCCACATCTCCATCGGCTTCGACGGCGTGCTCAATTGGTACAAGGATGGCGAGCGCATCTTCCTCATGGATTTCGAAGAAGACTTCGTAAAACACATGGACTGGCCGCAGCGGCTCGGACGCCCCTATTTCGTGCGCGCCAGCCAGCAGATCATTGACAAGTTCAGTCCCTGGACGGTCAAGGGCATGACGGTTTCCGCCCCCGGATTCTACGGGCCGCAGGGCCGCTCCGTGCGCCTGAAACTCACCATCCCCGACCTCATCCCGAAGCTGGAAAGTTTCCAGCACGAGGGCTACCGCGTGACCAACATCGAAATGGAAAGCTCCTGCCTGGCGGGCCTTGCCGCCCTGCTCGGCCACGACGCCGCCACGGTGTGCCTGGCCATCGCCAACCGCCACGTCAAGGAAAGCAATCCGGACTACAAACCCCTGATGGCGCAACTGCTGAAGCGTGCGCTCGACACGCTGACCCTCTGAGATGCGCATTGACTCCGACGAACTGGAATCGCTCGTTGCGCTGTTTGACGACCGTGATTCGGTGGTTTCCACCCTGGTGGACGAACGGCTCGCCTCCTTCGGGCCCGAAGTGGTTCGCGCACTTCGCAACCGGGCCGACCGGGAAACGAATCCCGCGCAGAAAGGGGCCATCGTGGAACGGGCCAAAGCGCTGAACATCAACTTTCGCCTCGCCGACCTGCAGGATTTCGCCACGCGTTCGCCAGGTCCGCTGTCGCTCTTCGAGGGCAGCTGGATCATCAGTTCCCTGCTCGATTATACGCTGATTCGCGAACGCTACGAAGCCCTGTTTTTCCGCTGCTCGCAGGAGTATCTGGCCGAGGCTTCAGACCAGCGCACCGGCGTGGAGAACATCCGTATCCTCAACCACATCTTTTTCCACCGGCTCCATTTCACGCTTTACGACGTGCAACTGAAGGAGCCGCAATATGCGCTGGTCAGCGACGCGCTCCGCACGAAGAACGGCAACCCCTTCGCGCTGTCGTTTCTCTATCTGATGATCTGCCAGGAAGCGGGGTTGCCGGTGGAGCTGGTGTGTTTCCCCGGCGGATTCATTCCGGTGTATGTGGAAGGTGGAAAGGTGCTGTTCTACATCAACATCTACCGGGGCGGGGAGATTTTCCTGCAGGACCGGCTGCAGGCTTTCCTAAAGGCCGCCGGGCTGCAGATCGACGAGCGGACGTTCCGGCGTCGCGACGAGTCGGCGATGCTCACGCTTTATCTGGAATCGTTGCTGTACATTCATTCGCGGGGCAAGGACGACAAGATGAGCGTGCTGCTCGACCGCGCCCTGGGCATTCTCGGACCGGAGCGTTATCTTACGATCGAAGAACAGGATTAGCTAGCGGACGCGGAGGCGCTGGCCGATCTGGAGGACTTTCTTGGAAGAGATGCCGTTGAGTTTGCAAAGGGCGTTGACGGTGGTGCCGTGCTTGCGGGCGATGCCGCCCAGCGTGTCGCCCTTCTTCACCTTGTAGTACTGCGCCTCCCCTGCGGCCTTCGACTCCTTGTCGGTCATGCCGTAGTGGGATCCCACGTTGAAATAGTGCCGCTTGAGCGTCAGCACCGTGTCGCGGAGCGTGCCATTGTCGAAATTGATGACGCGTTCCGGGTCGAAGGGCTTGCCCATGTAGCGTGTCTCCATGTGGAGATGCGGACCGGTGCTGCGGCCGGTACTGCCACCCAGGCCGATGGGCTCACCGGCAGCCACGATGTCGTTCTCCACCACAAGCCGCTGGGAAAGGTGACCGTAGTAGGTCTCCAGGCCATTGGGATGACGGACCACCACCAGGTTGCCGTAGCCGCCCGTGGCCTTGCCTCCGCCCACATAGCGGACCACGCCGTCGAACGGGCTGCGGATGGTATCGCCCACACGTAACGGAATGTCGACGCCGTTGTGTGCCCTGCCCTTCCTGTATTTGAACGTCGAACTGCGACGGCCGATGATCGGAGCCACGAAATGATGCGTGGAGTCGGCCAGCAGCAAGTCGACTTCCTCCGGCAGGTCCGACACCTTCACATCACGGAAAGCATGGATCGATTCGATGTCCCAGTCCTCGAACAGGCCCGATGTGTCGATGTCGGGTCGGTCGAGCTCGATGTAATCCCAGGTGTGGTCGTCGAAGAGCACGATCTTCACGTATTTGTCGGGCGTGTCGAGCGTGTCCATCGGACGGACCAGCATCAGGGTCGAATCGGCCTCGTCGTTGATTTCGTTCATCTCGGGATGCGAGAAATACGTGGTATCGGGTTCCTGCGCCAAGGCAGGGACGATGCCGACGGTCAGCAGGAGGAACAGGAGGAGGAAGGATCGCTTCATGCAGGTTCGGTTTCAGTAGTCTGGCAAAAATAACAAAAATGTTTCAAAGTGCCGAAAAAACAGCTGGATTGTTATTCTACCTGAAAACTCTTGCTGAGGCCCGTCATGTCGAAGACTTCCCGAACGGCAGGCAGGACGTGCGTCACTTTCAACGAACCGCCTTGCCCGGTGATGCGCTGTTGGAAGGAGATGATGACGCGAAGCGCCTTGGAAGAGATGTATTCCATGCGGCCGAGATCCAATTCAACCGCCTGGTTACTGCCTTCAGCCACGGAAGCGATGTCCGTTTGGAACTGCTCGCAGGAATCCGTATCCAGTTCACCCTGGACGGCTACGATTACCTTGCCGTCTGTTTCAGTAATGGTCGTTTTCATATTTTAATGCACATGATTGCTATGTCGTCGCTTTGCAGGGCTTTGCCCCTGAATGTCTCGAGTGTATGCAACAGGGATTCGCAGGTCTGCCGGGAGGAAGCATCGGCCGGCTGTTTCCGCATCCAGTCGAGCAGGCGTTGCTCGCCGAAGAAGGAACGCGACTGGCTGCGGGCTTCTGTCACGCCGTCGGTGTAGAGCAGGAGACGGGAGCCGTGATGCAGCTGCAGATGCTGGGTATGGTAGGGGTAATCCTGTTCGATACCGACGATCAGCTGCGGATCCTGGTTGAGAAACTCCCCGTCCAGAATGGTCCGGGTATGCCCGGCATTACAATAATCCATCTCCAGCGTTTCCAAGTCGATCTGTCCCATGAACAGGGTACAGAACATCTCATATTCGGGGTTGTCGTACAACAGGGCATTCAATTCGTTCATCAGTTCGACGAACCTGACGCCTCGGTGCGCATGCGACCGGATGACGCTGATCATCATGAACATCACGAACGCGGCGGTAGTTCCCTTGTCGGACACGTCGCCCACCACGAAGAGCAGTTTGCCGTTCATCACGCCACAGCGATACATGTCGCCGCCCACTTCACGGGCGGGTTGAAGCACCGCATACACATCACAGCGGGGATCGGTCGGAAATTGTTTCGTGACCGCTTTCTGCTGCAGCTCCCGGGCGATCTGCAGCTGGTGTTCCGCCTGGTTCTTGCGGAGAAACATCCGTTCCAGGGCGGGAATGACCCAGATCCACGCGATGAGCAGCAGGACGACAAACACGGCCGACAGGAGGAGGATGAACGAATTGATCGTGGCGTGCACGTCGTCGAATATATAGTCGTTGTCGTAGATGCCGATCAGTTCCAACGGACGGTCCGGGAAATGATAGACGATGACGAAACACTTGACGCCCCAGACCGTGGCTGTAAATGCCAGCGAATCGGCGCTCAGATAACGGACGTCATTCATCCGAATGTGCTTACCGGCGACGAAAGAAGGAGAAAGGATGGTGCCGGTGGAGTCACGCAGCAGATAGGAATAATTCTCATCTTTCTTTTCGATACTGGATGTCAGCTCCAGAAAAGAGTAGTCCACCTCCCCTTCATCCAAATTCTGGTCGATCTGCTCGGCAATCGTCTCAAGGTCATCAGTCAGGATGTCCTTCTGCTTTTCGAAGCTCGCGTTACGCGAAAAACGAACGGCAATCACCGTTAAAACGATGATCAGGAGTCCGAAAACGACCAGCAGGATCATGCTGACCGCGCGAGGGGATGGCGTTTTTTTCACACGATAAAATTACGCAAATTCTAAAAATAATCACCAAAAAATCGTAAATTTGAAGGTTAAACCCGATTTTGATGACTTATCCTCTCTCCCAATCGCAATTGAGCATCTACCTGGCCTGCCAGGGTCTGGATGCCAATGGAGGCAATTATCAGCAGGCCTCTTTGTACAAACTCCCTAAAACTGTCGATCCGAAAAAGCTCGCCGCCGCGTTTGAAGCGGTCATCCATGCCCATCCCTATGCCCTGTCCAGGCTCGTGCTGGAAGAAGGGATGCCGCGCATCGAAGACCACAGTGGAGAAGAGTGGCATCCGCTCATGCAGAAAGCCGCCTCGATCGACGAGGTGCGGCCGGGATTCTGCCGGACGATGGACCTGCTGAAAGATCCGCTTTTCCGCATCGAAATCTATCTCACGCCCAA
>LUZC01000069.1 GCA_001603505.1 Bacteroidales bacterium Bact_11 | reverse complement strand
GGTGAGAAGCCCGAAGGCGCTCCTGAAAAGCCCGAAATGCAGGGGCCGCCGGCAGGCGTGCCGGGACCGGGCATGCCGCCGCCCGGCGCGCCCGGTGCCCCCGGCGCGAAACCCGAGGGCAAGGCGAACAACGACAATCTCTATGTCCTGAATCTCAAGACGCTGGCCATCGATACCATCGCTTGCGTAGAATCCTATATCTTCTCGAAAGAAGGCGACAAGATTGCCTATGTTACCAAGCCCGACAAGAAAGACAGTGTGCATGTGCGCGGCGTGTTCCTCTACGATCCCGCCGCCAAGGCGACGGAGGAAGTGCTCACCGGCGAGAAGGCCGCCACGTTCAAAACGCTTTCATTCAACGATGAAGCCACGCGCCTGGCGTTCTTCGGCACGCTCGACACGACAAAAGACGCCAAGAAGAACCTCGATCTGTGGCTCTATGAGGACGGTGCCGCGAAGAAAATCGTCTCGCACGACGGCGGCGTGCTGCCCAAGGGATGGAAGCTGGGCGATGCCCGCGCCGCGGAGTTCCACGACAACTTCGTGACCTTCGGCACCTGTCCGATTCCGCGAGAGAAAGACACCACACTGGTGGATTTCGAGCAGCCGAAGCTCGACATCTGGGTCTGGAACGACGAGTACATACAGACCGTGCAGAAGAACAACCTCCGCCGCGACCAGGCCCGCACCTATCTGGCCAAAGTCGATTTCGATGGCAGCGGTTTCGTGCAGCTGGCCGACGAGGACATCCCGACGGTGACCATCGGCGACAAGAACAAGCAGGACTACCTGATCGTCACCACCGACAAGCCGTACCGCGTGCAGCGCAGCTGGAGCTATGAGGCACACGCCGACCTGTACAAGCTCTCGCTCAAGGACGGCAGCCGCGAGCTCATCCTGAAAGACGCCCAGTTCAGCAACCTGGCCGTATCGCCCGACGGCGCCTATGCCCTAGGATTCCAGACCAAGGAGAACAACTGGTATCTCTATACGCTGGCCACTGGCGAATTCCGCGAACTGACCTCCCAGCTCGGCGTCACCTTCTGGAATGAAGAGGACGACCATCCGGCCGATCCCGGTTCCTGGGGACGCGCCACCTGGTCGGAAGACTCGAAGTTCTTCTGGATTCCCGACCAGTACGACTTGTGGCAGTTCGATCCCACGGGCGCCGTGGCGCCGTTCCGCGTGACGGAGGGCGTCGGCCGCGCGACCAAGACCACCTATAGTTATATGAATCCGTACTTCGATCCCGACGCTCGCGGCCCGATGGGCTTCGGCGGCGCCGAGATCAAGACCGGCAAACCCGCCTGGTTCACCACGTTCAACCACGTGACCAAGGAACGCGGATTCTCGATGAAGGACCTCACGAAGAAGAAGGCCAAGCTGCAGAAAATGGTCGAAGGCCCCTACAACTTCGCGGGCCTGGTGGTATCCGCCGCCAAGAAGGGCAACACCTATCTGTATACCCGCGGCAATTTCGAAGACGGCAACAACGTGTGGGCCACCCGCGACAACTTCAAGACACAGCAGCAGATGAGCGACATCAACCCCCAGCAGCGTGAATACAACTGGGGCACGGTGGAACTCGTGAGCTGGAAGAGCGAGGACGGCAAGCCGCTGGAAGGCCTGCTGTTCAAGCCTGAGAACTTCGACCCCGCAAAGAAGTATCCGGTGATGATCTACTTCTATGAGAAGAATTCCGAAACGCTCTACAACAGCCGCGTGCCGGCGCCGAGCGCATCGACCATCAACATCCCGTACTTCGTGAGCAACGAATACATCGTGTTTGTGCCCGACCTGGTGTACACCGACGGCCATCCGGGCCAGAGCTGCCTGAAGTGCCTGATGCCGGGCTGCGACATGCTCTGCGAGTATCCCTGGATTGACGGCGACAACATGGCCATCCAGGGCCAGAGCTGGGGCGGTTACCAGGTGGCGTACCTGATTACGCAGACGAACCGATTCAAGGCGGCAGGTGCCGGAGCGCCGGTCAGCAACATGACCAGCGCCTATGGCGGCATCCGCTGGGAGAGCGGCATCGCCCGTACAGGCCAGTATGAGGAAGGCCAGAGCCGCATCGGCAAGGATCTTTGGAGCGGCTTCGACCTGTATGTGGAGAACTCCCCGCTGTTCCATGTCCCGAATGTCACGACACCGGTACTGATCATGCACAACGACGCGGATGGCGCCGTGCCGTGGTGGCAGGGCATCGAATTCTACAACGGCCTGCGCCGCTGCGGCAAGCAGGCCTGGATGCTGCAGTACAACGATGAGGCGCACAACCTCCGCGAGCGCCGCAACCGAAAAGACCTGAGCATCCGTCTCTCGCAATTCTTCGACCACTTCCTCAAGGGCGCACCGATGCCTGTCTGGATGTCGAAAGGCGTCCCCGCCACCCTCAAGGGGGTTGACCTGGGTTATGAATATGAAGAAACCGAATAATATGAAAAGACTATTTATAGCAATTGCAATCATGGCCCTTGTGAGTGCCTGCGGCGAAAAAGCCCCGAAAGAACCCGTGCTGGAGAAGCATGACATCGCCATCGTCGATGGCCATTTCACCCCTGAAATCATGCATCAGCTGGGCAAGATCTCCGATCTGCAGGTCTCGCCCGACGGCAGCAAGATCCTCTACGGCGTGGCTTACACGTCGATTGAAGAGAACCGCAGCAACCGCAATCTCTTCGTGATGAACATCGACGGCAGCGACAATCGCCAGATTACCCACTCGCCCAAGAGCCTGAGCAATGCCCGCTGGATCGAAGGCGGCAAGAAGATCGCTTACCTCAAGGGAGGCCAGATGTACGTGATGAACGCCGATGGCAGCGGTGAGCGCTGCGTCAGCGACGTGCCGGAGGGCATCTCCGAATTCAAGATCCATCCCGACGGCGAATGGGTGATGTACATCACCGACTTCAAGGTGGCCAAGAAACCCACCGACATTTACCCTGACCTCGACAAATCGACCGGCCGCACCATCGAAGGCCTGATGTACCGCCACTGGGACCACTTTGTGGAGAACATCCCGCACACCTGGTATGCGAAGTTCGACGGCCAGAAGCTTGGCGAAGGCACCGACATCCTCGAGGGTGCGCCGTTCGAGCTTCCCACCGAGCCTTTCGGCGGCATCGAACAACTCGATTTTGCCCCGAATTCCCACCAGATCGCCTACTCCTGCCGCAAGCTTACCGGCCGAGATTATGCTTTCTCCACCAATACAGACATCTATGTCTACAACATGGAGGAGCAGTCCGGCATCGGTCATCCGCAGTACAACGCTTCAGCGGGCATGATGGGCTACGACACCGACCCCGTGTGGTCGCCCGACGGCTCGACCATCGCCTGGCTGAGCATGGAGCGCGACGGCTATGAAGCCGACAAGGTGCGCCTCTTCATCTCGCCGATCGTCAGCGGCGAACGCATTGAGCTCTCGAAGAACTTCAAGTACAATGTGGGTTCGCCCGTGTGGTCGCCCGACTCGAAGGAAATCTATTTCAATTCGGAAGTGGAAGGTGTGAAGGAAATCTGGAAGACCGACCTTCAGGGCAATTTCACCCGCGTCACCCCGCAGCACGAATGCGCCGATTTCGGCACCCCGATCCTCGTGGGCGACCGCATCATCACCACCCAGACCACGCTCCTGCATCCGGCCGAGATCGTGTCCATCTCGCTGGCAAACGGCACCTGGACGCAGATTTCCCACGAGAACGACGCCATCTTCGCCCAGCTCGAGACCCCGACCGTGGAAGAGCGCTGGATCCCGACCTCCGATGGCAAGAAGATGCTCACGTGGGTCGTGTATCCGCCGAAGTTCGACCCGGCGAAAAAGTATCCGGCCATCCTGCTGTGTCTCGGCGGCCCGCAGAATGCCATCACGCAGAGCTGGTCGTATCGCTGGAACTACCGCCTGATGGCATCGCAGGGCTACATCGTGGTGCTGCCGAACCGTCGCGGCACGACGGCCTTCGGGCAGGAGTGGTGCGAACAGATTTCCGGCGACTACATCGGCCAGAACATGCGCGACTACTTTGCAGCCGCCGATGCGTTGAAAGCCGAGCCGTACGTCGACAAGATGGCTGCCGTGGGCGCAAGCTACGGCGGTTATTCGGTGTACTACCTGGCGGGCATCCACAAGGGCCGCTTCTCGGCTTTCGTAGCGCATGCCGGCATCTTCAATGAAGAGTCGATGTACATGGCTACTGAGGAAATGTGGTTCCCCGACTGGGACAACGGCGGCTGCAAGCAGCCCGGCGTCTATATGGCCGGTTCGCCGTGGAGCAAGAACCCGGCTGCCGTCCGCCACTACGCCAACTCGCCGCACAAGCTGGTGCAGAACTGGGACACCCCGATCCTGGTCACCCACGGCGAGCTGGACTACCGCGTCCCGGTGGAGCAGGGCATGTCGGCCTTCAACGCCGCGCAGATGATGGGCGTGCCGTCGAAGATGCTGCTCTTCCCCGACGAAAACCACTGGATCCTCAAACCGCAGAACTCCATCCACTGGAACCGCGAGTTCTTCGCCTGGCTGGATCAGTACTGCAAGTAACTTTAGGTCTCCCGTCCACGAAAAACCCTCAAAACGTGGACGGGAACCTCAAAAACGACGTTCCGTCCACGAAACAGGCTGTTTTCGTGGACGGAATCTCTTTACATGACAGGCAGAAGCCCAGAGGTAGTCTTTAGCAAAGCTTCAGGAACACCTCCATGGCCTGGTATTCGGCCATGCCGAGTTCATCGTAGAGATGGGCGGTGTTCTGCGTACGCTCTTCCGCGCGCTGCCAGAATTCGCGCGGATCTTCGCCCGGGAACGGCACGATATCTTTCTGCGACAGGTGGCGGAAGATGGCGTGGCGCTTCTTGATGACCTCGTCGGGGCTCAACGGGACGGCCATGTCGACGCG
This sequence comes from Bacteroidales bacterium Bact_11, assembly GCA_001603505.1. GTDB lineage: Bacteria > Bacteroidota > Bacteroidia > Bacteroidales > UBA932 > Cacconaster. The sequence continues at coordinate 5,153 of LUZC01000069.1, read as the reverse complement.
TCCGAGCTCCCATTCCATCCAGGCGCCGCGGTAGAGCCAGATGTGGGTGTCGGCAATCCACGCGCAACCTTCTTCGCGGAGCTGCTCCACGGCTTCGAGGGCGGCTTCGGTGCACACGCGGTGGGTGCCGTGCGGGTCGGCCAGGTCGCCGGCCATGAAGATCATGTGCGGTTTAAGGTTGGTGATGAGCTGCTTGATGATATCGACGTCGGCCTGGGTACGCGGGTTCTTCTTGATGCCGCCCGATTCATAGAACGGCAGGTTGAGGAAGTGGGCGTTGGTGTTGTCGTTGAGACCGAAGGAACGCACGGCGCCCCGGGCCTCGCTGCGTCGGATGGCGCCCTTGATGTTGAGCAGCGCACGGGGCTCAGGTTCACCCGGAACCTTGCTGTCGATCAGTGCCTTGACTTCCGCGAATTTATCGGCGAAGCCCAACTGGAAGGCGCAGTCCATGTGCTGAAGTACCACGTCGTCGTGAACGGCGACATTGCCGGAAGTCTCATAGGCTACATGTACGTTGTGTCCCTGGCTGGCCAGGCGGATAAACGTGCCGCCCATGGAGATTACGTCGTCGTCGGGGTGCGGCGAGAAGATCAGCACGGTTTTCGGATAAGGCTTGGCTGCCACGGGGCGGGTGCTGTCGTCGGCGTTGGGCTTGCCGCCCGGCCATCCGGTGATGGTGTGCTGCAGGTCGTTGAACACATCGATATTGATCTTGTCGTACGGGCCGAACTTCTCCAGGAGTTCGTCGAGCGAGTTGTCGAGATAGTCTTTTTCCGTGAGCTTGAGAATCGGCTTGTGGACAGTCTGGCAGAGCCAGACCACGGCGCCGCGCATAAACTTGCGCGTCCAGTCGCAGGGTCCGATGAGCCAGGGAGCGACCACGCGGGTAAGTTGTGCGGCGGCATTCTGGTCGACATAGAAGCTGATGTGCTCGTGCTGCTGCAGCAAAGAGGCGGGGCACGACGACACCGGCGAGCCTTCTGCGATGGTTTTGACCGCTGCGGCTTTCTCTTCTCCCCAGGCCATCAGGATGATCTTCTTGGCCGAGAGCATGGTGCTGATGCCGATGGTGATGGCCATGTCGGGCGTATCGTCCATGGCGTATTTGAAATTCTTGGACTGCCGGCGGCGCGAGGTATGTGACAGACGCACGACGCGGGTGCGGTCTTTGGCCTGGGACCCGGCTTCGTTGAAGCCTACCTGGCCCAGTTCGCCGATGCCGACCACAAGCAGGTCGAGGCCGCGCGCCATGTTGTCGAAGGCTGCATTGTATTCCGAAATCTTGTCTTTCGGCACGCTTCCGTCGGGAATATGGATGTTTTCTTCCAGGATGTCCACCTTGTCGAGCAGCGCTTCGTGCAGCTGGTGGTTCCGGCTCTTGCTGCCTTTCGGATCGGAAGGATAGTATTCGTCGATGGAAACGACTTCCACATTCTTGAATGAGACCTCTCCCGCCTTGTAACGGCGCGCCAGTTCGTCGTAGAGTGGAATCGGGGTGCGGCCGGTGCTCAGGCCGAGGCGGAACAGCCGTCCTTCCGTGTGTTTGATGGCATCGACAATGACGTCGGCCACGGCCTTCGAGGCCGGGATGGCGTCATCGTGGATGTGTGTCCAGACTTTTTCGTACGAGTGGAGAACGCCTTGCGGCAGGCCCTTTTCAATGAGACCGCCATCATAAGGCAGGGTAAAATGGTCGCGTTTCATGTCCTGAAGTGATTTATCCTGCAAAGATACGTGATTTCGGGCAAAAGTGTCATTCTTGCTTTTGTGAGATTCTTTTTGTATTTTTACAAAATAGAACCTTAATTCTCGATACCATGTTCGACAAACAAGTCTATATTTCCCGCAGGAAGCGCCTTCTGGAACAAGTGAAGGACGGCGTGATCCTGCTGCTGGGCAACAGCGAAGCCAGTTGCAACTACGCCGACAACCAGTACCAGTTCCGTCAGGACAGCTCCTTCCTCTATTTCTTCGGCCTCGACAAGCCCGACATGGCCGCTGTCATCGACGCGAACACCGGCGAGGAAACCATCTTCGGCGATGATGTCGACATCGACGACATCATCTGGATGGGCCCCCAGCCGCTGATTGCCGACCAGGCCGCCGAAGTGGGTGTGGAAAAGAGCGCACCGCTGGAGCGGCTCGCCGAGGTGCTCTCGCAGGCGCAGAAGCAGGGTCGCAAGATCCACTATCTGCCTCCGCACCGCAACCACAACAAGATCCTGCTTCACCGCATGCTGGGCATCGCGATCCACGACCTGAAGGCCGGGGCCAGCGAGGAACTCATCAAAGCCGTGGTGGCGCTCCGTCTGATCAAGGAACCCTGCGAAATCGAGGAAATCGACAAGGCCTGCAACCTGGGTTATGCCATGCACCTGACCGCGATGAAGATGATGCGGCTCGGCATGGTCGAGCAGGAACTCGTGGGCGTGATGGAAGGCGTGTGCAAGAGCGGCGGCGTGATGACCTCGTTCCCCACCATTCTCTCGCAGCGCGGCGAGACGCTCCACAACCACATGCACGACGCCATCCTGACCGAGGGCAACCTCTGCGTCATCGACGCCGGCGTGGAGATTGCCTCGCACTACTGCTCCGACAACACCCGCACCCTGCCAACGGGCGGCAAGTTCACGCAGAAGCAGAAAGACATCTACAACATCGTGCTGGCGGCCAATGACTACGCCCGCGACGCCGCAAGGCCGGGCGTTACCTATCGCGACGTACACCTGGGCGCCGCCAAGATCATCGTCCAGGGTCTGAAGAACCTCGGCCTGGTGAAGGGCGACGTCGACGAGATGGTGGCCGCCGGTGTTCAGGGCCTCTTCATGCCGCACGGCCTGGGCCACAACATGGGCCTCGACGTACACGATATGGAAGACCTCGGCGAGAACTACGTGGGCTACGATCCCGACCAGACCCGTGCCAAGCAGCTTGGCCTGGGCTCGCTCCGGATGGCCCGCCGGCTCCGTCCGGGCCACGTCATCACCGACGAACCCGGTATCTATTTCATCCCGGCTCTCATCGAGAAATGGAAGGGAGAAGGCCACAACGCCGAATTCATCAATTTCGACAAACTGGAAAGCTACTACGGCTTCGGTGGCATCCGCCTCGAAGACGACCTGCTCATCACCGAAAAGGGCGCCCGCATCCTCGGCGCGAAGCGTCTTCCCATCACGGTCGAGGAAATCGAAAACACCATGTACACCGACTGATATGAAAAAAATCCTCTTCACCCTCATTGGGCTGATTTGCATCATGCCCGGCCTGACCGGGTATCTCGCCGGCGCCCAGACCATCGGCAAGGCCGAACTCAAGGAAATCCAGGGAAGCTTCGTCATGGACCCGGCCACCAAGGCGATTCAGAACGCCCTGACGACCGACAAGGATATCAAATCGTTTACCTATAATCACGAGAAGGCCGCCGCGATCGACCATTACTTCAAATACCGCTGCGACGTCAAGGGCATCACCAACCAGTTGAGCTCAGGTCGCTGCTGGATGTTCACCTCGATGAACGTGCTTCGTCCCGACGTGATGAAGAAATTCGACCTGCGGGAATTCGACTTCTCCCACAACTATACCTTCTTCTGGGACCAATTCGAAAAGGCGAACCTCTTCCTCGAAAACATCATCGCTACGGCCGACCGCGACATCAACGACCGCGACGTGGTGTTCTTCTTCAAGTCGCCCATCGCCGACGGCGGCGTGTGGAATCTCTTCTGGGATGTGGCTGAAAAATACGGCGTAGTGCCGCAGGAAGTGATGCCGGAGACGGAGCACTCCAACAATACCGCCCAGATGCGGGGCGTCCTTACGGAACTGCTGCGCACCGGTGGCTGGCACCTGCGCGAAATGTATGCAGCCGGAGCCAAGACCAAGGCCCTCGAAGCCAAGAAGATCGAAATCCTGAAACAAGTGTACCGCGTGCTGGCGCTCTGCCTCGGCGAGCCGCCGACGGAATTCACCTGGCGCTACAAGGACAGCAAGGGCCAGATCCAGTCGCTGACCACCACGCCGCTGGCGTTTTACAAGAGCCTCATCCCCGCCGATTATAACCCCGACACGTTCATCATGATCATGAACGACCCCACGCGCGAGTACTACAAGGTTTATGACATCGCTTCGTACCGCAACACCTATGAGGGCGTCAACTGGTGCTACCTAAATCTCCCCAACGAGGAGATCAAGCCGGCCGCGCTGGCTTCCATCAAGGACAACACCCCGCTCTACATTTCCTGCGACGTGGGCAAGCAGAGCGATCGCGCAAAAGGCGTCATGGACGTGGACTACTACGACTATGAGTCGCTGTTCGGCATTACGCTCGACATGGATAAGAAAGCCCGCATCCTCACCCGCCAGAGCGGTTCCTCGCACGCCATGACGCTCATCGGCTGCGATACCGACGAGAACGACGTCCCGGTGAAATGGGAACTCGAAAACAGCTGGGGTCCGGCTTCGGGCAACCATGGTTACGTGACCTTCACCGACCGCTGGTTCGACGAATATCTGTTCCGCATCGTCATCAACAAAAAGTATCTGAGCGAGAAAGCCGTCAAGGCTGCCCAGACCAAGCCGATTCCCCTGCCTGCGTGGGATTATATGTTCTAGACACCCTGGCCGTCATTCTCGGCATCGTCGGCCTTATGGGATGCATCCTGCCGGTCATCCCCGGGCCGCCGCTGTCGTGGCTCGGCCTGCTGCTGGTGTATCTTAACGGGCCGGAAGAGATGACGACGGGCTTTCTGATCACCTGGCTGGTGATCGCCGTGGTGGTTACCGTGCTCGATTATGTGGTGCCCTCCTGGGTGACACGCAAGACAGGCGGCTCGAAAGCCGCCGCACGGGGCACATTGGTCGGCCTGGTGCTCGGCGTCGTTTTTTTTCCGCCCTGGGGCATGATCCTCGGCGCCTTTCTGGGCGCGCTGCTGGCTGAAATGGTGTTCAACGGCCGGGACATGGCCGGGTCGCTCAGGCCTGCTTTCGGCTCGTTTCTCGGCTTCCTGCTGAGCACCGGACTGAAACTCACCGCCAGCGGTGTCATGATGTTTTATATCATCAAGTTCCTGTAAAAAAAGAAGGCCGCGATTTCTGACATGAACCCCGAAAGTTAGACAAAAAACTTTCGGGGTTTTGTTATGCGTAAAAAGCAT
>LUZC01000068.1 GCA_001603505.1 Bacteroidales bacterium Bact_11 | reverse complement strand
GGCTGTGCTTCGACCAGCGACGGGCGAAAGCGAATACCCAGCGGGTCGGCAACGCCCGCAGGAGCGCAATGCACACCTTGTTGCGGAACACATGGAAAATGAGTTTCGACTTGCAGTCGTGGACCCCGAGCGTGTCGCCATGGCCCAGCAATACCCGCTTGCCGTCGAGATCGAACACCCGCCAGGGCTCACGGACGATGTGCACGCCCAGCTCCTGCTCGAAATAGTCGGTCACCCACCAGTCGTGGTTGCCCCGGAGAAACCACACGTCGGTTCGCTGCGCCACCTCGGCGAGGGCCGCCAGGACGCGCACGTTGCCGCGCGGCACCACGTACTTGTAATCCACCCAGAAATCGAAAATGTCGCCCAGCAGGAACAATCCCTTCAGGTCGGAGGGGAGTTCCTGCAGAAACCGTACGAACGCCGCTTCCCGCGTTCCGTCGGGATCGGTGTCGGGCCCCAGATGCAGGTCGGCCACGAAACAATAGCGGGCGTCGCTCGGCAGCATGGCTTTAGACGAGCGTGGAGATGAGGCAGGCAAGGCCCACCAGCACGCAATAGAGCGCGAACCAGCGCAGCCGCGCCTTGCGCACGAGGGCAATCATCACCCGGCAGGCGAAGAGGCCCGAAACGAAAGCGGCCGCAAAGCCCACCGCCAGCGGCAGCATGCCCACGCTGCTGGCAGCGAAATCGCCGCCCACCACGTCGAGGAACGCTTCGCCCAGGATGGGGACGAGCACCATCAGGAACGAAAAGCGCGTGACTTCGTCTTTCTTCGCGCCGCAGAGCAGACCCGTGGCGATGGTCGAGCCGCTGCGGGAAAGGCCGGGAATCACGGCGACCGCCTGGGCCAAGCCCATCCAGAGCGCGGTTTTCCAGGTGATCTTGTCGCCTTCGCCCTGCCGCCGGGCCGCAAGCGTCTCAGAAAGGAACAGCAGCAGCGCCGTGACCATGAGGGCCACGCCCACCACGGCCAGGCCGCTTCCGAAGAGTTCCTCCACCGAATCCTTGAAAAACATGCCCACGATGAACACAGGCACCATCGACAGCAGGATCAGCAGGATGTAGCGGGTTTCGGCATTCATCTCAAACCGGAACAGACCCTGCAGGAGTTTCACGATATCTTTCCAGAACACCACGATGGTGGCAAGCACCGTGGCGGCATGCACGGCCACCTCGAAAGCGAGGTCGGACGTCTCGATGCCGAACAACGCCTTGCCGATGGCCAGATGACCGCTACTGCTTACAGGCAGGAATTCGGTCAGGCCTTGAACCAGGCCCAGAATGAGGGCTTCCAGCGTATCCATCGGCTATTCCTCCGGTTCCTTCGGAACTTTCATGATACCGACCAGGATCACCACGATGCCCGCGATCACCACGATCGGAGCCAGGGTGATGCGACGGAAACTGAACATCGCCGGATTGAACACGTTCGGGTCGGACGAGCCGCCACCGATCATCAGCACGAAGCCCACGATCATCACCAGCAGCCCGATGCCGATGAGCTTCACATTCTTCGAAGGCAGGGAAAATTGAGCCATATCTGTTTCAAAAAATCATCAATAATACAAATCGTCGCGGGAAATATATGCCACGCGGTTGACCACCAGCAGGGCCGACACCACGCACAGGAGGATACCCAGCAAAACCGTGCCAGCGAGCACGATCCACACCAGCCGCATGTCGAGCAGTTCTTCCATCAGCCCTGAGCCGCGGCTCAGCGAGCGGATGCCGAAATACAGCACCAGCGACGCCACGATGCCCGAAGCCGCCCCCTCCAGCACCGCCTGACGCACGAAGGGCCGCGCGATAAACGAGCGGCGCGCCCCCACCAGGCTCATGGTATGGATGGTGAAGCGGCGCGCATAGATATTGAGCCGCACGGTGTTGCTGATGAGCGCGAAGGAGATGACCAGCAGCAACAGAATCACAACGCCCACCACCAGGCTGATGCTGCGCAGGTTGGCGTTGAGTGCGTCGACAAGCGATTCCTGATACACCACTTCTTCCACGCGGCGGTCGGAAAGCAGGTCTTTCTTGATGACGGCCAGGGAATCGGAGGCCACATAATCGCCGCTGAGCTTCAGGTCGATCGACAGGGGGATCGGCGAACTTTCAAACACCGACAGGAAATCTTCACCGAGCAGGGCTTTCATTTCCTCGGCTCCCTCCTCTTTCGTGATGAAGCGGCTTTCCTTCACGTACGACCGCTGCGAGAGGGCGTCGGCCAGGGCGCGTCCCTCTTTCTCCGACACCGACTGCTTGAGCAGCACCGATACGGAGAGATTCTCCTTGAACCAGCGGGCCACCCCGCCCGCGTTGACCGCGAACACCGACACCGCCGCCACCAGCACCAGCACCAGCGAAATGCTGATGAAAGAGGTGATGTAGGAGCGAATCAACCGCTTGTGTACGATATTTTTAGCCTGGTTTCCCATTTTGCGGACTGTCTCGCAAAGATAATCAAAAAATATTATTACCTTTGTATCGAATTTGCCTAAAAACGACTTTAAAGATGGAAGAGCCCGTAAGAGTATTGTTTGTAAACTCCGAGATCTTCCCCTATATGCCTGAGACAGACATATCTATGCTAGGGAGATACCTCCCGCAGGGGATCCAGGAGAGCGGCAAGGAGATACGCTCCTTCATGCCGCGCTACGGCACGATCAACGAACGCCGCAACCAACTGCACGAAGTCATCCGCCTTTCCGGCATGAACCTCGTCATCGGCAACGCCGACCGCCCGCTGGTCATCAAGGTCTCCTCCATCTCATCGGCCCGGATGCAAGTCTACTTCATCGACAACGAAGACTACTTCCATCGCAAATTCATCTACCGGGACGCTGAGGGCAATGATTTCAAAGACAACGACGAACGGGCCGTGTTCTTCGCGCGCGGCGTGCTCGAAACGGTCAAGAAACTCCGCTGGAAGCCCGACATCGTGCACTGCCAGGGCTGGATTTCCCACTTTGTGCCCGTGTATCTGAAGAAAGTCTATCACGAAGACCCCATCTTCACCGAAGCCCGCGTGGTGCTCTCGCTCTACAACGAGAACCTCGGCGCCCGCCTGAGCGACGACCTTGTCGACAAGATCCTCGGGGAGAACCTCAGCCGCGAAGACGTGGCCCTGCTCGAAGAGCCCACTGGCATAAATCTTGCGAAATTAGCCATCCGGTATGCGGACGGCATTGTGGCAGGCGTACCCGCGCTCGACCCTGAACTCGAGGGCTTTATCAAGCAGCAGGGGCTTCCGGTCATTGCAGGGGTTCCCGCCCGGGCAGAAAACATGGACTGGGTCCGCACCTACGACCATTTTTACGACGACCTTTTAAAACGAAACAGCTAGATGAAAAGAACTGGGGTTTCCCTGGGAGTGGCGGCGCTGCTGACCTTGTTTTTCCTCACTTCGTGCATTGATACCGACAACACCCTGGGCTCCGCCATGGTTCCGGAGAATCAGGATATTTCCCTGCATGTTGCCACGCTCGACCTGCCGGTGACCCTCCGGATGGCCGACAGCCTGCAGACCTCCGTGTCGAACAGCGCCACCGTGGGCGCTATCCGCACCGAGCGCTTCGGCCTGTTCCACTCCGATGCGGCGGTCTCCCTCACCGCTGCCGTCGACTCCATCATCTGGGGCAAGAATCCCTCGGTCCGCAGCCTAATCCTCAGCCTGGCCGTCGACACCACCCTGGTGGTCGACGCCTCGCAGCTCTCGATTCCGCAGAACTTTTACGTATATCAGCTGAACGTGGAACTCGACTCCACGATGATCTACAACAATAGCCTCAAGCCCACCGACCATAAGGCGGAGCTCCTCTCCGACGGAGGCACCGTTTTTACGGGCGACGATGCCTATATCGTGGATATCAAGAAGGAATTCGGGGAAAAGCTGTTCCGGATTCCGATGGCTACGCTCGACAGCGCGGAACTCTTCATGAAAGCCTGCTACGGCCTTTACATCGCGTGCGACGACCCCTTGGAAGGCATGGAGGGCGGACGTCTCACGTGCTTCGACCTTTCGGCGTCGTATCTCTATCTGGTGTACGACTACGACGATGACGAAGGCGCCCGTCGCTCAAACACGGCCACCTTCAATCTGGGCAGCTATTACAGCGTCAACGTCAGCTCTGCCGGCTCCCGCAGCCTGGAGCATGCCGACCCCGCCAAGGCCCTGTACATGGAAGGCCTCTGCGGCATCAAACCCCATATCGACGCGCAGCAATTGCGCAGCACCGTGACCGCATGGGCCGCCTCCGCCGGCGTTCCGCTCGAGAATATCCTCATTGCCAAGGCCACCCTTACCTTCCCCGTGGAATACAACGGCGACCGCAACCAGTACGACTACTATTCCACCAATCTCTTCCCCTGCAAGCGCGTGAGAGGCACCAGTTCGGTCAACTACACGCCCCTCGACGAGATCAACAACACCGGCATGGAAGACGGCATGCTCAACCGCTCGCTGCTGCAATACACCTCCAATATCAGCATCTATCTGCAGGATCTCATCCGTCGCACCGACATCACCGCCGACGACGACCTCTGGATGATGCCCACGCTCAGCTTCTACAACAGCTATACGAGTACCACCTACTACTACGCCGATTACTACTACTACGCGCAGAATACCCTGAACGGCACGGCTGCAGAGCGGCATCCCGTCCTGAATCTGACCTACGCGGTCCTCAAATAGTTAAATAGCGCGGAAAACGAGGCAGGCATTCTGCCCGCCGAAACCGAAATTGTTGCTGATGGCAACGCGTACCTTGCGCTCCTGGAGCTCGTTGAGCGTGAGGTTGAGCCGATAGTCGATATTCTCGTCTTCGAAACGGAAATTGATGGTGGGCGGAATGACTCCGTCGCAGATGGCGTGGATGCACGCCAGGGCTTCCACCGCACCGGCGGCACCCATCATGTGGCCGGTCATGGACTTGGTGGAACTGATGTTGACCTTGTAGGCCGCATCGCCGAACACCCGCTTGATAGCCTTGAGCTCAGCCAGGTCGCCCAGGGGCGTGGAGGTGCCGTGCGCATTGATGTAATCCACGTCGGAGGGCGTGATGCCGGCTTCGCGGAGCGCCAGTTCCATGGCATCGGCCGCACCCTCGCCGTCTTCACGCGGGGCCGTGATGTGCCATGCATCGCAGGTCATGCCCAGGCCGGCGATTTCAGCGTAGATCTTCGCGCCGCGGCGAAGGGCGTGCTCGTATTCCTCGACCACAAGGATGGCCGCGCCCTCGCCCATGACAAACCCGTCGCGGGTCTTGTCGAACGGACGGCTGGCCGTGCGATACTCTTCGTTGTTGGTCGAAAGGGCATGGGCGGAGTTGAAACCGCCGATGCCGGGAATTGAGATCGGGGCTTCCGTGCCGCCGGAAATCATGATGTCGGCCCGGCCCAGCTGGATCTGCGAGGCGGCCGTCAGGATGGCGTGGGCCGACGTGGCGCAGGCCGAAGACACGCCGAAGTTCGGGCCGCGGAAGCCGAATTTGATGGCGATATGGCCCGAAGCGATGTTGGTGATGAACTTGGGAATCAGAAAAGGACTAAATCGGGGCCTGTCGCTCCCGAAATAGTCCTTGATTTCCTCCGTGTAAGAATTGATGCCGCCAACGCCGGAACCCACCACGACGCCGATACGTCGGGGATCCACTTCGTCCACGTCGAGGCGACTGTCGCGCACCGCCTCGGCGGCTGCAATCATCGCGTATTGCGTGAACGGGTCGGTGTGACGGGCTTCCTTGCGGTCGATGGCCTCGGGGAAGCGCGCCGGATCGTAGTCCGGAATCTCACACGCGAATTTGGTTTTGAAGAAGGTTGTGTCGAGCCGGTCGATGATTCTCGCTCCGCTGACGCCGCGGTTCAGATTGCCGAAATACTCCGCGACGTTGTTTCCCAAGGGATTGATGGTCCCGATTCCGGTGACAACGACCCTTTTCATCATAGGCTACTGAACGTTCTCCTTGATGTAGTCGATGGCGTCCTGGACGGTCGATATCTTCTCGGCGACATCGTCGGGGATCGTGATATTGAATTCTTTCTCAAACTCCATGATCAGCTCGACGGTATCGAGGGAGTCGGCGCCGAGGTCGTTCTTGAAGCTTGCAGCCGGCGTCACTTCGCTCTCTTCAGCGCCCAGTTTGTAGACGATGATGGAGATGACCTTTGATGCAATGTCTTCCATAATCAGATGGTTTTGGTTATTAGTATTTAATGTGTTATATCCTCGTTTATGCTCCTGCCGCTACTATGGACAAGATTCTGCAAAGTAAGTAATTTTTGCGTAAAATCACAAATTTTCATACATTTGTATTATCGCGTAATAATCCTAAACACATGTATACCGATTTCCAAAAGTATCTTGAAGCCGAGCTCCAGTCCATCCGGGAGGCCGGCCTCTATAAAGAAGAACGGGTCATCACCTCCGCCCAGCAGGCGGCCATCAAGGTGGCGCCCGATAAGGACGTGTTGAACTTCTGCGCCAACAACTACCTGGGCCTGGCCAACAACCCGAAACTCGTCGAGGCGGCCAAGGCAGCCCTCGACAGCCACGGCTATGGCATGTCGTCGGTGCGCTTCATCTGCGGCACGGGCGATCTCCACAAAGAGCTTGAACGCAAGATTTCCGAATTCTTCGGCACAGAAGACGCCATCCTTTATGCCTCGTGCTTCGACGCCAACGGCGGCGTGTTCGAGCCGCTGCTCGACGAGCACGATGCCATCATCTCCGACGCCCTCAACCACGCCTCGATCATCGACGGCGTGCGCCTGTGCAAGGCCCAGCGTTACCGCTACGCTAACGCCAACATGGAAGAGCTGGAGAATTGCCTCAAAACGGCCCAGGCCCAGCGCTATCGCCTCATCGTGACCGACGGTGTGTTCTCGATGGACGGCAATGTGGCCCCGCTCGACAAGATCCACGCCCTGGCCGAAAAGTACAACGCTATGGTGATGGTCGATGAGTCCCACTCCGCCGGCGTGGTCGGACGCACCGGCCGGGGCACCACCGAACGCTTCAACCTCCGCGGCCAGATAGAAATCCTCACCGGCACCCTCGGCAAGAGCTTCGGCGGCGCGGTGGGCGGCTTCACCACTGGCAAGAAGGAGATCATCGCGATGCTGCGCCAGCGTTCGCGGCCGTATCTGTTCTCCAACTCCATTCCGCCGATGATCGCCGCGGCGGGCATCAAGATGTTCGACATGATGAGCGAAACCAATGAGCTGCAGGACAAGCTGCACGCCAACACGGAGTACTTCATCGGCAAGATGAAGGCTGCCGGCTTCGACATCAAGCCCACCGAATCGGCCATCTGCGCCGTAATGCTCTACGACGCGCCGCTCTCGCAGAAGATGGCAGCCCGTCTCCAGGAAGAGGGGATCTACGTCACAGGCTTCTACTACCCGGTGGTCCCGAAGGGACAGGCCCGTATCCGCGTGCAGGTGTCGGCCGGTCACGAAAAGGAGCACCTCGACAAATGCGTCGCGGCCTTCACCAAGATCGGCAAGGAACTTGGCGTAATCAAATAAAAAAGGAGCCGCGCTGCGGCTCCTTTTTTTCGTCATGCCCGGCTCGACCGGGCATCTTTTTTACTCGTCGGTCAGCGAGAAGCGATAGAAGGAAAGGATCTTCGCATCCTTGTCGGCGGCGGTGAGAACATCCTTCACAGGGGTCTTGCCATCGCCCATCTGATACTCCTGCTGCTCCAGCGTGCTCTCCTTGAAGAACTTCTGGACACGGCCGGCGGCGATGTTCTGGATCATCTGCTCGGGCAGGTTGGCAGCCTTCTCGGCCGACACCTTCGCGATGATCTCGCGGGCCTGCTGCGCCTGCTCCGGCGTGAGCCAGCCCTTCGCGGTGTTGCTCTCGATGTGGTCTTCGCTGTCGCAGTGGGCCGGGTTGATGCCGGCTTTCTTCAGCGCGTTCTCCACGGCCTTGCGCACCTGCTCTTCCTTCGTCTTTTCGATAGCCACCTGGCGCTCTTTCTCCACCACCTCGGCCGGGCAGTCCTCAGCGGACACCGACACGGGGTTCATGGTCACGACCTGGATGGCGATACCTTTGGCGAGTTCCTCGTCGATAGGCTTGTTGAAAGCCACGATCGCACCGAGCTTGCCGTTGGTGGTGTGGATGTAGGAAGCCACATACGGGGCTTCGAGCTTGCCGTAAAAAGCGAGAGAGTGCTTCTCACCGCTCTTGCCGGTCTGCTGGGAGATGGCTTCTTCCACCGTCTCGCCGTTGGCCATCCTGGTGGCCTTCAGGCCTTCGAGGTCGGCCGGGCAGGCGGCGATGGCAGCGTCGGCGATGGCGTTGGCCAAGGCCTGGAACTCGGCGTTCTGCGACACGAAGTCGGTTTCGCAACCGAGGCATACGAGAATACCCTTACCGCCTTCGACGCGGGCCTTCACGGCACCTTCGGTGGTCTCGCGGTCAGCGCGCTTGGCGGCCACGAGCTTGCCTTTCTCACGGATAATCTCCTGTGCGCGGGTGAAATCGCCTTCAGCCTCAACAAGGGCCTTCTTGCAATCCATCATGCCGGCACCGGTCATCTTGCGCAATTTAGCGACATCTACTGCTTTGATTTCCATTGTCAGAAGGGATTAAGGATTATTCAGCGGATTCTTCGACGGGAGCTTCCTCTTCAGCCTTGGCGCGGCGCACGCGGACGCGTTTCGCAGGGGCTTCTTCCTTGACGGGAGCTTCGTCTTTCTCTTTTTCTTTCTCGATCCGGCGATCTTCGAGGCCCTCGGCGATGGCGTCGCAGAGCGTCTTGGTGATCAGCTGGATGGATTTAGCCGCATCGTCGTTAGCCGGAATCACATAATCAATCGTGGTCGGGTCGCAACATGTATCAACCATTGCGATAACGGGGATATTCAGACGATTGGCTTCGCGGACGGCGTTGATTTCTTTCTGCACGTCCACGACGAAAATGGCGGAAGGAAGACGGTTCAGGTCGGCGATCGAACCGAGGTTCTTCTCAAGTTTGGCTCTCTGACGCGAGATCTGCAGACGCTCGCGCTTTGCCAGGGTTTCGAACGTGCCGTCGGTCATCATCTTGTCGATGGTGTTCATCTTCTTGACGGCTTTGCGGATGGTGGGGAAGTTGGTCAGCATACCGCCCGCCCAACGCTCGGTGACGTACGGCATATTGACGCTCTGTGCGCATTCCGCGACGATATCCTTGGCCTGTTTCTTGGTGGCGACGAAGAGGATCTTGCGGCCTGCATGGGCAAGCTGCTTCATTACGCCGGCCGCCTCGTCTATTTTGACGACAGTCTTGTGCAGGTCGATGATATGGATTCCGTTTTTCTCCATGAAAATATACGGAGCCATTTTGGGATTCCATTTCCGCTTCAGGTGACCGAAGTGGACGCCTGCATCGAGTAAGTCTTGGAAATTGGTTCTAGACATTTTGTTTGTTTTTTTACTTGTTTCTTTTTTCTCTTTTCTTCAATCCGGAGTAGCGGTCTTTCAGGCCGGTCTCCTGAATTTTCCGCGGCAGGACAAATCTCAGGCAGCCAACGGGTGGGTCCGGGGATTTTGAATCCGTGCCGTGCAAATGTAAATCAGTGCGTAACGATTAACGTTTGCTGAACTGGAAGCGTCTGCGGGCACCGGGCTGGCCAGGTTTCTTGCGCTCCACCTCGCGGGCGTCGCGGGTCAGGAAACCGTTGGACTTGAGGACCGGGCGATAGGCTTCGGCGTCGACCTTGCACAGGACGCGCGCGATGCCGAGGCGGACGGCCTCAGCCTGTCCTTTGATGCCGCCACCGTCGACATTCACCTTGATGTCGAACTGACCGACGGTGTTGGTAAGGACCAGCGGCTGGTTCACAATGTAGCGGAGCGTATCCTCTTTGAAATACTCATCGAGGGGACGTTCGTTGATCACCACATTGCCGGAACCGGTGTTCAAATAGACGCGAGCAACTGCTGATTTACGTCTTCCAAGGGCGTTGAATACTTCCATTACTCTGTCTTAAATTTCGTTTAACGTGAGGGGTTTGGGTTGCTGGGCGGCGTGCGGGTGCTCCGGACCTGCGTAAACATACAGGTTGCGGAACAGGTCGGCGCCGAGACGGTTCTTCGGAAGCATTCCTTTGATGGCGTGCTCCACGACAAAAGTCGGCTTGCGATCGAGCATCTCTTTGGGCGTAGCGAAACGCTGGCCTCCCGGATAGCCGGTATGGCGAACGTACACTTTGTCGGTAAGCTTCTTGCCGGTCATGCGGATTTTCTCGGCGTTGACGATGATGACGTTGTCACCACAGTCGGCGTGCGGCGTGAAATCCGGTTTGTTCTTGCCGCGGAGGACAAGAGCGACGCGGGAAGCGAGACGACCCAGCACCTGATCGGTCGCATCAATAACGTACCACTCTTTCTTGGCGGTGGCGCTATTGGCGGAAATGGTCTTGTAGCTTAAAGTGTCCACTTTCTTGATTTTTAGGTTAATACTAATAAATGTTGCGAGTCCCCGCTATTTTGGGGGCTGCAAATTTACGAATATTTTTCATTATGGCAAATTTTCTATGGGATTGCGTTGAAATTGGGCTGTATCTCTTTCAAGACCGTCTGCGCCCCCGCAGCCGTGAGTGGGAGGGGCCCAAGCGCTCAGCGCTTGGGAGGGATAGGCCCCGGAGGGGCCGTAGTCTTGAAAGAGATACAGACCGATTTCAAAAAAGCAATCCGTTGCCGGCCTGTTCGGGAACGTTGCGGCCCAGGAGTTCGTCGAAAGCTTCGCCTTCTTCCCAGGTCAAGAATTCGGTTTCGATCGGAAGGTAGAAGAGGCGGCGGCGGACTTCATCGTCGAGCTTGCGGGCATGGAGCAGGCGCATCGCGTCTTTCTCGGTGGTCAGCAGCAGCGAGCGGGGATTGCGGCGGGCGAACCGCGCCAAGCGGCGCTGGTCGGCACGGGTAAAACAATGATGGTCGCCGAAACGCTTGTGGGCGATACGGTCGTAACGGTCGCTGAGGTGTACTACCATCGGCCGGTCGTCGGCCACGCCCGAGAAAAGGAATACTTCTTTTGAATAGATGTAGCGCTTGTCGGCCTCCCAGCGGAACACAGGCAGCGCCTCGCCGTATTTGACGGTCGCAAAGAACAGCGGCTGCTCCGGGCGGAGCCGCGTGGCACTGCGCACCTTCTCGCGCTCCCAGGCATCGAGATAGCGGGGGCTCTTGGTCACCACCACCGCCGCGGCCCGACGGATTTGCTCGGGCAGGTCGCGAAGATGGCCCAGCGGCAGCAGCTCATCCTTGAAGATCGGCCGGTTGTAATCCACCAGCACCAGGTCGGTCGCCGGTTTGAGCTTGCGGTATTGGAAGCCGTCGTCGAGAAGAATCAGGCCGGGACGCTGCTCCTCAGGCAGGGCGAGCAGCTGCGCGACAGCGCGGTTGCGGTTTTTGTCGACCGCCACGATGATCTCGGGGAATTTGCGCTTGATCTGCAGCGGCTCGTCGCCCGCCTGCGTGGCCGAATCATCCACCTCCACCAGATGAAAACCCCGGCTCTTGCGCTTGTAACCCCGCGACAACACCGCCACGCGGCACCGCCCCTGCAGCAGGTTCACCAGATATTCCACCATCGGCGTCTTGCCCGTTCCTCCCACCGTTACGTTGCCCACCGAAATCACGGGCACCGGGTGTTCCACCACCTTGCGGCGACCGCTGTCAAAACCGGCATGCCGCAGCCGCAGCGCCAGCCAATACGGGAAAAGCAATACTTTGCTCCAGATCATCCCCAAACCTCCGCTATATGGTCGAGCAACCCGTAGAGCGCCGCCGGATCGGTCAGCGTCACGAGCTTCAACCGTGTTTCCTTGAAATTATCGAGTCCTTTGAAATAGCAGCTCAAGTGGCGGCGCATCTCCAGTACGCCCACCTTCTCGCCCTTCACCTCGAGCGATTTGGCCAGATGGCGCTTGGCCAGGTCCACGCGGTCACGCACGCTCATCGGCGGCAGCAATTCGCCCGTGGCCAGGTAGTGCTTCACCTCCCGGAAGATCCACGGATGGCCAAAACTCGCCCGTCCGATCATGATGCCGTCGACGCCATAGCGGTCGAACGCTTCTTTCGCGCCCTCGGGCGTAGTAATGTCGCCGTTGCCGATGATGGGGATGTGCATCCGGGGGTTGCGCTTCACCCCGCCGATCAGCGTCCAGTCGGCCGTACCTTTATATAATTGGGCGCGGGTGCGGCCGTGGATGGTCAATGCGGAGATACCCGCGTCCTGCAGCCGTTCGGCCAGTTCCACGATGATCTTGCTGTCGTCGTCCCAGCCCAGCCGCGTCTTGACCGTCACCGGCAGCTTCACGGCCTCAACCACACGACGCGTGATCTCGACCATTTTGTCGGGCTCGCGCATCATGCCGCTCCCGGCTCCCCGCCGGGCGATCTTGCTCACGGGACAACCAAAATTGATGTCGATCAGGTCGGGGCCGGCGGCTTCGGCGCGCACGGCGGCCTCCACCAGCGCGTCGGGAATGTGTCCGTATATCTGGATGCCGATGGGACGCTCCGCGTCGGCCACCTGCATCTTGGCGATGGTCTTGGCTGCGTCGCGGATGAGTCCATCGGAAGAGATGAATTCGGTAAACATCAGGTCGGCGCCGAACTCCTTGCAGATGTAGCGGAAAGAGGCGTCGGTAACGTCCTCCATCGGCGCCAGCATCACCGGCCGATCCCCCAGCTCTATGTTCCCGATTTTCACGTGTGCAAAGATAATAAAAAGAGCCGTCCGACGGACGGCTCTTTTTACAGTTACAGAACAGATTTTACTCCATATCCCACCACACCGGAATCGTCCAGACCTGCGGGGCGAGGGCGATCACGTCGGTCGAGAACTGCACGTAGTTGGCGTACTGCTTGTAGATCTCGTTCACGTTGGTCGCGTTGTAGTTGGTTTCGTGCGAAGATTGCTGCCAGCGACGCGGATAGTGGGTCTGCTTCGAAGGATCCGAATTGAAGCCGACCGCATTGTCGTTGCGGTATGCCGGCGTCTTCATCTCCGTGTAAACGCCGTCACGCCAGTAGTTGTACTTGCGTACGTCGTTGTACTTCTGGAGATCCGGACCCATGGCGATGTACTTCTGCATCATGATGTCGGAGAGCGTGAGGGCGCTGGCCGACTGCTTCACGGCGGCGCTGGCCATGTAGGCGTTGATTTCGCTCTGCGGGATCGGAGCATAGGCGAACGACACGTCGAAGCCCTTGGCGGTGGTGCAGTAACCGGCACCCTGCCATTCGGTGAGCTTCTGGTTCATCAGTTCGAAGTGCGCCTTGATACCGTTGATGTAGGCCGTGTAAGCGCCGTTCTTGTCGCCCTTGTTGAAGAGGATCTCGGCCTTGATGAAGCACATCTCAGGATAGGTCATGATGTACGAGTTCGACGTCGGACGGGTGTAGAACGCACCGGTACCGACCACGAAGCCGATCTTGCCCGCCGGGCTGCGGCTGCCGTGTGCGCCGTTGCAGTAGTACGTGTTCTCGTCGTTCTCGGCCAGACCGTAGGTCTCGAAGAGCGCGTCAGCCTTGACGTTGATGTATTTGATATCCTCCACATAGAGCGGGTTGGTATCGTTCACATACATCGCACCCGGGTTGTACACGATCGTCACATCGTCGCCGTTGCGGGTGATCGTCACGTTTTCAGGGGAGTAGTACTTGTTGACAGCGGTGAGGAAGTCATCCACGGAGTTGTAGTACTTCTTGATGTTGGCGCCGGAGTAGGTCTTCGTGCGGTCTTTGTCGGAAGTACTGGCCGTAACCAGATTGAGGTAGTTGTTCAGGTTGCCCGATACGTGGCGGTTGGCCGGCATGATGTCGTCGGGGTTCTGGTTGTCCAGACCGCAGTCGCGCAGCCACTCGTAGCTGCGGATCGAGCCGTCGGCGTTGAGCGTCACCTTGTACATACCCGAAGGGATCAGCTTGTTGGCGCGCGGGTCTTCAACGCCCGTGCCCTTGAAGTTGGTGAGCAGGTTCACATAGTAGCGGTTCAGACGCTGAGCGTTACCCCAGGCGAAGGAGTCCCATGTCGTGTTCGGGCCATAGGCGTCACCCACGGTGAAGCAGGTGCCGGCGGTGGCCACGTTGTA
>LUZC01000067.1 GCA_001603505.1 Bacteroidales bacterium Bact_11 | reverse complement strand
ACCTCGTCGACGATGGCGAAATGGTGCTTGCGCTGGACGAGGTCCTTCGGATTGATGGCCATGTTGTCGCGCAGGTAGTCGAAACCGAACTCATTGTTGGTACCGAACGTGATATCGGCCTGGTAGGCGTTGCGACGTGCGTCGGTGCTGGGCTGATGTTTGTCGATACAGTCGACGCTCAGACCGTGGAACATATAGAGCGGCCCCATCCACTCGGAGTCTCGTTTCGACAGATAGTCGTTGACCGTGACCACATGGACGCCCTTGCCCGCGAGGGCATTGAGGAACACCGGCAGCGTAGCCACAAGGGTTTTGCCTTCACCGGTGGCCATCTCGGCAATCTTGCCCTGGTGCAGCACGATGCCGCCGATGAGCTGCACATCGTAGTGTACCATGTCCCAGGTAATCGTATTTCCGCCGGCCATCCAGCTGTTGCGCCACAGGGCATACTCGCCATCCACGTTCACGAAATCATGGTGCGCACTCAAATCGCGGTCGAAGTCGGTGGCCTTCACCCGGATGCGTTCGTTCTCCTTGAAGCGGCGCGCCGTCGATTTCACGATGGCGAACGCGTCGGGAAGCACTTCGTTCAATATCTCTTCGATCTTCTTGTCGATGGTCTTGACCAGCTCGTCCAATTCTGTCGCCAACTTTTCCTTGCGCGATACCTCCATTTCAGGATCGGCAAGCTGCTCGCGGATGGCCGCCACCTTCTCTTCCTCCGCAGCCGTGTAGGCGCGCACTTTTTTACGCAGCGCAGCGCTCTCGGCACGCAGGTCGTCGTCACTCAATTTGTCGATGCGCTCATAGGCGGCAAGGACCAGTTTCAGGGTCGGCGTAATCTCCTTGATATCGCGATCGGCTTTGGTACCGAACAATCTCTTCAGAATATTTGCCATATCGTTGTCTTATAATTTCTTCTGGTATTTATCAATCAGTTCGGAAGCGGCGGAGAACGACTCCAGGTCTCCCCGCAGCACGGCCTCTTCATATTCCGGCATCAAGCGCTCGATGCGTTCGTCTTCATAGAACATGTTCTTCAGGCTCTCGTTGATGCTCTCGTACATCCAGTAGCGAGCCTGCTCACGCCGCTTCTTGCGGTAGAAGCCATTCCCCTTTACCAATGCGAAATAATCTTCGATCTTCTTGAGAATCTCAGGAAGGCCCTCCTTTGTCACGGCCGAAGAGGTAACCGCCGTGGGCGTCCACCCCGATTCCGTGGGCGGGAACAGATGGAGCGCGTTGGCATAGAGTGCCCGCGCCAGCTGCGCCTTCTCCACATTGGTACCGTCGGCCTTGGTAATGGTAATCAGGTCGGACATTTCCATGATGCCGCGCTTGATGCCCTGCAGGTCATCGCCGGCTCCCGACAGCATCAGCAGCAGGAAAAAGTCACTCATCGAGTGGACCGCCGTCTCACTCTGACCGACGCCCACCGTTTCGATGAACACCACATCATAGCCCGCAGCCTCACACAGGAGAATCGTCTCGCGCGTCTTCCGGGCCACGCCGCCCAGGGACCCGGCGCTCGGGCTGGGCCGGATGAATGCCTTGGGATCGTGACAGAGCGTTTCCATACGGGTCTTGTCGCCCAGGATGCTGCCTTTGCTCTTCTCGGAACTCGGGTCGATGGCCAGCACGGCCAACTTATGCCCTTCACTGGTAAGGTACGAGCCGAACGCCTCAATGAACGTGCTCTTGCCGGCACCCGGTACGCCCGTGATGCCGATGCGCATGGTCTCCATTTCATTGGAAAGGGCCTGGCAGCGCTGGATAATCTGCTGCGCGACGGCGCGGTGTTCAGGAAGGGCGCTTTCCACCAGCGTGATAGCCTGGCTCAGCACCGTGGTGTCGCCGCGCTGGATGCCATCCATGTATTCGTCCACGGTCTTGATGCCGGGACGCTTCTTGAACACCCTCTTCAGATAGGGATTGACGGTCGGGGGCTGTTTCACCCCGTCGTTGATGATCAGACTCGAATCTTCATTGTGGTAATCGTCGAAGAAATCCCCCTGATGCGATTTGTCGATGGCCATACGGTTATTTTACGTTTCCAGTGATGAATAAGTTCAGGATAGGTTTGGAGGGAGCGTTGGTAATCACGGTCAGCACTTCGATCACCTCTCCGGTATAGTCGAGTGCGGAAGTATCGAGCTTCACCTTTACCTCGGCCTTGCCGCCGGGTTTGATGGTAAGCGGCATCTTCGTCTGCACATCGGAAGCGCCCTGTCCTTCCACCTTGTGGATCACCAGCGGTCGCTTTCCTTTGTTCTTAATGGTATAGGAAGCCGAAACCGAAGCTCCTTTGCGTACTTCGCCAAATTCATAATAACTGCGCTCGACGACCGGTGCGCCGGCATTCTCGATGTCGCTCTTGGAGAGGTTCTCGAAACAGTCTTTGATGACACCCGTGATTGTCAATTTGTCAGCATAGTCCCTGCCATTGAGGCGGAACGTAGCCTCGAACTGCTGCTTGCCCCACGACATTTCCGACATCCGTGCCGGATCGACCACATAGGTCATACGGGCCATGCTGCGGGCCGGAATCGGATTGGGCGAGACGGTGATGGTCAAGCCCGGCGAGGCGGTTGCGGTCTCGACCGTGAGCTCGCCTTTCGAAAGATTGGCCACCTGCATCTGGTCGGACTTCACCACGCCCTGGTCGATGTAACCGATCGATGTCTGGTTCTTGCGAAGACCCAGGCTGCCGATGCGGGTGGTAAACACCTCGTCGAGGTCTTTCTTCTGCTCGTGCGACACGCCGCGCAGCCGGAGCAGAACCGGGCGGTCGAGGCTCGAAGCCCCCACGCCCACATACACCGTAAGCGACTTTTCAAACGGATACGGCCCCTGGTCGTTGCTGAACGTGGCCTGGATGGTGCCCGTGGCGCCCGGCTTTACCGGTTCGCGGGTCCACTCGGGCGTGGTACATCCGCACGACGAAATGACGTTGTGGATCACCAAAGGCTGGGTTCCGATATTGGTAAACGTGAACAGGCAGGTCACGGGGCCTTCAGCAATCAGCACATCGCCGAAATCGTGGACTTTCTTGTCGAACCGGATCACGTCGGCCTCCTTGTACAACACCTGGTCCTGGGCGAAAAGCCCGTGAATACCAAGGAACAGGGAGGCCAGTATGATGAACACGTTTTTCATTTTCCGATATATTTGTGCAAAGATACCATTTGTTTGATTATTTTTGCCAAAAATACATAAATCAAGCCAACTGAAATTCCTGTCATATTATGAAAAGAATCCCTATCATCATTCTGACGGCACTCGCCCTGGTTGCCACCGCAGGTTGCAGCAAGTACAAGTACGAGACCGTGAAAGGCGATCCGACGAACGCCCGCATCTACACCTTGGACAACGGTCTGAAGGTTTACATGATCGTCAACAAGGACGAACCGCGCATCGATGCCCACGTAGCAGTGAAGGTCGGCAGCAAGAACGACCCGCAGGAGACCACCGGTCTGGCCCACTACTTCGAGCACCTGATGTTCAAGGGCACCAAGCAGCTCGGAACCCAGGACTATGCTGCGGAAGAGCCGCTGCTCGAGCAGATTGAAGCCCTGTTCGAGGTCTATCGCCAGACCACCGATCCCGCCGAGCGCAAGGCAATCTACCACCAGATCGACTCCATCTCTTACGAGGCATCCAAGATCTTCATCCCCAATGAATATGACAAGGCCATGGCAGCCATCGGCGGACGCGGCACGAATGCCTACACGAGCAACGACGTGACCTGCTACACCGAGAACATCCCTTCCAACCAGCTGGAAAACTGGGCGAAGATCCAGGCCGACCGCTTCGAGAACTGCGTGCTCCGCGGCTTCCACACCGAGCTGGAGACCATCTACGAGGAGTACAACATGTACGCCGTGATGGACAGCGAGAAAATCAACGAGGCCGCCTTCGCCGCCCTGTTCCCGAAACACCCGTACCACACGCCGGTCATCGGCTGGGGCGACCACCTCAAGAACCCGTCGATCACCAACGTGAAGAAATACCATGACGAGTGGTACGTGCCCAACAACATGGCCGTCTGCCTCGCCGGCGACTTCGATCCGAAGCAGGCCATCAAGGTCATCGACAAGTATTTCGGACAGCTCAAACCCAACGAGAACCTCAAGAAGATGGAGTTCGAGCCCGAAGATCCCATCACTGAACCCATCGTGAAGGACGTACTCGGTCTTGAATCGCCCAGCATCCTGCTCGCCTGGCGCTTCCCCGGCACCAACAGTCCCGAGACCAAGTACCTCGACCTGATCGGCGGCATTCTCTCGAACGGCAGGGCCGGCCTGATCGACCTCGACGTGAACCAGCAGCAGAAAGTGCTCTCGATGTATGCCGGCAACGAAGGCCTGGCCGATTACTCCGCGTTCATCATCATGGCCGAACCGCTCCAGGGCCAGAGCCTTGAGGAAGTGAAGGACATCGCCCTCGCCGAAATCGAGAAGGTGAAGAAGGGCGAATTCGACGACGACCTGCTGACGGCCATCGTCAACAACCAGAAACTCCAGTACATGCGCATGTACGAGAACTCCCGCTTCCTGGTCCGCCTCGAAGTCAACAGCTTCATCAACGAGGTTCCCTGGAAGGACGTCGTGAATGAGGTCGAAGAACTCTCGAAAGTCACCAAGGAAGACATCGTGGCATTCGCCAACGAGCACTTCAAAGACAACTACGTGCAGATCAACAAGCTGGAGCAGCGCGACCCCACCGACACCCGCATCGCCAAGCCGGCCATCACGCCGATCATGATGAACCGTGACGCCGCCAGCCAGTTCCTCCGCGACATCCAGGCCTCGGCCGCCGCTGCCAAGCCCATCGAACCGGTGTTCGTGGACTACAAGAAGGACATGTCGATCGGTACGGCCAAGTGCGGCATCCCCGTGCTCTACAAGAAGAATGAGACCAACGGTGTCTTCGAACTCCAGTACCTGTTCGAGACCGGCAGCTACGCCGACAACGTGATGCCGTTTGCCGCCAACTACCTCAGCTACCTCGGCACCGACGACATGACGCCGGAAGAAGTGCAGAAAGCCTTCTACCGCATGGCCGTCAACATGAGCGTCGCCTGCGCCGGCGAACGCACCTACGTGTCACTCAACGGTCTGGCCGAGAATATGGAAGAGGCCATGGAACTCGTCGAGAAGGTCATCGCCCACGCACAGGCCAATCCCGAAGCGCTGACGATGCTCAAGGCCAACACCCTCTACGAGCGCCGCAACGCCAAGCTCGACCAGCGCAGCAACGCCTCCCGCATCTCGACCTACGCCCTCTACGGCGCCAAGAACCCGAACACCAACGTCATCCCTTCTGCGGAGCTGATGCAGCTCACCGATGAGGCGCTCCTCGAGAAGATCCACCACATCTTCGACAATGAGCACAAGGTGCTTTACTACGGTCCGCTCACCGAATCCCAGGCCGTAGAGACCATCAACCGCATCCACAACGTGCCCGAGCAGCTCAACCCGGTGATCAAGGGCAATCCGTTCCAGTATCTTCCCACCGAAGCAAACAACGTGGTTCTTGCCCAATACGACGCCAACCAGCTCAACCTCACGGCCTACTACAACACCGGGCTTCCCTTCAATGTGGAGACCGCACCGATCATCACCCTCTACAACGAGTACTTCGGCGGCGGCATGAACGGCATCGTGTTCCAGGAGATCCGCGAAGCCCGCGGCCTGGCCTACAGCGCCCGTGCCAACTACTCGATTCCGGCCGACCTCGACCACCCGTCGGTGTTCTCCTACTCCATCGGCACGCAGAACGACAAACTGATCGACGCCCTCTCGGCCTTCGACGAGATCATCAACGCGATCCCGGTGTCCGAAAATGCGTTCAACATTGCCAAGGAATCGTTGATTTCCAACATTCGTACAGCCCGTACGGTCCGCAGCCGCGTGCTGACGTCCTACCTCAACGCACAGCAGCGTGGCATCGACTACGACCTCAACAAGGTGATCTACGAGAAAGTGCCTGCCCTGACGCTCGACGACGTGGTGAAGTTCCAGCAGGAATATGTGAAAGACAAGCCCTACACCATCGGCATCGTAGGCCGCACCAGCGACATGGATCTGGATGCTTTGAAGCAGTATGGCACGATCAAAAACGTGTCGACGGAAGAAATTTTCGGTTATTGATGCGGAGGAATTCCAAAATTGGTATTATCTTTGTCTACGAATCCGAACAACTCACTTAAACTTTTATACAATGGCTTACAAAATCACTGAAAACTGCGCTGCTTGCGGCACCTGCATCGATGAATGCCCGAACGGAGCCATCTCCGCCGGCGACATCTACAAGATCGATCCCAACGCCTGCGTCGACTGCGGTACTTGCGCCGGCGTTTGCCCGATGGGTGCGATCGAGCAGGAGTAACTGCTTGCGCATCAAATAAAAGTCCCCGCCGGTCGGCGGGGACTTTTTTGTTTGCTATGCGTTGGCTGTTTGTTCGGTAGTTCGGTGGGAGGCACCGAGGCGGGCCTCAACCACGTTGATGATGTAGTCACCGGCCTTCTCTGCCTCGTTCACCAAGTCCATGTAGATGCTGCCGCTGTCGTAACCGTACACATGGTCGTCGATGTCGCGCATATTCTGCTCCTTGAGCCTGTCGCGGCAGTCGTTGATCTGGGCTTCGATTTCTTCGGAAGGTTGGAAATCAAAGTCTTCGCGCCGGCCGTTGAGCATTTCCAGCATTCGCTCGCCGGCCTGCTGGGCCAGGGCAAACATCGCCTTGATACCCGCTTCCTGCTGCTCGTTGAAGTCGATCTTCGCTTCGTACTTGCGGCGGATGACACGGGCCATGTTGTAACCGGCATCGCCGATGCTCTCGAGTTCGCCGATCTGGCGAAGCATGGCACGGATCTTTTCCTTGGTGTCGTCGCTCAAGTGCGCGTCGCCCACCTGGCCGAGATACTTTCCAATCTCGTTTTCCATGTTGTCGCTGATCTGCTCGTATTTCTGGATACGTTCGAAGATTCTCTTGAATTCCGACTCGTCGGTCGTTCGATAGAGGTCCCGCACCATCTCCGACATCTTCATCATCCTTTCTCCGAACACGGCAATCTCTTTCTGCGCCTGCAGCACGGAGATTTCCGGCGTCTTCATCAGACCGCCCTTGATATACTTCAGGCGGAATTCCTCCTCCTCCTCGCCCTGCTTCGGCTTGATGATCCTGCAGACAAGTTTCTCAATCTGAGGAATAAACCAAATGAGAATCAGCGTATTGGTTACGTTAAAGGCGGTATGGAACGTTGCCAGTGCGAAAGTCAGATGTGCCGGAGCCTGCGACTCAGCACCCGGATCCATGCCCACGATGCTGCAGACGAGCCGTACAAACGGATAGAAGCAGCAAAGGACCCAGAACACACCGAAGACATTGAAAAGAAGGTGGGCTGCGGCGGCACGGCGGGCCTGCGTATTAGCTGACATGGCGGCGATGTTGGCGGTCAGCGTTGTACCGATGTTCTCGCCCATCACCAGCGCAATGCCCTGATAGATATCGATGACTCCGGTAGAACATAGCACCATCGTAATGGCCATGATGGCTGCGGACGACTGCGCGATGAAGGTCAGGATGGTACCGACAAGCAGGAACAGCAGGATGGTCAGGTAATTGCCGGAGTCGAACGAATCGAAGAAACCGACGACGGACGTATTGTGGGCCAGATCCATCTCCATGCCTGTCGCCCGAAGCATACCCAGCGCGAAAAGCAGGAACGATATACCGAACAGAAAATCACCCACATACCGGTGCTTGCCCATCTGAATCAGGACAATGGCCACCAGAAAGACCGGCCAGACAAGGTTGGTCACGTCAAACGAGAATCCGGCCGACATGATCCACGCCGAAAGCGTGGTACCGATGTTGGCGCCCATGATGATAGAGATGGCCTGCGAAAGCGTCAGCAGGGCTGCGTTGACGAAGGAAACCGTCATGACCGTAGTTGCCGCCGACGACTGGACCGCAACGGTAACCAATGCGCCTGTCGCCACGCCGGTAAAGCGGTTAGTAGTCATGGCTCCGAGCAGGTGACGCAGCTGAGGGCCCGCCATCTTCTGGAGCGCCTCGCTCATCACTTTCATTCCGTACATCAGCAGGGCGATCGACCCCAGCAGTTTCAATGCAATCAACATATTATCTCAGTTTCTCAGTTCCAGTTTAAAGTATTATCCGGACGACCGTGTCGATCTCTTCAAGGGCGGCGGCCGGAAGGGTGACGGTCAGGAAACCGTCTTTGGTTAATTCATAAGTCAGGGGCTCACCCGAAAGCAGCGTCACCGCCCCCTTTCGGGCCGGGTTCATGTCCCGTGCAAGCGGCACCACGACCTTGCAGACGCCGTCGCGTTCGGGAAGCGCTTCCGGGGTAAGGATATGCAGGAACAGCACGCCGTCATTCCGCATAGTCACGCCCCAGGGTTGCTCGGGAATGGCGGAGGATGAGGTGCCGTCAACCGACTGGCTGTGGCCGCGCATCCATTCTCCCAGGCCTGCGAGCCTCTCGAGCGAAAGCGGCGGCAGTTCGCCGTTGGCCATCGGGCCGATGTTTATCAGCAGATTCGAATTCTTCGCCGCAGCGCGCACCAGCAGATGTACCAGTTCCTTCACGCTCTTGTAGTGCATGTCGTCGATTCGGTATCCCCACGACCAGTTCATCGTCTCACACATCTCCAACGGCAGGGCGCTGATCTCCTGGCCGGAAAGGCCCGACTTGTTCTCCCCCGGCAGGTCGCGTTCGAACATCTGGAAATCCTCGCCGTCGAACGGCAGCAGATGGTGGTTGTTGCCGATGAGCAGTTCCGGCTTGAGCCCATGGATATAGGCATAGAACTCCGGCATCCGCCAGTCGAAACCGGGATCCTCGTCGTGGTCCCAGATACCGTCGAACCAGAGCGCGCCGAGATTCGGATACTGCCGGACCAGCTCCCCCACCTGCCGTTCCATAAATGCCAGATAGTGGTCGTAGTCCTGTCTGTCTCCCTTGCGGCCCGTATTAAGACCCGTTCGGCCCTGCGGATAGTCTTCACGGATCCAGTCGAGCAGCGAGTAATACAGGTGGAAGCCCAACCCCGCTTCAGCGCAAGCTTCGGCCAGTTCGCCCACGATGTCACGGCCGAACGGGGTCGCATCGATGATGTCGTAGTCGGAGGCGGCGGTCCGGAACATGGAAAAGCCGTCGTGATGGCGCGAGGTGAAAGTGATGTAACCCGCCCCGGCGTCCTTGAAGGCGGCCACCCAGGCAGCGGCGTCGAATTTTATGGGATTGAAGGTCTCCGCGGCGACGGCGTAGGCGTCTTTATCAAGCTTTCCCGTGTTGAGATACCACTCGCCCTGCGCATAGGACGCATAGATGCCCCAGTGCAGGAAAATGCCGAGCCGGTGCCGGCTGAACGTCTCCCGGGCCTTCAGGTTTTCTGGCGAAGGCGTATAGGTCTGCGCTGACAAGCCCATGCTTACCAGCAGGGCGGCGAGCAGGGACAGGATGAGGCGTTTGATGGCGTTGTGCATTCCGACGCGAATTTACGTTTTTTTTATATCTTTGAAAGTATTTCTGCGAACAAATACGCATTCGACGATTATGAAACGATATCTTCTCCACGACATTGCAACTGCAGTGCTGTGCTTTTTCTTCCTCACTTTCCCAGCAGTTGCCCAGGACTGGGGCGGCCAGAACCGCTATGCCGCCGACAATGCGGCCCTCACCTCCTCTCCCCGCGTGGTACTGCTTGGAGACTCCATCACCGAACTCTGGTACAAGCTCGATCCCGGGTTCTTTACCGACCATGATTTTGCGGGACGCGGCATCAGCGGACAGGTGTCCGCGCAGATGCTGGTGCGTTTCCAGCAGGATGTCGTGGCGCTCCGTCCACAGGCCGTGGTCATCAACGCCGGCACCAACGACGTGGCCGAGAATCAGGGCCCTTACAACGAAGACCACACCTTCGGCAACATCGTGGCGATGGCCCAACTCGCCAAGGCCAGCGGCATCCGTGTCATCCTGACCTCGGTGCTTCCGGCTGCTGCTTTCCGCTGGCGCCCGGCCATTACCGACGCAGCCGACAAGATCACCACGCTCAATGCCCGCATCCAGGCCTACGCAGAGGAGCAGGGCTTCTGCTATGTGGATTACTATGCCGCCATGGTGCACGGAGAAAACCGCGCGCTCAATCCCAGCTACAGCAACGACGGCGTGCACCCCACGCTGGCGGGCTACGCCGTGATGGAGCCACTCGTGCTCGAGGCCATTGAAAAGACGCTGCTAAACGCCTGGACCGGCGACGAGGAGCTCCTGCGCAACTGGGTCAAGACCCTCGGCTCCGATGAATTCGGCGGTCGGATGCCGATGACCGAATACGAGACCAGGACCATCGACTATCTGGCAGGCGAAATGCGCGGCCTGGGCCTGCAACCCGCCTTTGGCGACAGCTATTTCCAGAAGGTACTCACAATCTCTACCGTGTGCAAGCCGGAGGGAGGCAAGTTCCGCGTGAAGGGAAAGAAGAAAATCGACCTGCTGTTCCCGGAAGACCTGGTGGTCTGGACCGCACAAGCCACCCGGAAAGTCGAACTTCCCGCCGCTGAATTCGTATTCTGCGGCTTCGGTATCGACGCGCCCGAATTCGACTGGAACGATTTCGACGGCGTGGATGTACGCGGCAAGATCATCATCGCGATGGTCAACGACCCGGGCTTCTACGATGCCGCTCTGTTCCAGGGCAAGAACATGACCTATTACGGCCGCTGGACCTACAAGTTCGAAGAGGCGCAGCGGCGCGGCGCCGCCGGCTGCCTGGTGCTCCACAACACCGCCGCCGCCAGTTATGGCTGGAACGTGGCGGCCAACCATACCGGCAGCAACCTCGCGCTCTACGACGAAGCCACCCGCAACGCCGACGCCCTTCCCGTCAAGGGATGGCTCCATGAAGAGGGCTGTCGCAAGATCTTCCAGGCGGCCGGCGTTGATTTTGAAGCAACCCTGGACGCTGCCAAGCAGCCCGGATTCAAGGCCATCCCGCTGAAAGCACGCGCCGATATCGTTCTCCATGTGGAATATGAGATTCAGGAAACCTCCAATGTGGCGGGCGTACTGCCAGGCACGGACCTAGCCGACGAAGCTGTGGTGTTCAGTGCTCACTGGGACCATTTCGGCTTCGGAACGCCCGATGAGACCGGCGACTGCATCTACAACGGTGCGGCCGACAACGGCTCCGGGATGGCCGCCGTACTGATGCTGGCCAAGAAATACAGCGAACTGCCCATCCGGCCACGCCGTTCGATGGTGTTCCTTATCCCGACGCTTGAAGAGAGCGGACTGTTCGGTTCGGAATACTACTGCGAGCATCCTGCCTTCCCGATGGAGAAAACGGCTGCCTGCATCAACTTCGACTGCATTGCCCCGGAGCCCCTGACCCGCGACGTGGTGGTGCTGGGCGGCGGTGCCTGCCAGCTGGATGAATACATCCTGGCCTGCGCAGGCGCACAGGGACGCTACGTCGTGTTCAACGACGACAATTCCGATGGTTGGTTCTTCCGTTCCGACCATTTCAACTTTGTGAAAAAAGGTGTTCCCGCCGTCGTCATCGAATACGGCACGGACCTCGTTGATCCGTCACGGCCAAACAAATATCCCCGCTCCGACTGGTACCACAAACCCTCCGACGAATACCTGGAGGATTGGGATTTTGCCGGGACGATGGCCCATATCAATATGATGTTCGGCGTCGGCCTTTCCGTGGCCAACGCCGAACATCGTCCTCTTTGGTACAGGCAGTAGCCCGAATCAATAGTTCTCAGCAGCCAGCTGGAAGTAGCTCTGCGGGTGGTCACACACGGGACAAACCTCGGGAGCCTGCTTGCCGACCACGATGTGGCCGCAGTTGCTGCACTGCCAGATCGCATCGCCGTCTTTCGAGAAGACCTTCTTGTCTTCCACGTTCTTCAGAAGCTTGCGATAGCGCTCTTCATGATGTTTTTCGATGGCACCCACCATCTCGAACTTCGCGGCGATTTCGTCGAAACCTTCCTCGCGGGCCTCGCGGGCCATGCGCGCATACATGTCGGTCCACTCAAAGTTTTCACCGGCAGCGGCGGCGGCCAGGTTTTCCGGCGTGGAGGGCACCGCACCGCCATTGAGATACTTGAACCAAATCTTGGCGTGTTCACGTTCATTGACAGCCGTTTCCTCGAAGATGGCGGCAATCTGCACATAGCCGTCCTTCTTCGCCTTTGAAGCGAAATAGGTGTACTTGTTGCGTGCCTGCGACTCGCCGGCGAACGCTTCCATGAGATTCTTTTCGGTCTTGGTGCCTTTCAACGGCTTGGGACCTTCAGGGATTTCGACGAACTTGTCGGCGGGTTGCTTGCAGCGGGGACACTGTGCGGGGGCCTGGTCACCCTCGTGGATGTAACCACAGACGGTGCATTTGAATTTCTTTGCCATAATGGATATAGGGTTTTGGTTTTGTTCGACTTACAAATATAATAAAAAACGAATTACGACACGGAGATATGATAGCCGAACCATTCGTCGAGTTTCATCTCAACCTTCTGGTCGATGGCCGGTGTAAGCTTGCGTTGCACAACCCCGACAACATAGGCCAGGGCAGCCGCGTCGTCGAACAGACCGATCACGCGGAAAATGCGACGGGGAATCAGGTCACCGGGCACCAACACATAGAGCAGCGCGGCATAGACCAGTACCCGCTCGGTCCCTGTCAGGTCGCCGTATTTGAGTACGTAATAGAATCGCAGCACCTGCCGGGCAGCCAGCCTGCCCGTACCGAGCGCGAACTGTTTGAGTTTATAAAGCATGTCCATCATATTTCAGCAATTACGGTTTGTATGGCTTTCACCAGGTCGCCCTCCTTCACGAGGAGCCTGGCTTCAACCGGAAGATAAAGATCGATGCGGGAACCGAACTTGATGATGCCCAGCTGCTCCCCCGCCCGGACTTCCTGCCCTGGAGTCGCGTGGCATACGATGCGGCGGGCGAACCCTCCGGCCAGCTGCTTGAAAAGCACTTCTTTTCCGGAAACGGTCCTGATTGCCGTACTACAGTGTTCATTCTCCTCGGAGGCCTTGGGCTTGAAGGCCAGTAAATGCATCCCCGGAAAGTATTCCGTATACGACACCGTTCCAGTAACGGGATAGAAATTCGCGTGCAGGTCCCAGAAATCCATGTAAACCGATACCAGCAGCACCTCCCGCTTCAGGTAGGTGGGCTCGAACACCTTCTCGATCCGAACCACCTTTCCATCAGATACGGCGGACACCAGCGTGTCACTGCCGGCAGGAGTCCGGTCGGGAACCATATGGAAATAAGTCTGCCAACCGCAAACCCACAACAGCCCGAGTGACAACGGGACACTGACCCACCACACAGGGACATAACGCAGCAGCAGAAAGATGCCGGCAGCGCAAAGCACATACACCAGCATCACGGTTCCGTAGGTATCGCGGTCGAGTTTCATGGTTTATCCAAGGATTTGAATCGTAAGCAGATAAACAGTGGCTACCGGCAGCACGAACAGGGCATCGTCGAAGCGGTCCATCAGGCCACCATGACCGGGAATCAGCCGTCCGGCATCTTTCACACCGGCATGCCGCTTGATGAGCGACTCGAAGAGGTCGCCCAGCACGCCGAACACCGAGGCAATCAGCGCGAGCACTATCCAGTGCCTCAGGGGAAGCACTTCCCCGCCCCAGACGGCCCAGACGGCCCAGCCGCCGAGAAAGGCGAAGGCTGTCCCTCCCACTACGCCGATCCAGGATTTCTTGGGCGACAGGGCCGGAAACAGTTTGCGGCTCGTGGGGCGTTGTCCAAATAGCATTCCCAAACAATAGGCACCGACATCGCAGCACCAGATGATCACAAAAAGGCCCAGCGTGAGCCGCCAGGTGAAAGCTTCCTGCACCAGGCTCAAGCGCAGCAGGCTCAGCGGCATCGGCAGGATATAAATCAGCGGGAAATAGGGTTCCGTCTCAAAAGCGTGCCCTTCCGCCCCATCAAAAAGCTGGCAGATCCATGCTCCGATCACGGGCAGCAGCCCGAGCCAGAGCCAGCGGACCGGCAGGGTATAGAACAGTACCAGCGTGGCGGCCATCGCCACCATCACCAGTATTTCTTCCTTGCGGTAGCACGGGGAGACCGTCATCCGGTAAAATTCATGGGAGAGCGCCAGCGCCAGGAAGACACTGAATAAAAGCAGCGCCACGGGGTGCATCAGGCATCCGATAACCACCACGAGGAACAGTACCCCGAAAACAATGCGCTTGACCAGTGTCTCCTTTCCCATTAGGCCTCCTCCTTCTCCGCTTCAGCCTTCACTTCTTCCGGTTCCTCGCGGAGCATCTTATTGGGATCTACGCCCCCTTTGCGGGGACCGAAGATAACTTCCAGGTCTTCCGAGAACACCACCTCGCGCTCGAGCAGCAGCGCCGCGAGCTTCTCGAAGCCCTCGCGGTTCTCCGAAAGCACTTTCGTAGCCGTGGCGTGGGCCTGCTCGATGAGGCGTTTCACCTCGTCGTCGATGAGTTCGGCGGTCTTCTCGCTATAAGGTTTGCTGAAGGCCATGTCGCGGGCTCCCGTTGAGTCGTAGTACGACAGGTTGCCCACCTTATCGCTCATGCCGAAATAGGTGACCATGGCATAAGCCTGCTTGGTGAGTTTCTCCAGGTCGCTGAGCGCGCCGGTGGAGATGCGGCCGTTTACGAGTTCTTCCGCCACGCGGCCGCCGATGGTGGCCGCCATCTCGTCCATCATCTGCTCGGTGGTAGTGAGCTGGCGCTCTTCCGGCAGATACCAGGCAGCGCCGAGACTCTGCCCGCGCGGGATGATGGTGACCTTGAGCAACGGATTGGCATTGGGCAGCAGCCAGCTTACCGTGGCATGGCCCGCCTCGTGATGGGCAATAGTCTTCTTTTCTTCGGGCGTTATGATCTTGCTCTTGCGCTCGAGGCCACCCACGATACGGTCGATGGCATCGAGGAAATCCTGCTTCTCCACCGCTTCTTTGTTCTTGCGGGCAGCGATCAGGGCCGCTTCGTTGCACACATTGGCAATATCGGCACCGCTGAACCCGGGCGTCTGCTTGGCCAGGAAATCAATCTGGAAGCCCGGCGCGAGCTTGATGCCGCGCAGATGCACCTTGAAGATTTCCAGTCGCTCCTTCAACTCGGGCAAGTCGACATGGATTTGACGGTCGAAACGACCGGCGCGCATCAGCGCCTTGTCGAGGATGTCGGCACGGTTGGTGGCCGCCAGGATAATGACGCCCGAATTCGAACCGAAGCCGTCCATCTCGGTGAGCAGCTGGTTCAGCGTGTTCTCCCGTTCGTCGTTCGACGTGAAACCGGCGTTCTTACTGCGGGCGCGGCCTACGGCGTCGATTTCGTCGATGAACACGATGCACGGGGCCTTTTCCTTGGCCTGGCGGAACAGGTCGCGGACGCGGGAGGCGCCCACACCCACGAACATCTCCACAAAGTCGGAACCCGACATCGAGAAGAACGGTACGTCCGCCTCACCGGCCACGGCTTTGGCCAGCAGCGTCTTGCCGGTTCCCGGAGGACCTACCAGCAACGCTCCTTTGGGAATCTTTCCGCCAAGGGCGGTGTATTTTTTCGGATTCTTCAGGAAATCCACGATCTCCTTGACTTCCAGCTTCGCCTCTTCCATGCCGGCTACATCCTTGAATGTAACCTTCACGTTGTTAGACTTCTCATAGAGCTTCGCCTGCGACTTGCCCACATTGAAGATACCGCCGCCGGCCCCGCCGCCCATGTTGCGCATGGGCCGCATGAACACGAAAAACATCAGCAGGAGCATCAGCGGGAACAGGATCCACTCGATGATCGGGCCCCAGTAGCTCTTGTGCTCCTCTACGACCACCGGGAACTGCACCTCCTTGGGCAGCGATTCAACCAGCGTGTCGAGCTGCTCCTCGGCGTCGAACTTGTCCGACACCAAAAAATAGAAATGCGGACCCGCCTTCGGCTCACGGCCGCCATAGAGGTTCTTGTATTTGTCGAGGGCGCTCTGCTTCAAGTAGATTTCGCCCTTGTGCTCGTTGCGCACATACACCAGTTTCTCCACGTCGCCGCTGGTGAGCATGTTCTCCTTTACATCCATCCACTCCTTCTTCAACGGACTGGCGGTTCCGGATGTCGACCACATATAGGCCATACCCAGGATCAGCACCAGATAGACCATCGTAAACCAGTTGAAACCACGACGCGGCTGGCGGTGCTGACCACCGTTCTGCGGGCGTTGCAGCCCTTTTTTCTTCTCTTCCATTATGCTTTCTCGTCGGTATAAGTGGTTTTCACCGCATCTGCCCAGAGATCTTCGAGACGGTAGAACAGGCGCTGGTCCGTCTTGAAGATATGGACCACGATGTCGCTATAGTCCAGGATAATCCAGAACGCGTTCTCGCGGCCCTGCTTGCGCACGACGCTCCGGTCGCACTTTTTCTCCATCTGTTCCTCCACCTCGTCGGAAATGGCGACCACCTGGGTCGTCGAGTCTGCATTGCAGATCACGAAATGGTCGGCAATGGCAGTTCCGATCCGGGTTAAGTCGAGCGACACCACATCCTGGGCTTTCTTCTCCAGCATCGCGTCGGCTATGACGCGGATTTCATCGTTCATATTCATGTAAAATCAATTATCTTTGCAAAACATTAACTTACAAAGATAAGTTTTTCTTACAAATATTCGGCCATCCGAAGGAACTGAAATTATGGCAGATTTCATCCGCTGGTTTGACACGACTGATTCGACCAACAACCGGCTGCTCGACGAGAAGGACGCACTCCCCGACCGGACCGTTTATGCCGCACTCTACCAGACGGCGGGCCGCGGCCAAAAAGGCAACCGCTGGGAGAGCCGCCCCGGCGAGAACCTGATGTTTTCCATCCTGCTCAAACCCGCGCAGCTACCGGTGCGCGAACAGTTCATCCTCTCGCAGATCGTTGCCCTGGGCCTGCTCGATTACCTGCGCGGCGAAGGTATCATGACTACCATCAAGTGGCCCAACGACATCTACGCCAGCGACCGGAAGATTTGCGGCACGCTCATCGAGAACAGCCTCTCCGAAGGCCGCATCACTTCGTCGGTGGCGGGCATCGGGCTCAACATGAACCAGACCGAATTCGACCCGTCCCTGCCCAATCCCACGTCGATGACGCTCGTCACGGGCCGGCATTACGACGTAAAAGCCGAACTGCCGAAACTGCTCTCCTGCATCTTCGCCTACTACGACAAGATTGATTCGCCATATGCGCGCAACGGGTTCGACGCCCTATATCTCGGGAAACTGTACCGGCGCGGCGAGTGGCACCGGTTCGAAGAACTGCCGGCCAGCGACGTCCCCGCAGAACGCCGCAACGGCCGCCGCATCGAAGCCCGCATCCTGGGCATCAACCCGGAGTCCCGCCTCCTCCTCGAGCACCGCGACGGCACCCTCCGCCACTACGGCTTCAAGGAAATCAAGTACGTGCTGTAAGCCGTCTCCGTCATTCCGTGACAGTGGCTGCTCCTCATGGTTCGCGGCAGGGGCGTCCTTCGCTCCAGTCCCTTAACGGCTAACTCCTCCCTTTTAGCCTCGCCTGCGGCGAGTCTAACGGTCGTCAAACACACGCCGTCACGAGACGAGACTTCCGCTTGTCCGCCTCTTTCCTGCCGCTCACAAATCGTCGCATCCACTGTCACGGAATGGCGGGATTCCCGGTCGGAGCCGGGAATGACGGAGGGAAGATTATTGTTCCTTGCCTTTGATGTCGATGGTGAAGCCTTCGGCGAGGAGGGGTTTGACGAGGGCGGTCATTTCATCGACCGTGAAGGCCGTCAGGCCCTGTTCGGGCGTGGGACGGTCGATGGTATAGACCATGATCTTGCGGGGATGCAGGTGCCGCACGATCTTCATCCAACCCTCCAGCACTTCGGGAGATGATGAATCGAAATCCTTGCTTTTCAGGAACATGGTCTGGAGGATGAAATTGCCTTCGAACTTTTCGAGCGCCTCGACCACGCGAGCGAGCGAATAGCCCGGGGCGGGCTGGTTGATGCGGGCCACCAGTTCATCGGTGGGCGCATCGATTTTCAGAATGGGATTGTCCACCTTGCGGAGCGCCTCGAACACTTCAGGGACGTGGGCCCTTGAAGCATTGGAGAGCACCGACACCTTGGCATCGGGACAATAGGCGTCGCGCAGGAAAAGCGTGTCGTCGATGATGCGCGCGAACTCCGGATTGAGCGTGGGCTCTCCGTCGCCCGAGAATGTAATGGAATCAATGCGCGTGCCGGCAAGCATCAGATCCATCAGCTTGTTTTCCAAATCCGTACGAACCTTGTCCGCGGTAGGAAGTACGGTATCGCCGCGGCCGTCGCGGTTCCAACCGCATTCGCAGTAAATGCAGTCGAAATTGCAGATTTTCCCTTTCGTCGGAAGCAGGTTGATGCCGAGCGAGCGGCCCAGTCGGCGGCTGTGGATCGGTCCGAAAACGGTTTCTTCTCTCATCATGGCTGAACAGGTTTTTGCAACGCCAGTACCCGCTGGTACAGCGTGGGATGGGAATATTCAATGAAAACGACGAGCGGATGCGGCGTAAGGTTGGCCAGCGACCTGGCGCTCATCTTCTTGAGGGCCGAAGCTTCGGCAGGGCCCATGCCACCTGCCGCGGCGAAGGCGTCGGCCTGACGCTCGTGCCGGCGTGAAGCATGGTTGGTGATAATGTCGAGCACGATGTTGATCGGCGTATAGATGAGCGAGAACACCGCCAGATTCACATGGAACGACGGAGCGGCGCATCCTGCGGCGGCGGCCAGCGCCCGGCTTCCGATCAGCAGGCTGAACAACCAGAACATCAACAGGTTGGTTGCAAAGCCTTCCAGCGATGAAAGCAGAATGTGGTGCCGCTTGTAATGACCGATTTCGTGGGCCAGCACCCCAACGATCTCTTCCGTGGAAAGCTGTTCCATGAGTGTATCGTAGAGCACCACGCGTTTGCGCCGGCCAAATCCGGTGAAATAAGCATTGGACTTGCTGCTGCGCTTCGACGAATCGATCACGAAAATATCATCGAGTTGGAATCCGACACGTGCGGCAAATACTTCGATGGCAGAGCGCAACTCCCCCTCCGGCAATGGAGTCTGCTTGTTGAAGAGCGGGACGATGAGCTGCGAATAGAAATACTGCATGAACAGCGAGAACAGCGTCACGGCACCCCAGGCGATGAGCCAGAACCAACGCGGCGCCAGCGTGTAGATCCACACGCACAGCGCCAGGATGGCGCCCATGATCAAGACATTCAAGAGCAGGCTTTTCAACGCATCGGCCGCGAACAGTTTCGGTGTAGAACGGTTGAAACCATAGCGCTGTTCGATGACGAACGTGCGATAAATGTCGAAAGGCAGCGATATCAGCCAGGAAATCAAGTAAAAAATTCCCCAGAAAACCAGCGCCTGAACCACGGGAGATGCACTGACGGAGCGGGCCGCAGCATCGAAGACGGCGAAGCCGCCGAAAGCAAAGAGACCGAGCGTAACCAGCGTACTCACGGCACCCGACACCAGCGAGAACTTGCGGTTGGTCATCGCATAGTCCTGCTGTTTGCGATAGCGCTCCTCATCATAAATATCGGACAACAGGTCGGGGATGGGCTGATGGGAAGCCTTGATATTGAGCAAGGTCAGTAGTGTCGACCAGGCGTATTCCGCCAGGACGATGCCGATAACCAGCCAGTACAGAGCCCCTGCGCTCATCGGGCAGCGGCCAGGAACTGGGGATATCGTTCCCCGAAAGGAATGGGATGCCCTTCCTTATCGAGGAAACAGTGGAGCGACCATCCTTCAAAGACCTCGTTTTCGCCGCAACGCATCGTGTAGCCGATCTTGAGTTTGAACGTGGTGGTCGACTTGATGTAAACGGAAATCTCGATCACGTCGTCGAAGGTCGTGGTATGCTTGTACCGCCCCTCGACCTCGATGACCGGGGAGATGATGCCGTCGGCTTCGATCTGGGCATAGCTCGCGCCGATGGCGTCGAGATACGCCACGCGAGCCTCTTCCATGAACCGGATGTAATTGGAATGGTGCGTCACTCCCATCCGGTCTGTCTCGTAGTAGTTGACCTTATGCCTGTAGACAAACATGTGCGTTTTACTTGGCCAAAAGGCTCCGGACCGCCCGGATAGCCACCACCAACAAATCCGCCCAGACGTTCCCCGTCGGTGTGCCGGCCTTGAGATGCGACACGCCTTCGACGAACGGATTGATCTCCGTCTCGTAATGGACCTGCTGCAGCGCAGCCTCAAGTTCTTCGTAGGTACGAATCTGAGAAAAAGCCTTATTCTTTGCCATCGCCGTAGAAAACCTGGATAAACAGTTTGACGAATGTATCCCGGAAAATCCGCTTGCGCAGGAAAAACAGCACCAGCAGCACCAGCAGGAACGCTCCGCAGACAATAGAACTGGAAATGGCCAGGCTGCCCGTCCATTGCCCGACCCACTGGATCAGGACCACGGCCACCAGCGCCAGGACGATTACCAGCAGACCGACCAGCAGCAATGCCGACACCAGGCGGCCCATCGCCACGGAAAGTCCTTGCGTCGTCCGCAACTTAACCTCATCGACCTTCAGGTCGACATAATCCTTTACGTCGCTCATTTTTTCTTGTTGATTGCTTCCTCGACGGTTTCAACGGCAGCTTTCGCACTGGCCTCAGCCTTGTCTTTCAGGTTTCCGACAGCGTTCTCGAGGTCGTCGAGTCCCTGGGTAGCCTTTTTCTTGATTTCTTCGACTTTTTCCTTTCCTTCTTCAGTCGTCGTCAGCCAAACGATGGCAGCACCCGCGGCCGCTCCGGCCAGAAATGCTAAAAACTTGTTCATATTCATTTGTTTTAATGGTTAATTTTCACAAAATAACAACCCGTCGGAGTCACTTCCAGCAGGTCGCCGCTGCATTCATACACCTCGGAACGGCTTCCGTGGAACGGATACACCAGATAACCGTCGTCCGTGCCGACCAACACGAGCGGATCACCCGATTCATCGTAGATCAGCTCCCATAACGACTCGTAGGACGGCTGCTCGGCCGGCAAATACTTGTAGATGCCCAGTTCGTCGTAGGCCCCGGCCCGGGCCCCCACGTTTACCGTCCCGTCGTCGCGGAAGATGAGCCGCGCGCCATGCCGCTCCCGCCATTCCCCGAAAATCCAGGCGTTCTCCAACCGGCG
Source organism: Bacteroidales bacterium Bact_11 (assembly GCA_001603505.1). Lineage (GTDB taxonomy): Bacteria > Bacteroidota > Bacteroidia > Bacteroidales > UBA932 > Cacconaster. The sequence goes on along the minus strand of LUZC01000067.1, from coordinate 3,186 downwards.
TTCCTGGGCGCGCAACACCGCCACATTCGCCGCTTCCACCGCGGACAGGGAACTGCCATCGGCATGGCGCGACTGAATCTGTTCCCGCATGGTTTGCAGCTGCTCCAGCGACATGCCGCGCAGGGAAGAAGGATCGAGCAACTTGGCACGACGCCCACAGGCACTGAAAGCCGCCACAAGCGACAACAGCAGGAGAAGCAGGATGGTCCGTTTTTTCATACATCCGGTCATTGAACTTTGCAAGTTAAATAAAATCCGCCAATTTTGTATCTTTGCAGTCATGAAAAAACGTCTAATCCTCATATTCTCCGTCGCGCTCGTGCTCGCCATCCCGGCATATGCCGTATTCAACGAACGCGATTTTGCCAAGACCCTGACCATCCTCCGCTCCGAACTCCATCTGGAAATTGAGCGGATGGAAAACCAACGCGCCCGGCTGATGCAGAGCAACAGCGCCCAGCACGACCAGCTCGTGGAAATGACACGGAGATGCAACGAACTGGCCCTCATCCTCTATTCGCAAAACCAGGACTATACGTTCGACATGACCTACGCGCTCAAGGAGGTAACCAAACAATACGAGGACTACCAGAAGCAGAAGATGCCCTTCGATGAGATCGTGGAACGCCTCAACCTGGAGATCGAGCGCTACGAACACCTGGCGGAGGCGTTGCGCCGCCTGCCGCCGATTCTCGACAAGCTCGATGCGGTGCCCGACAGCCTCTCGGCCGTCATGGATGCCATCTCGGCCCGCGAGCAGTTGCACCACCATGATCACAGCAAGATATACGACCGCGACGGCCACTATATCCAGACGGACGAGGTGCTTACCGGCCAGCTGGATTCGGACCACGACGGAGACCATTCTGAAATGGACGAGGAAGAGCCCTTCTTCCTCGACCGCCAGGGCTGCGAGGACCGGGATTCCTGCCTCGCCTACACCCTGAACCTGCTGGCGATGTACACCGAGTTCCGCGACAAGATCGTGGTGGACAACGACCACTACAACGCGATGAGCGCCCGTCTCGAAGAGAGCTACTCCTATGCCCGTGCCCGCTACCGACTCATCCAGAAGCACATTTTCATTGACGGACAAGACGATTATTTCAAAGTCCTGGCCAAATTCCCGCGTTACTCCCGGCTGGCGATCCAGGACACACGCAACAAATACGGCATCGGCGATAACAGCGCGGACGCCGTCACCCTGAGCAAGAGTGACTGGCGCGGCCCGGTGATCATCGGCTTCATCGCGTTCATCCTCTTCTACATCCTGCTGGCCACGCTGGTCAGCAACCTTGTGGTCCGGCTGCTTCGCAAGCGGGTCTCGTATTTCCAATCCGAGGAATTCAAACTCCGCAGCCCGATTGTCACCCTGCTCAGCGGCGTGGTGATCTTTGCCGTGACCGTGATGATCGCTACCCTGATCGTCAACCAGAACTTCTTCAAGGTCGCTTCCGGCCTGCTGCTCATCTACGCGTGGCTGATGGCTGCCATTCTCCTGTCGCTGCTCATCCGTATTCCCGCGGCCAACATCCGCAAGGTAGCGCGACTCTACCTGCCGGTGGCCCTGCTCGGCCTGCTGGTCATTACCTTCCGCATCATCTTCATCCCGAACCGGCTGGTCAACCTTATCTTCCCGCCCATCATCCTGGCTTTCACCATCTGGCAGTATGTCCTCTGCCGAAAGGTGCGGCACCAGAAAGAAGCGCGCAGCGATATGGTCTACAGTTGGATTACCTTCGCCGTGATGCTCGCTACGCTGGTTGTCTCGTGGGCGGGCTATGTGCTGATGAGTGTCCAGCTCTTCATCTGGTGGATCTTCCAGCTAACCGCCATCGAGACCATCACGGCCCTTTATGTCCTGCTTGACCTATATGAGGAGAAATTTATCAAAAAGCGCCGGCTGGAGTACAAGAAGGAGCATACCGTGTACGACCTGGACCGCAAGGATTCTTTCATCGCCGTCACCTGGCTCTTCGATTTCGTGAAGCAGGCTTGCCTTCCGATCTTGATGATTCTCTCTATTCCGCTTTGCCTCTGGCTTGCCTCCAGCATCTTCGATTTGACGGAAATCTTCGAGGAGACGTTCTACAAGCCTTTCTTCAACCTGTCTGACAAAAACGGAAATGCCATCCTGAACCTATCCCTATACAACCTGACGATAGTAGCCTCTTTGTTCTTCCTTTTCCGTTATATCTGCTACCTGCTGAGAGCGGTCTATCGCCGGGCCAAATCCGAGAAGGTGATGAACAAGGAAGGCAGGACCTTCCTCCGGGCCAACGAGATTAACTTCACCCTGTCGGACAACGTGATCGGCATCCTGGTATGGGGCAGTTACGTGGCTATCACCATCGTGCTGCTCAAGATACCGATGGGCGCCCTGTCCATCGTGGCGGCCGGCCTGGCCACCGGTCTGGGCTTGGCCATGAAGGACATCCTCAACAACTTCATCTACGGCATCCAGCTCATGAGCGGCCGCCTGCGCGTGGGCGACTACATCGAATGCGACGGTGTCCGCGGCAAAGTGACGGCCATCAGCTACCAGACCACGCAGATCCAGACGGTCGAAGACACGCTCATCGCTTTTACCAACACCACCCTCTTCAACAAGAACTTCAAGAATCTGACGCGGGGCAGCGCCTACGAATACGTGAAGGTCAGCGTGGGCGTGAGCTACGGTACCGATATCGAGAAGGTTCGCGCCCTGCTGATGGAAGCCTCCCAGGCGCTGATGACAAAAGACAAATACGGCCGCAACGTGGTCGATGCCAAGCGCGGCATCACGGTCGCCTTCGACAACTTCGGCGAAAGCAGCGTGGAGATCGCCCTCAAGCAGTACGTACTCGTGGAGGAACGCTACGGCTTCATCGCCCGTGCGAAAGAATTAATCTACAACACGCTGAACGAGAACGGCATCTCAATCCCGTTCCCGCAGCGAGACGTGCACATAAAGTAACGGGGCTCTGCCCCGAACCCCGCGCCTCCCGGCCTTAGTACTTTGCAAATGCGGAGCCGACTTGTTAGTGCTACTAATCTATTTTAGATTGAAAGAACCGTAAGGACGCGGATCAGTTCGGGATCGATGGGTTTGTCGATCTTGACTGCTTTACTGATGGGCACATAAGCGATCTGGTCGTTCTTGATGCCGATCATGATGTTGCGTTGCCCTTCCTTCAGTGCTTCGAC
>LUZC01000066.1 GCA_001603505.1 Bacteroidales bacterium Bact_11 | reverse complement strand
GAAGGCAAGCTCTGGATGCTGCAGTGCCGTATCGGCAAGCGCACCGGCCTGGCAGCCCTGAATATGGCGATGGATATGCTGGAAGAAGGCATGATCGACGAGAAGACCGCCGTCACCCGCGTGTCGCCGGCCCAGCTCGACGAAATCCTGCACCCGATTCTCGACCCGGCATCCGAAAAGAAGGCTACGGTCGTGGCACACGGTCTGCCCGCATCCCCGGGCGGTGCCGTCGGTACAATCGTTTTCACCAACGCCGACGCCGTAAAGGCCGCTGCCGAGAAGAAGAAAGTGATCCTCGTCCGCGAAGAGACCTCTCCGGAAGACGTGGAAGGCATGCGCGCTGCTGCAGGTATCCTGACGCAGAAGGGCGGCATGACCTCTCACGCAGCCCTCGTGGCCCGCGGCTGGGGCAAGTGCTGCATCGTGGGCTGCGAAGACATGAAGATCAACCTCGACAAAAAGGAAGTGTCCTTCGCCGGCAGCGACAAGGTGTATCACGAAGGAGAATACTTCTCGCTCAACGGTGCGAAGGGCGCTGTCTATGCCGACAAGATCGAAACCATGGACGCTTCCGACAACCCGCGTTTTGTGAAGTTCATGGCCATCGCCGACAAGTTCCGCAAGATGGGAGTCCGCACCAATGCCGACAACCCGGAGGATACGGCCCGTGCACTGAGCTTCGGCGCAGAAGGCATCGGCCTGTTCCGTATCGAGCACATGTTCTACGGCAAGAACTCCGAGACGCCGCTGGGCAAGCTCCGCAAGATGATCCTCTCCAAGACCGACGATGAACGCCGTGCGGCCCTCAATGAACTCGAGCCGTACATCAAGGCTTCGGTGAAGGGCACGATGAAAGTCATGGACGGCAAGCCCGTGACCTTCCGCCTGCTCGACCCGCCGTTGCATGAGTTCGTTCCGCAGACCGAGGACAAGAAAGCCGAGCTGGCCGAAGAACTCCACATCTCCAAGCGCGACATCGAGAAACGCGGCGAGAGCCTCCACGAGGTCAACCCGATGATGGGCCACCGCGGCGTCCGTCTCCACATCACCTATCCGATGATCTCCGAGACGCAGTTCCGCGCCATCTTCACGGCTGCTATCGAACTGAAGAAGGAAGGCTTCAACCCGATGCCCGAGATCATGATCCCGGTCACGATTTCCGAGCGCGAGCTCCGCTTCCAGCGCGCCATCTGCGAGAAGATCCGCGTCGAGGTCGAGGCCCGCATGAACGAGCACATCGACTATAAGTTCGGTACGATGATCGAGATCCCGCGTGCAGCGCTGACTGCCGACCGGATGGCTCGCACCGCCGAGTTCTTCTCCTTCGGCACGAACGACCTCACGCAGATGACATTCGGTTTCAGCCGCGACGACGTGAGTACCTTCATGGGCGACTACCTGGGCAACAAGATTCTCGACGCCGACCCGTTCAAGACGCTCGACACCAAGGCAGTGGGCAAGCTTGTGGAGATGGCCGTCACGGCCGGCCGCAGCACCCGCGAGAACCTCAAGTGCGGTATCTGCGGTGAACATGGCGGCGATCCGGCTTCCGTGAAGTTCTGCCATAAGATCGGCCTGAACTACGTGTCCTGCTCGCCGTTCCGCGTGCCGATCGCACGTCTGGCTGCCGCACAGGCCGCTATCGAAGACGAGAAGTAGTCTTTATAAGGCTCTGACAACGAAGAAGCCCTCCCTTGCCGGGAGGGCTTCTTTTATGCCGGAATAAAGGCAAAAGACTATTTCACGTAGGAAATCTCATTGATGATGTTGGTCGCACCGCCGAACTTCTCGACCATCCAGAGGACATAGCGGATATCGACGCAGATGCAGCGCTGAAGTTCAGGCTCGAACATCACGTCGGAACTCATGCTCTCCCAGTTGCCGTCGAAGGCCAGGCCGATGAGGTTGCCCTTGGCGTCGAGCACCGGTGAACCGGAGTTTCCGCCCGTGATGTCGTTGTTGGTCAGGAAGCAGGTGTGGAGCGTGCCATCGGCATCGGCCCAGCGGCCGTAGTCACCGGCCTCATAGAGCGCCTTGACCTTCTCGGGTACGATGAATTCTGGATTGTTGGGGTCTTCCTTCTCCATGACGCCCTTCAGCGTGGTGTAGTGCAGATACTTGAGGCCGTCCTTGGGCGAGTAGGGAAGCACGTGGCCGTAGGTGAGGCGCATGGTAGAGTTGGCGTCGGGATACATGGCCTGGCCTTTCTGCCATTCCATCAGCGCGGCTGCGAAATGCTTCTGCGCCAGGTTGAACCGGGCGCCAGCTTCCTTTCCGGTGCTCTCGGCAACTGCCTTGTAGAGTTCGGTGATCTTGTCGGTGACGGCCATGAGCAGCGCACCGGCCGGATCGGCTTCAAGTTCTTCGTACGATGCAGGCTTCACCTTGTCGGGGCAGGCGAAGAGGCTGTTGTTGAACAGGTTGTCGACATAGGCCGGGATGTCCATCGTCGCGAAATCCCGTCCGGCAATGGCGATGTAGTTCTCGGGCTTCGCGTTTTTGCGGTAGAATTCCAGCAGCGCAACGGCTTCCTTGCGGTCGAGCGCCGGTACGTAGTCGCGGTAGAAGCGCTCGAGACGCTGTTTGGCGGAGGCGACAGCCGCCGTGGAGTCCATGCCGCTCCTGACGGCGCGGTTGACGCCTGCCACAAAGTTCGAATAGGCCGAAGCCAGTTCGATGCGGGCGGCCGACTCGGACAGCAGCGTGACGGCTGCATTGCCCGCCGCAGACTTGCGGACATATTCGGCGATGTCCTCGATCGGCGTGCCATACTTCGCCTGACGGGCCGGATCCTCCGCGATCCAGGCTTTGAGCGCGGCTTCCTTCTCTTCCTCGCGGCCGATGATGTTCAGGTTGTCGAAAGCGAGTTCCTCGCCCTGCCATTTCTTCCAGCCATTGGCACTGCCCGCGTACTTGCTGGCGTACTTGAGCTGGACGGAAGGATCGGCGCACATGGCATCCCACATGATGTCCTGGCGCACGGTGCGTGCGTCGATGGCGATGCGGTTGCGGGCAATCATCTGCTTCAGCTGCTCGGCCGTCTGGTAGCGCTGGGTGCGGCCCGGATAGCCCAGGATCATGGCGTAATCGTCTTCCTGAACGCCCTTGAGCGACACTTTCAGGCTTTGTGCAGGACGGTAGGGGACATTTTCAAGGCTATACTCGGCCGGCATGTTGTCTTTGCCGGCATACACGCGGAACATCGAGAAATCGCAGGTATGGCGCGGCCACATCCAGTTGTCGGTCTCGCCGCCGAACTTGCCCATCGATGCCGGCGGAGCGCCCACGAAGCGGACGTCCGTGTACGTGCGATAAATAATGAGGTAATACACGTTTTCGTTGTAGAAGCCCGTGACGACGGCACGGCAGCCGGGATTCTCGTGGCCGGCCTCGTCGATGATCGCCTTGCGGGTGACCTCCTTGTCGTCGGCGTTCTCCATCGCTTCAGTGACATCTTTCATAGACACCAGGAACGTGACGTTGAGACCCGGAACGGGAATCTCCTCGGCGCGCTCGTTGGCCCAGTAGCCGTCCATCAGGTAGTTGTGTTCGTCAGTGGACAGGCCCTGGATGCTGCCGTAACCGCAGTGGTGGTTGGTCACCAGCAGGCCCTGGTTGGAGATCATCTCGCCGGTGCAGCCGCCGCCGAACTGTACGATGGCGTCTTTCAGCGAAGAACGGTTGATGGCGTAGATTTCCTGGGGCGTGAGCTTGCAGCCGGCGGCCTTCAGGTCTTTCTTGTTCATTTGTTGGATCAGCGGCAGGAGCCACATGCCCTCGTCGGCCATCGCGCTCAGCGACAGGGTCAGGGCAGAGAGAATGGCGAGGATGCGTTTCATATCGAATCGGTATTAATTGATGCAAAGTTATCAAAAAAGCTTAATTTTGCGCTGCATGAAATTCGTACACAACCTGATTGTCGCGCTCAAAGGCTTTTTCATGGGCGCAGCCAACGTGGTGCCGGGCGTCTCCGGCGGCACCATCGCCCTGATCACGGGCATCTACAAGGAAATTATCGACGCACTGAACAGCCTGATGGAAAAGGCAACGTGGCAGGCGCTTTTCAAAGGCGATCTCAAGGGATTCTGGAAGCAGATCCATGGCACGTTCCTGCTCTGGCTCGGCATCGGCGTGGCCTTGAGCATCTTTTCGCTGGCCAAGCTGATGACCTATGTCCTGGCAAATTATCCCGTGCACACCTGGGCGTTTTTCTTCGGCCTGATTGTCGCCTCGGCCTTGCTGATGTTCAAAGACATCAAAGGGTGGGGCATCCGGGAAATCCTCTTTACGCTGCTGGGCGTGGCGCTGGGCCTTGCCATCTGCACGCTGTCGCCCACCGAGACGCCCGACAGCCTGCTCTTCGTGTTCCTGTGCGGCGCCATTTCAGTCTGTACGATGATTCTGCCGGGCATTTCGGGCAGTTTCATTTTGGTGATTATGGGCAAGTACGATTACATCATGCAGGCCGTGGCCGACCTGAACTGGGTTGTGCTGGCCGTCTTCTGCCTGGGATGCGTGGTGGGGATACTGGCTTTCGCCAAATTCCTCCATTGGCTGCTGGGTCGCTTCGAGAAGCAGACTATGTTGGTGCTGCTGGGCTTCGTGCTGGGTTCTTTGGTCAAAGTGTGGCCATGGGCCAATGAAAGTGCAAGAGCGCTGCCTGAACCCCATTACGGAGCGGCAGCGCTCTGGTGTGTGATCGGAATCGCCCTGGTGCTCGGCATCGAGGCACTGGCTACTCGTAGCGAAGCGCGTCGATCGGATTGAGGCTCGCGGCCTTGCGGGCCGGATACCAGCCGAAGAACACGCCCGTGAAGACGCAAACCAGGAACGACAGGACTATTGAGAACGTGGATACCGCCGTGGCCGTGCCGAACATGGCTATGACCTTGGCGGCGGCAACCCCGAGCAGCACGCCGATAACGCCGCCCGCCACGCTGATGATAATCGATTCGATAAGGAACTGTAGCATGATCTGACGCCCTTTGGCGCCGATCGACATACGCAGGCCGATCTCCCGGGTGCGTTCCGTCACCGAGACATACATGATATTCATGATACCGATGCCGCCCACGATGAGCGAGATGCCCGCCACAGCCGCCAGCAACGCCGTCAGCATATCCATCACGGAACTCATGGTCTCCATCATCTCCTGCTGTGAACGTACGTTGAAGTCGTTCTCCTGGCCGATCTTGATGTTGTGGTTGGTCTGCAGGATCTTGGTGATCTCGTCGATCGCCTGGTCGGTATACTCTTCCGAGATGGCCGACGCCGTGATGCCCTGGATGTAATTGATGGCAAGGATACGCTTCTGGACGGTGGTGTAGGGGGCGATCAGCAGGTCGTCCTGGTCCATGCCCATGGAATTGTAGCCCTTCGGCTCGAGTACGCCCACGATCTTCATCGGAATCTTGTTGAAACGGATGGTCTGGCCCACCGGATCGACGCCGTCGCCGAACAGTTCGTTTACCACAGTCTGGCCCGCCACGCACACCTTGGCGGCATGGAGGATGTCGGTCTCGGTGAAGCAGGTACCGCTGGCAATCTCATAGCCGCGGATGTCGAGATACTGTTCGTTCACGCCGTAGATGGTGGTCGGCGTATTGTTCGCCCCTTTGATGGCCTGGCCGCTGGCCTGCACCGTCGGGGTAATCTTGTCGATGTAGCTGGTCTGGCGCACGAGCGATTCGAAGTCCGACATCTTGAGCGTCTGCATGCTCGAACCGCTCTGGCGGACACCTCCGAAGCGCCCGTTGCCCGGGCTGACCATGATCATGTTGGAGCCCATCTGGCCGATTTCGGCGCGGATGCTCTGCTTGGAGCCGTTGCCGATGGCCAGCATGGCAATGACGGATGCCACGCCGATGATGATGCCGAGCATCGTCAGGAAGCAGCGCATCTTGTTGTTGAGCAGCGCCTTGATGCAAATCTTCAGCAGGTTGTTGATATCCATGGCTAATCTTCTTCTTTGGGCAGGGACGCGAGCACTTCATCGGCCGATGCCAGTTTCTCGTTGCGGACGTCGCTGATGATTCGGCCGTCGCGCAGGGTGATGGTACGGCTGCTGAAGGCGGCCAGTTCGGGGTTGTGCGTCACGAAAATGATGGTGCGTCCGTCGCGGTGCAGCCGCTGGAACAGGGCCAGCACTTCGTAGGAGGTGCGGGAGTCGAGGTTGCCGGTAGCTTCGTCGGCCAGAATGATGACAGGGTCGTTGACCAGGGCGCGGGCAATGGCCACGCGCTGCATCTGGCCGCCGGAGAGCTGGTTCGATTTGTGGGTGAGGCGGTCGCCCAAACCCACTTCCTGCAGTGCGGCGATGGCCCGCTGCCGGCGCTCGGCATGTCCGATACCGCGATTGTACATCAACGGCAGCTCCACATTCTCGATCGACGTGGTTTTCGGCAGCAGGTTGTAGTTCTGGAAGATGAATCCGATCTTGCGGTTGCGCAGCGTGGCCCGGTCGTTCTTGCTCATCTCCCGCACGGAGATGCCGTCGAGGAAGTATTCGCCGGAAGTGGCGACGTCGAGGCAGCCGAGGATGTTGAGCAGGGTGGATTTGCCGGAGCCGCTCGATCCCATGATGGTCACGAACTCGCCCTCGGAAATCGTGAACGAGACGCCACGGAGCGCGCGCACCACCTCGTCACCTACGATGAACTCCCGCTTGATCTGTTCCAGTCGGATAATCTCGTTCATCGCTATTCGGTGCGTTTGTTGTCGCCATTACGCGGCGGACGGGGCATGAAGGGGTTGTTGTTGCCGCCCTGCGGCTGCTGGCCGGGTTTGTAATCGGGCTTGCCATTTGCACTGACGAGTTTCGTGCCGGTCACCACGCGGTCGCCCGCCTGGAGGCCTTCCAGGATTTCTGTCTGCACACCGTCGCTCACGCCGGTCACCACGGAAACGGGCTCCAGTTTGCCTTCGGGAAGCTGCTTCCACACCGTATTTTCGCGGTATTTCTCGCCTTCGGGCGTGAAACGCAGGGCACGCACGGGAACGGCGATCACGTCGTGCTTGTCGAGCGTATAGATCGTGATGTTGGCGGTCAGGCCCGGTTTCAGTTTCAAATCGGGGTTCGGAGCGTTGATCACCACCTGGTAGGTCACCACGTTCGAAGTGGTGGTGGCCTGTAGTCGAACCTGCGTCACAGTGCCGTTGAACGTATCTTCCGGGAATGCATCTACTTCAAATTCCACGCGCTGGCCTTCCTTGACCGCTCCGATATCGGCTTCATCGACATTGGCAATCACCTGCATGGCGGTCAGGTCGTTGGCAATGGTAAAGAGGGTCGGGGTGCTGAAGCCGGACGCCACTGTCTGGCCTTCATCCACGGCACGGGAAAGGACCACGCCGTCGATGGGAGAATAGATCTTTGCGTAACCGATGTTCTTCTGGGCCTTGGTGTAGTTCGATTCGGCCTGGGAGTAGGCGAACTTCGCCTTCGACCAGCTGTATTCGGCCGACTCGAATTCCGTTGCACTCACCAGTTCCTTCTCGTAAAGGCTCTTGATGCGCTCGTAGTTCTTCTTCTGGTAGTCGTATTCCACCTTGGATGAATTAAGGTTGGCCCGCGACGACTCAAGCTCTGTGCGCAGCACGCTCATGTCGAGTTCGGCGATGAGTTGGCCCGCTTTCACGACGGTATTGTAGTCGACATAAATCTTGTCGATGATGCCCGACACCTGGGTACCGACTTCCACCTGCTTGATGGGCTCCACGGTACCCGTGGCGGTGACGCTGCTGGAGATGGTGGTGGGCTCGAGCGTCGTGACCTGATAGACCAGCACCTGCTTGTCTTTCTTGCCGGTCAGCAGGAAGATGGCCACAGCGGCGACGATAAGGGCGGCTACGATCCAAAGAATGGTCTTGGTTGTTTTCTTCATATGGATGGACTATTATAATTCAATAGGATGGTTCATGTAGCGAAGGAGTACTTTCTCGGCCAGGAGGGCCTGGTATTTCGCCTGCAATTGCTGGGAAAGGGCGTTGAGGAAGTTGTTCTTCTCGGTGAGCAGTTCCACGGTATTCTTGATGCCGGCCTCGAACTGCTCGGTGACCAGGCGGAAACTCTCTTCCGCCGCAGCGAGCTGCATGGAGGAGGCAAAATATCGCTGCTGGGCGCTCACGGCGTCGTTGCGCACCGATTCCAGGGTGGAGAGCAACTGCTTGCGGGCACTTTCGTCCTGAAGACGGGCCGTTTCCAGCTGAAGCTCCGCTTTGCGCACATTGGTCCGAACCTGCTTGCCGTTGAAGATGGGCAGACTGAGGTTCAAGCCCAGGCTCTCACCCAGTTTGTTGCCGAGCTGGTCGAAATAACGGGCATCGCTGCCGGAGGAATAGCCTGTAGAGATGCCTGCGTTGAGCGAGAGGGAGGGAAGTGCGGATCCCTTGGCAATTTTCACGGCCAGGTCGGCGGATTCAAGGCCCAGGGCGCTGCTCTTCATCTGGGGCAGGGAGGAAAGGGCTTCGGCATACACGTAGGCCAATTCGGGAACGGGAGTGCCCACCACGGAATCATCGATGGTCGGAAAGCACACTTCGAACGGCTCGTCGAGGCCCAGTTCCAGCAGCTGTTTGAGCTGGAGACGTGAACTCTCAAGCGTGTTCTCGGCAGCCACTGTCTGGTACTGGTCGCTGGCGTGCTGCGACTTGAGCTGGGCAAGTTCCACGCGGGAGATGGATCCGGCCTGGAAAAGCTGCTCTCCGCGTTCGACCTGACGGGCGGAAAGCGATTCGGCCTGCCGGTTCAGTTCCAATGCCTCCTTATTGTAAAGGACCTGCAGGAATGCCTGCGCCACGGAGATCTCCATGTCGATGCGCGACTGCTCGACATCGAGCTCGGAAGCGTCGCGCTGGATCTGCGACTGCTTCACGGAATTGCGGAGCCGGCCGCCCTGGTAGAGCGTCATGCCGGAGTTCAGGCCAAACGAATTGCTGACCGACATGCCGCCGGCCTTTTCCATATACTCATTGTACGTGGTGACGTTCTGGAAGTTAGCTCCGAAACTCGACGAAAAGTTGAGGGTAGGGTACTGCTGTGCCTTGGCCTGTTCGAGTGATGCATCTGCCACCTGGAGCGACACCTCCTGCGTTTTGATCTGGATGTTGTTTTGAAGGGCGTAATCGATGCACTCACGAAGCGTCCACCCTGTATTAACCTGTGCGCCGGCGCTGCCTGCCAGAAAAGCGGCCGCTGCGGCAATGATGAAACCCTTTACGGGGAATTTGGACATAGTGTAAATTTTTATCGCACTTTAGACATAAAAAATATAACAAGGTTTAAGGCAATGCAATGGATATTTTTGTATCTTTGATAGATAAAACTATACGCGTATGAAAATTCGAATTCTTCCGTTGCTGACGGCCGTTGCTCTGACGGCGCTCTCCGCATGCGACGGGGGCGAAACCTACCCCGTCGACCTTTCCATCGTTCCGAACCCCGTCTCCATGGTGGGATGCGGCAAGGGCATCGTCAACTACAAGGCCGATCCCAATATCAAGACGCGCATCAACAAGCGACTGGCTCCGGAAGAATATTATCTCGACACACATAAGGGACGCATCGAGATCACGGCCGGATCCCAGGCGGGCATCTTCTGGGCCCGCCAGACCCTTGCCCAGATTGAAGCGCAGTGCGGCGAGGACCTGCCTGGCGTTCGCATCCACGACAAGCCGGCCTTCCCGTATCGCGGTGCCCATCTGGACTGCTGCCGTCATTTTTTCACGGTCGATGAGGTAAAGACATTCATCGATATCCTCGCCCTTCACAAAATCAATGTGTTCCATTGGCACCTGACGGAAGACCAGGGTTGGCGTGCCGAGATCAAACAGTATCCCCGCCTCACGGAAGTGGGCTCCGTGCGGGCGGAAACGCTCGTGGGTCATTATGGATCCAACCAGTATGACGGTACGCCCTACGGCGGTTTCTACACGCAGGACGAGATGCGCGATGTGGTGGCTTATGCCGCCGACCGTTTTGTTACTGTGATACCTGAAATAGAGATGCCTGGCCACGCATCTGCCGCTCTGGCCAGTTACCCGGAACTGGGCTGCCGGGGTGCCGACTATCCCTACAAGGTCCAGACCACCTGGGGCGTGTTCCCCGAGGTCCTTTGTGCCGGTAATCCCGAAACGGTCACCTTCCTGGAGAAGGTACTCGATGAAATCTGCGACATTTTCCCCTCAGAATACATCCACATCGGAGGTGACGAGGCTCCCCGCACTGAATGGGAGAAGTGCCCGAAATGCCAGGCCTTGATGAAAGAGAAAGGTTTCACCCGGGAAGCGGAGCTCCAGAGCTACCTGATCACGACCGTGGAACAGTATCTGGCCGGAAAAGGCCGGAAAATCATCGGCTGGGACGAAATCCTCGACGGTGGCGTGTCGCAAAGCGCAACGGTCATGTCGTGGAGAGGCGTCAAGGGTGGCATTGCCGCGGCCAAGATGGGCAACGACGTGATCATGACGCCCAACAGCAACTGCTACCTCGACCACTACCAGACGAAAGATCCGGTCGGCAACGGCGAACCGCTGGCTATCGGCGGCTATCTACCGCTTGCCAAGTGCTATGCCTTCGATCCTTATGATCAACTTAACGAGGAAGAAAAAGCCCATATCAAAGGCGTTCAAGGCAATGTATGGACAGAATACATCGCCTCGTTCGACCATGTCGAACACATGCTGCTCCCGCGTCTGGCCGCACTCTCCGAAGTGGCCTGGGGGCCTGACAACCGCACCGACTACGACGCATTTGTAGGACGCGTTGAGAAAGCCCTGCTCCCGATTTACCAGGATCGCGGTTACAATTACGCCGCATACGCGTTCAATGGCATTGAATAATTAAAAAAACATTATCGATATGAAGAAATTCCTGCTTATCCTCACGACCTTTACACTGGTTTCCGGATGCTCGTTCATGAGCAAGAAACCCGTGGAAAAACTGATCCCCAAGACCGACGTGGAACTCACCGGCAACGGTTTCCAGGTTTTCCGCCTGGGCAGCGACGTCAAGCTGGTGATGGTCCAGAACCCCGACAACACGAGCGACTGGATGATCCGGGCCAGTGTTCCGCTGCTGAAGATTTCCGACAAGCCCCTTGGTGAAATGGCCATCGACGTAAACCTGCTCGACGCCTCCGGCATGAAGGTCCGCGACGGATTCATGCTTTCTGCCGAAGACCTCATCAACCTGATTCCGAAATACAACGCCGATAAAGACGTAGAGAAGAACATCATTTTCTCCGCTTCGGAAGATTCCCGGAAGTATTTCTCCTACAAGGAGGCCGCCGACATGCTCGAGCGTACGAAGTCGCTGGCAATGAACGTGGCGCTGCTTCAGACAGATGCGGAAATCAAGGCAGAAAAACAGAAGAACGAGCCGCTTACGCTCAATTCCCTTTTTGAAAAGTACGGCGTGTACGGACTCCTCTCGCAATATGACCGTGCGCTGCGCAACAAGGACAAGAAGAAAGCCAAAGGCATCGAAGACCAGCTCTACTCCATCTGCAAGCAGGTGAAGGCGGATCCTTCCGTACCCAAGAATCTCGCCGACCGTTTCCGCGATTATATCGAGGATAAGGAAGACGAAATCGAAGACAAATATTAGAATCCTTTTGTATTTACCAAAAAAGAGATACCTTTGCGCCCTCTAATGAGGGCATGGTTCCGTAGCTCAGCTGGATAGAGCAACAGCCTTCTAAGCTGTGGGTCTCGGGTTCGAATCCCGACGGAATCACAGAGCGTAGCGTGCTTGATCATCCGCTTATGATGAGTCCATCCGCTTTTAATGTCTTTCTGATCGTCATGGCGGCCATCGCCGTGGTTGTATTCATTTCTCTGTTCTTCGTGAACGCAGGCTATGGCAAGTTCTATCAGCCGAATTGGGGCACTTCGATCGACAATCACTGGGGATGGTTCCTGATGGAGGTGCCGGTATTCATTGCGATGCTGGCACTCTGGTGGCTCTCCGACCGACGCGACGACGGGGTGAGGCTGGTGTTCCTGCTTCTTTTCGAACTGCATTATTTCCATCGTTCGTTCATATTCCCACGACAGTTGCGGGGTCACAGCCGGATGCCGTTGTCGATTGTGCTGATGGGAGCGGTCTTCAATACGCTTAACGCCCTTATGCAGGGCGGCTGGATCTTCTTTGTGTCGCCGGCAGATTACTATCCGGCCAACTGGCTGACCAGCGTCCCGTTCATCGCCGGGACACTCGTTTTCTTTGCCGGGATGTACATCAACATCCAGTCGGACCATATTATCCGAAATCTGCGCAAGCCCGGTGACACGGCGCACTACCTCCCGAAGGGCGGTATGTTCCGCTATGTGACAAGTGCCAATTATTTCGGAGAATTCCTGGAATGGACGGGGTTTGCCGTGCTGACGTGGTCGTGGGCCGGGGCCGTGTTCGCACTGTGGACCTTCGCCAATCTCGCACCCCGTGCCGCCCGCATCCACGACCTGTATGAGCAGGAATTTCCCGGTGAATTCGATCCGAACAAAGTGAAACGAATGATTCCTTTCATCTTCTGATATGGACGGCCACGGCATTGATTCTCCCATCTTTACGCCGGTTACAATCGGCCCGGTCACCCTGCGCAACCGCGTGATCCGTTCGGCTGCGTTCGAGAACATGGCATACGGCAACAGTCCTTCGCAGGACCTGTTCGACTATCATGTGGCCGTGGCAAAAGGCGGGGTGGGGATGACCACGCTGGCCTATGCCTCGGTGAACCGGAGTGGCCTGTCGTTCGACGGACAGCTCTGGATGCGGGAGGAGATCGTACCAGGTCTCAGGCGTATTACCGATGCCGTCCACGACGCCGGGGCCAAGTGTTCCATCCAGCTGGGGCATTGCGGCAACATGACACACCGCGCCACTTGCGGATGCATGCCCGTGGGCGCCTCGAGCGGCTTCAACCTCTATTCGCCGACCTTCGTGCGCGGCCTGAAAGTGTCCGAGATCGACGCGCTGGTGGAAGATTTCGGCCATTCCGTGAATCTCGCCCGTGAGGCGGGCTTCGACTGCGTGGAGATCCATGCAGGGCACGGCTATCTCATCAGCCAGTTCCTGTCGCCCTACACCAACCACCGCCGCGACGAGTACGGCGGCTCGCTCGACAACCGGATGCGTCTGATGCGCAGGGTGATAACCCGGGTGATGGAAGCCGCCGGCGACGATATGGGCGTCCTCGTGAAGATGAATATGTGGGACGGCTTCCGCCGTGGCATGCAGGAGCCAGAATGCCTGGAAGTGGCCCGTGAACTGGAACGGCTCGGCGTACACGCCATCGTGCTGTCGGCGGGCTTCGTGAGCAAGGCGCCTATGGAAGTGATGCGGGGCGCGATGCCCTTGCGCACCCTGGCGCATTATATGAATACGCGTCGTT
Organism: Bacteroidales bacterium Bact_11; assembly: GCA_001603505.1. Classification (GTDB taxonomy): domain Bacteria; phylum Bacteroidota; class Bacteroidia; order Bacteroidales; family UBA932; genus Cacconaster. The sequence goes on along the minus strand of LUZC01000066.1, from coordinate 67 downwards.
TCTGGTGGCTCAAGGCGCTGGTCCTGGGCTTCGGACGATGGATGATTCCCACGGTGCCCTACAGCGA
>LUZC01000065.1 GCA_001603505.1 Bacteroidales bacterium Bact_11 | reverse complement strand
CCGGAGCCCAACGGATACCTTCACCTCGGTCACGCCAAGAGCCTGTGCATCAACTTCGGGCTTGCCATCAAGTATGGCGGCAAGACCAACCTCCGCTACGACGACACCAACCCCACCAAGGAAGACGTGGAGTATGTCGACGCCATCAAGGAGGACATCAAGTGGCTCGGATTCCAGTGGGCGGAGGAACGCTATGCTTCCGACTATTTCGACCAGCTGTATGAATGGGCCGAACAGCTCATCGAGCGCGGCCTGGCCTATGTGGACGACCAGACCCTCGAAGAGATGCGGGCCAACCGCGGCACCGTGGAGACGCCCGGCACCGACTCGCCCTGGCGCAACCGCTCCGTGGAGGAGAACCTCCGCCTGTTCCGTGAGATGAAGGCGGGCAAGTATCCCGACGGGGCCAAGGTGCTCCGCGCGAAGATCGATATGGCGCATCCCAACATGATGTTCCGCGACCCGATCCTCTACCGCATCAAACACGCGCACCATCACCGCACCGGCGACAAGTGGTGCATCTACCCGATGTACGACTATACGCACGGCCAGTGCGATTCCATCGAGCATATCACGCACTCCATCTGCACGCTGGAGTTCGACATCCACCGTCCGCTCTACGACTGGTTCATCGAGACGCTGGGCATCTACCCGTCGCATCAGTACGAGTTTGCCCGCCTCAACCTCACCTACACGCTGATGAGCAAGCGCAAGCTGCTGGAACTGGTGGAGAAGGGCATCGTGTCGGGCTGGGACGATCCCCGCATGCCGACCCTCTGCGGCGTCCGCCGTCGCGGATATACGCCCGAGGCGCTGAAGATGTTCTGCGATAAGATCGGCGTGTCGAAACGCGACCAGCTGATGGACATCGGGCTGCTGGAATACTGCGTGCGCCAGGACCTCAACGAGCGCAGCAACCGCTACATGGTTGTCTCCGACGATCCGATCAAGGTGACGCTTACCAACTGGGAGCCGGGCCGCGTGGAGTGGTTCGAAGCGCCGCTCAATCCCGCCGCACCCGACGGGCCGAAGCGTCGCGTACCGTTCACCGGCGAGCTGCTGATCGACCGCGCGGACTTCATGGAAGACGCTCCGAAGAAGTATTTCCGCCTGCGTCCGGACGGCGAAGTGCGGTTGAAATACACCTACATCATCAAGTGCGAGGAAGTCATCAAGGATGCCGACGGCAAGGTTGTCGAACTCAAGTGCACCTACGATCCGACGACGCATCCGGCTTCGGGCCAGTGGCGTTCGGTGAAGGGCACGATCCACTGGGTGAGCACGGCGTTCGCCAAGGAGATCGAGTGCCGCATCTACGACCGGCTGTTCACGCTGGAGGATATGTCACAGGTACCTTGCGACAAGGATTACAAGGATTTCCTGAATCCGGAGAGTCTGGTGGTGAAACCCGGCTGGGCGGAACCGGCTCTGTTCGAGGATGAGAGCGGGCTGGCGGTGCAGTTCGAGCGTGTGGGCTACTTCAAGAAGGATCCCGACTCCACGCCCGACCACCTGATCATGAACAAGACCACCAGTCTGAAAGATTCCTTCAAGCTTTAATTTTTTTGGCTTCATTTCAGTTCTATAGCGAGGCCTCTCCTCATGGTTCGCGTCAGGGACGTCCTTCGCTTCAGTCCCTTGACGGCGAACAGCTCCTTTTTAGCCGCCGCTCTGCGGCGTCTAACAGTCGCAGAACCTGCGCCGTCACGAGACGGGACTTCCGCTTGAACGTCTCTTTCCTGCCGCTCACAAATCGTCGCGTCCTCGCTACAGAACTTCATTGCGCCAAAACGACATGAACAGGCTGACAAAAGAAGAAGCGTTGACGCGGTATCGCGAGGCGCCGTTGAAGGAGCTCTGCGAGCGGGCGCAGGCGGAGCGGTACCGGCATGTACCGGAGCGCCGCGTGAGCTATCAGATCGACCGCAACGTCAACTACACCAACGTCTGTCTCTCCGGCTGCAAGTTCTGCAACTTCCATTGCCGGCCCGACGAGCTCGAAAAAGCCTATACCCTTTCGTTCGAAGACTATCTTCCGAAGATTGCCGGGCTAAAGGCACTCGGCGGCGACCAGTTGCTGCTGCAGGGCGGCCTGCATCCCAAGTACGGTATCGAATGGTATGAAACGCTGTTCCGCCGGCTGAAGGAAGCCGAGCCGTCGCTGAAGCTGAATGCGCTCGGCCCGCCGGAAATCGCCCATATCGCCCGCATCAGCAAGTTGTCGTACCGGGATGTGCTCGTGCGGTTGCAAGCCGCCGGACTAGACACGCTGCCCGGCGCCGGCGCGGAGATCCTCTCCGACCGCGTACGCCGCTATCTGTCGCCGGCCAAACCCACGGCCCAGCAGTGGCTCGACGTGATGTGCGAGGCGCACCGCCTCGGCCTGAGTACCACCGCCACGATGGTCTACGGCCATATCGAAACGCTGGAAGAACGCATCGGCCACCTGTTCCGCCTGCGTGAACTGCAGGACGAGCGGCCGGCCGGCACGCCCGGCTTCCGGGCCTTCATCTGCTGGCCGATGCAGCTTGCCGGAACAGAACTGGAGCGCCTGGCACGGGAAGGAAAACTGCCGGATGGCATCGAACTTCCTGGCGAACCCCGCCGCTGGAGTCCCGATGAAGAATACCTGCGTACCGTGGCCATCGCCCGGCTCGTGCTCGACAATGTCGACCACATCCAGGCCTCCTGGCTCACCGTCGGCCTGGAAACGGGCGTCCGCGCCCTTCAGGCGGGCGCCGACGATATGGGATCGATCATGATCGAAGAAAACGTGGTGTCAGCCGCTGGCGCGCACCATCTGGAAGACGGGGATGCCCGGTCGGGACCGGGCATGGCGACCACGCTCCGCAGCGCCATTGAAGAGGCTGGCTTCACCCCATGGCTCCGCGACCAGTGCTATCAGCCACGATAAAAGAATCCCCTTCCGGAACATCCGAAAGGGGATTTTTCTTGTCACCTCAGCGAATACTACTTCGCAAGCGGTTTCCAAACGCAAGCGGCACAAGCACCACCCACCATCGGGGCGAGAATGAATACCCATACATCCTTCAAGGCAGCACCGCCGGCGAAGAGCGCCGGGCCGATGGAACGGGCCGGGTTCACCGAAGTGCCGGTGAGGTTGATGCACACCAGGTGGATGAGGATTAGCGTCAGACCGATGGCCAGACCGGCGAGGTTGCCCGCGCCCTTCTTTTCGTCGGTCGTGCCGAGCACCACCAGCACGAAGAGGAACGTGGCAATGAACTCCACGAGGAGCGCACCGCCCACGCCACCGGCATTCGCGACACCGTTGGTGCCCAGGCCGGCAGGATTGCCCATGGCGCCGGGAGCACCCGTAACTTTCACGATCAGCACCAGCACGGCACCGGCAATGATACCGCCGATAATCTGGCCGATCCAGTAGCCGATGGCGTCTTTCCAGCTCATGCGGCCGGAGAGCGCCACACCGAAGGTAATGGCCGGGTTGATGTGGCATCCGGAGATACCGCCGATGGTATAGGCCATAGCTACGACAGAGAGACCGAATGCGATAGCCGTTCCGACGACGCCTGCCGTGTCGCCACAGCCGAGCCACATCGCGGTTCCGCATCCCAGGAACGTCAGGACAAACGTTCCGATACATTCAGCAAAATACTTTTTCATAGGCAAATGTTTATGGTATTAGTACATTCTGCTATAAAGATACGAAAAATTCCCTACATTCCCATTCCGCCGTCGACCAGGATGACCTGGCCGGAGACATACGAGGCCAGGTCGGAGGCCAGGAAGGTGCACACCTTGGCCACCTCGGCCGGCGTTCCGCCGCGACGCATCGGGATGCGCGACTCCCACTGTTTCAGCACGTCGGGAGCCATCTGCTGCGTCATGTCGGTGAGGATGAAGCCCGGCGCAACCACGTTGGCACGCACGCCCTTCGGGCCGAGTTCGGCTGCAATGGACTTGGCCAGGCCGATCATGCCCGCCTTCGAAGCGGAATAGTTGCACTGGCCGGCATTGCCGTGGACGCCCACAATGGAGCTGATGTTGATGATCGAGCCGCCCCGCTGCCGCAGCATCACGGGAGAGACGGCGTGGATGAAGTTGAATGCGCTCTTGAGGTTGACCGTCAGCACGGCATCCCACTGGAGTTCGCTCATGCGGAGCATCAGACCGTCTTTGGTGATGCCCGCGTTGTTGACCAGAATATCGATGCGGCCGAAATGTTCAACGACTTGCATCACGGCATTGTGCGACTGTTCGAAGTCCGCCGCGTTGGAAGCCAGGGCGAGCACTTTCACGCCGAGAGCTTCCAGTTCGGACTTGGTCTGCTCGCCGACTTCGTCGATGACCAGGTCGGTGAAGGCGATGTCGGCGCCTTCTTCCGCGAATTTGAGAGCAATCTGCTTGCCGATTCCTCTCGCCGCGCCCGTAATCAGCGCGACCTTTCCTTTCAAAAGTTCCATAGTATTAATCGTCTTTCTCTGCTATCAAATCATATTCATTGGCCCCGGTAATGGTCACGTCGACGAACCGGCCGACGAGATCGGATGCCCGGTCGGAACCGGGCATGACGGTGCCACCGATAAGGATTTCACCATCAACCTCGGGGGATTCAGTCTGCGAGCGGGCAACGAGGACGGGATCCTCAGGGGATGACGAATCGACACTGTCGACCAGCACACGGACACGGGAACCGATGCGGGACTGATTGTATGCCAGCGAAATGCCGCTCTGAAGCTCCATAAGCCGGTCGTACCGCTCCTGCTTTACTTCCTGCGGCACTTCGTCGGGATAATGCAGTGCATCGTAGGTCCCTTCCTCTTCCGAATAGGTGAACGCGCCCAGCCGCTCGAAACGGCACTCGCGCACGAAGTCGAGCAGGTCGCGGAACTCCGCTTCCCCTTCGCCGGGATGACCCACGATGAGCGTCGTGCGAAGCACTACGCCCGGCACCCTGCGCCGCATCTTTTCCACCAACGCCCGTGTCTGCCGCCCGTCCACCCCGCGCCGCATCATCGCCAGCACGCGGTCGGCGCTGTGCTGCAGCGGAATGTCGATATAGGGGCATATCTTCGGATTGGAGGCCATCACGTCGAGCACATCCTCCGGAAAACCGGCGGGATAACTGTAGTGAATCCGGATCCATTCGATGCCGTCGATGGCAGAAAGCCGCTCCAACAGCTCGGCCAGACAGCGCTTCCCGTATAAATCCAGACCGTAGTAGGTCGTATCCTGCGCGATGACGATGAGTTCACGGACACCCTGAGCCGCCAGCAGGCGCGCCTCTTCCACCAAATGATCCATCGGTACGCTGACATGCGGCCCGCGAATCAGTGGAATGGCGCAATAGGAACAGGATCGGTCGCACCCCTCGGAAATCTTGAGGTAAGCATAGTGCGACGGCGTGGTGAGCACGCGACCCAGCGTGTCGAAGGTCAGCACGCCGCGCCACTCGTCCACCTCGGGAATCTCGGCGGGCAGTTCGGCGCGATAGCGCTGCGACAGGCAGCCGAACACCGACACCTTCTGGACCAGGCCCTGTTTCTTGGCTTCCACGGCCTCCAGAATCGCCTGGATGGATTCTTCCTTGGCATCCTGGATAAACCCGCAGGTATTGATGATCACCTCGTCAACGCGGCCTGACTCCAGCGCCGTGGTTTCGGGCACGAGTTCGTAGCCCCGCTCCTGCAGGACACGCATCAGGTGCTCCGAATCCACCCGGTTCTTGGAGCAGCCCATCGTCACGAGCCGGATCCGCTTCACTCGGCCTTCTCCTCTTCCTTGGCTTCTTCCTCTCCCTTCTCTTCCTCGACGAACTCGAGCGAAGCGAACTGGCGCAGGTCCTCGTACCAGCCGAGGATCTTCTTCATGTGCGACACATAGAAGCGGTCTTCATCGTAGTCGGGAACCACTTCGTCGAAGAATGCCTTGATGGTCTTCGGATCGGCCTTGGGGCTCGGCGCGGCACCTTGCGAGAGCTTTGCGGCCATGGCCTCAAGCACTTCCTTCAGCGACATTTCCGTTTCGGTCGTGTAGATCGAGATATCCGACAGTGCGCTCACCTTGGCGCTGGCGCCCAGCAGCTGGCGCTGCTTGGTGCGCATCGATTCGGCAATGATGCCGTTGCGGCCCTGGGCCACGTATGTAAACAAACCGTGTTCTCCAGAAACGGAGAGGACTTTCGTCAAATCAGTCTTTTCCATCTTCTTGTAGCTTTTCGATGATATGCATGATGGCCGGCAGGATCGCCGGCCGGTCGTTGTTTTCCAAAACAAAATCGGCGCGTTCAGCCCGCTGCGCATCGCTCCACTGGAGCGACATGCGCCGCCGCACCTCTGCTTCGGTCACCCCGTCGCGCGCCATGACGCGTGCCACGCGGACTTCCTCGGGAGCCGTGACGGCCAGCACATAATCGTACACGCCGCCGGGCACGGGCTTTTCCAGCAGGATGGCCGATTCCAGTACCACCAGCGGCTCCGGACGGGAAGCACGCCAGCGGGCGAAATCCCGCAACACCGCCGGATGCACCAAGGCCTCGAGTTCCCTCAGCAACTGAGGATCGGAAAAAATCCGCCCGGCAAGCGCGCTGCGGTCGAGACGTCCTTCCGAATCGAGCACCCTGCTACCCACGAGCCGGACCACATCGGCCAGCAACACGGGATCGCGGTCATAGAGATCTTTGGCCGCCAGGTCGCAATCGTACGAGGGGATGCCCAATTCCCGGAACACCCGCACAACGACGCTCTTGCCGCTGCCGATACCACCCGTACAAAGAATCGTGCGCCGTTTCATTGCTCTTCTACCAGGAAACACTCCACCAGAGCGGGACGGATGTGCCACGAGTAAATCTCACGTTCCGTAACCAACTGCGGAATCATGCGTGTGCTTCCGGCGCCGGCATAGTCGAGGTAATCCACCTCCAGCGTAAGATCATCGGCCGTAATGCGGCCGCCACGCGGCCGGAACGAAGCACGGAACGTGCACTCGGCCTGCGAAGGCAGGATCATCAGCGTACGGCCGGTCGGCACATGCACGGCCGTCACGGGCAGCGTCAGCGTGGTTTCCACGTAGCGATCCACCTCCACGTCGTACTCGATGCGCCCCGTGTCGAAACGTAATCCCTGAATAGGTTCCAAATCCACATAGCCCCGGAGGTTCTTGTCCACGGAATGGGCGGCAATGCTGCGCGTGCGTACTTCCGAGATGCGCTGCAGTTCCTTCAAGGCGCCATAAACCAGCACTGAATCGGGCTTGAGCCGCACCTGTCCCACCTGCATGTACTGCGGGCGGAAGTGCAAGTCGAGCGAAGCCACGACGGGGACCTTGATGAACGACTGGCGCGTGAAAGAGAAGGTAAGGCGGCTGGTCTCGATCGATTCGATGTCGAACCGGTCGCCGAGCTGCTCATTGAGGCGTTCGCGGATCTCCGAAACGGGCAGGTAAAATGTATCCTCCTCCCCTTCCACAGGCACAAAATGCCGAGCATCCACCTCGATCTCCACCGGGAGGGTCTTGCGGCCCGTCCCGCGCGTGTTGAGCAGGTAGAAGCCCGACGCCTTGCCCCGGAGCAGCATCGTCTCATGGGCGACCGCCTCCTCCGCATAGCCTTCCAGATGAGTGTGTACCCGCACCGAGCAGGGCACCGTTGCGGAGTAGTCGAGCGAGAAGGTATGCATCACCCACACGAAGCAGGCGATCAGCAGCGATGCAATCAGCAGCCGCAGATTCTTCATCCTTACGACTGCTGCGCGTCGCTGAAGTCTTTCACGAGCGATGCCTTGTCGACCTTGATCTTCACGTCCTTGTCGATTTCAAGCATCACCTTGTTGTCGTTGATTTCGACGACAGTACCGTAGATACCGCCGGCCGTCACGACCTTGTCGCCCTTCTTGAGGCTGTCGCGGAACTGGTTAAGTTCCTTCTGGCGTTTCTGTTGGGGACGGATCATAAAAAGCCACATCACAACGAAAATAAGGGCCAGCATCAGCAGCATCCCCAATCCGCCGCCACCGCCTTGCTGTGCACCGGCGGCCTGAAGGAAAGTAGTCATAGAAAGAATCATATTAATTGGTTTTTAAGTTATTCAAGCAAACCACGCCCCTGCTTGACCACCTCGCCTTCCGCGATCTTCTCCTGAATGATGCGGTCGAGGATGCCGTTCACGAAGATACGGCTGTTGGGCGTACTGTAGTATTTGGCGATCTCCACATACTCGTTGATCGTCACTTTCACGGGAATCGTGGGAAACACCACCGCCTCGGTGATGCCCATCACGATGAGCGTGGCGTCGGTTGCTACGAGCCTGTCGGAATTCCAGTTGTCGAGATGGGCCGAAACCAGCGCGAAATACTCGTCGTAACGGGCAATCGATTCGGCCAGCAGGCGCAGCGCGAATTCCTTGTCATCTTCCTTCAGGAAAGTGGAAGGGTGCACCACGTGCTTCTTGCGGATCGTCTCCTCGATACCTGCAATGATGGCATTGAGCGCGTAGGCCACGTCGTCGATCCAAAGCAGGGAAATGTCTTCGAGAATCGACTCCAATTCCTCATTGTCCTCAAACTCGTCCTGGAAGATACAGGAGAAAAGCCGGCAGTCCTCCTCGAAGGAATCCTGCCCGGAATTCATATAGTCAAGATAATAGTCTTTCGTAACGATGGAATTGTACACGTGCCGGACAAACGGTTCCCATTCACCCCAGGTCAGGCCGCGCTTCTGGCAGTAGCGACCGAATTCAGGATCGTCGGAGAGCAGGCTGGCAAAACGATTATGCACGAATTTGAGGTTCGGATTGGCTTCGGCTTCCGTGGGATGGAATTTCCTCATGCCGGCGGAGATCTTGTCTTCCGCTACCTGGATGAGGGAACCTGAGATATTGAGCAGGAAATAGTACAGATCCTTGACCTTGTCGCACGATTCGACGAGGGACTTTTGCGCTGCATTGACATTGTCGGCCTCCGATCCTTCAAAGGCAAAGAGGGTCTTGAAGGCCTTGATACGGATCAATCTGCGTGAGAGCATTTCAAAGTTTTCTGATTTTTTCACAAAGATAAGTGGTTTCGTCCAAAAAAAAACTATCTTTGTAGGAGATTATCGAAAAACGTTAAAAAAAGATACGCGATGTATTACGAAGATTACGACAATGCAGGCTACCAGGACAAGAATGGCGATGATGTGTATTCGAAGCCTGTGCGGGCGGGGAAGCGAACCTATTTTTTCGATGTGAAAGCCACAAAAGGCAATGATTATTATCTGACGATCACTGAGAGCAAGCGACGGGTGGAACGCGATGGCCGCTACGTGTACGACAAGCACAAGATTTTCCTCTACAAGGAGGATTTCGACAAATTTGCCGACGGACTCCAGGAAGTGGTCAATTTCATCCGCGAGCGTTGCCCAGCCGGACCCGACACCACCCCGGAATCGCATTCCGAGACCCCTTTCTCAAACGTCAATTTTGAAGAATTATAGCAAGAACCGGCTCCAGTAGCCGGTTTTTTTGAAGAAGAGATGGACCTTCCCTTCGCTTTCGAGAAGATTGCCGCCGGCAGCAGCATCTTGGGCCGCAGCCGTGAAATCGCCGCTATCGCATCGGCGCTCGAACCCGGAGGAAAGAGTCTGGCCGTCATTGGCGGGCCGCGAAGCGGCAAGGAGACGGTCATCATGGAGGCCGTCGAGCAGGTTCGTGCCCGTGGCGCCAACCTCATCCTGTGTGTCGTCGATCTTTTCAACATCCGTTCGTTCGACGCCTTCGTCGAGCTATGGCGAAACCGGATGCGGGAATGTGCCCTGGAAGTGAACCACGACGCACTCCTGCCCTTTGAAATCTGCATCGACGAGATTACCGGCACGAAGATCTTCGACCTTCCCGGCATCATAGCCAACGAGTCGGGCAAGCAGATGGTCATCTATTTCAAGGAATTCCAGAATCTGCTGTCGCTGGAAGACGATACCTTCAGCCTCGACGTACTTGACCGGATGTGGAGCCACCAGCGCAACGTGCGCTTCCTTTTCACCGGTTCGTGCATCAATGCCATGAAAAGCATCTTTGCAGAGCGCAAGTGCTTCTACGGCATGTCGCGGATACTGGAATTCGATCCGCTCGACAAAAAGATGGTGTGCGAATACATCCGCAGCACCTTCCTCAACGCAGGACGCGTGATTGAAATGGAAGAAGCCCTGGAAATCTGCGACATCGCATCCGGCAACATGTGGTATGTGAAGCAACTCTGCGCCTTCTGCTACGCACAGCCTGCCGGCTATGTAAACCGCAAGATTGTGAATCAGGCACGCGATATGCTGCTTTCCATCCACGAGCCGCGTTTCAAGCAGGAACTGCTCGACCTGACGGCCAATCAGGTGAATCTGCTGCACGCGGTGGTCGACGGCGTCCGCAAGTGCTCCAGTGCCGAGGCAATCGACCGTTACCGGCTCAATTCGTCGGCGGGCGTGGCCCGCAGCCGCGAGGCGCTCCAGAAGAAGGAAGTGCTCACGGTCGATGCCGACGACAACGACCGCATCGTCGATCCGCTGTTTGAATATTGGCTCAGAAACTATTACTTTGTATAAATGAAGAAGTTAGTCGTACTCTCCGGTGCAGGCGTCAGCGCGGAAAGCGGAATCAAGACCTTCCGCGACAGCGACGGCCTTTGGGAAAACTACAATGTGGCCGACGTGGCCGACATCGAGGGCTGGTACCGCAACCGCGGCCTGGTGCTGCGTTTCTACAACGAACGCCGCCGCCAGCTCGAGCAGGCAAAGCCCAACCGCGCCCACGAAATCATTGCGGAACTGGAGCGGTTTTTCGACGTGACGGTGGTAACGCAGAACGTGGACAATCTCCACGAGCGGGCCGGTTCCAGGAAAGTCATCCATCTCCACGGCGAACTCACGAAAGTGCGTCCGGAAGACCAGGAAGACCGCGGCATCAAAGACATCGGCTACCGCGACATCAACCTGGGCGACTGCGACAGCCGCGGCGTACAGCTCCGCCCCCACATCGTGTGGTTCGGCGAGGCCGTCCCGATGATGACGCCGGCTGCCCGAGAGGTATCGGAGGCCGACATCCTGCTGATCATCGGCACGTCGCTCAACGTCTATCCGGCCGCCGGCCTGTTCCGGTATGTTCAGCCGGGAACGCCCATCTTCCTCATCGACCCGAAGCCCATCCGGCTCGACTACAATAATTTCCAGCAGATTCAGGAGCCGGCCACGGTCGGCATGGAGAAACTGAAGCAGATCCTGCTCGATGAGTACCTGTAAAAACGTCGTCCTGGCCGTCACGGGGGCCAGCGGGGCCTGCTATGCGCAGCGCTTTCTGGAGCGGGTTTCCGCGCTGGAGGGCGTGGCTCTGCACGTGGTCCTGACCGACACGGCCCGCGAAGTGTGGCGGCACGAACTGGGCAGCGAACCCCCGCAGGGGCTCGACAACCACAGTTTCAACGCCCCGTTCTGCTCGGGCAGCGCGGCCGCCGACGTGATGGTGGTCCTCCCCTGCTCCATGGGTACGCTCGGGCGCATCGCCGCCGGCACTGCCGACGACGCCGTGGCCCGGATGGCCGACGTGCAGCTCAAGGAACGCAAGCTGCTGATCCTCGTCCCGCGCGAGACGCCGCTGAGCCTCATCCATCTGCGCAACATGACGGCCCTCACG
>LUZC01000064.1 GCA_001603505.1 Bacteroidales bacterium Bact_11 | reverse complement strand
CGCCTTGGCGCCATACTCCGCCGCCCAGGGGCCGTGGGCCCGGCGCGAACCGAACTCGCTCACCGGGTGCGACGCGGCCCGCGTGACGCGCGACGCTTTGGTGGCGATGGCCATCTGGTGGTTCATGATGCAGAGCAGGGGCGTCTCGAGCACCTGCGCCTCGATAATCGGGCCGACTACCGTGAGGATGGGCTGCTTCGGGAAGGCAATCTCACCTTCCTTCATGGCATACACCTGTCCGGTAAACTTCATGTGCGCAAGGTACTCTCGGAATTCCCGGTAGTCTTCGCCGGGCAGGAACTTTTCGAAGAAAGTGATGTCTTCGCTACCCAGGCCCGCGATCATCTGCACCGCCTCGCGGATGCCGCTGACCACCGCCCAGTTGTTGTTGTCAGGCGCCTTGCGGAAAAAGAGGTTGAACACGGCCACTTTGTCTTTCATACCGTTGTCGTAGAAAGACTTGCCCATGGTATACTGGTATTTGTCGGAGCAATAGGAGATGTTGAGCATATCAGAACAAGGTTTCGTTGTTGCGGGCCAGCTGCCGCACTTTTTCCATTTGTGCGGCGTTGACCTTGAATCCGGTGAACCGGTCGATCTGGCTCCGGGAGTGTACGTCAGTGCCGATGAACCGGTACATGTTGTGGTCGAGCAGCCAGTGGATGATGTCGAGCGACCGTTCGCCATAGGCGCCCGTGAGCGACATCACGTTGAGCTGCAGCTCGCACCCCATGTCGTAGAGGCGTTCGAGGGCGGGTACGCCCTTCTTCCGCTCGAACTTTTCCTGGTAGAACACGTAGCGTTCGGGGTGGGCGAGCACGGGCTGCCGGCCGTCCATCAGCAGGTTGAAGATCGTCTCGCGGATTTCCGGGCTGCGCTGGTAGTACGACATTTCGATGAGGATGCGCCCGTCGGGCCAGTAGAGGCGGTCGTCGATACCGCCGAAGAACTCGTCGACCATGTATTCCGAAGCCAGGTGGAACTGCATGTCCTGCAGTTCATCGGGCAGCGACGAGGTGAATGCGGCGAAGCGCTCGCGCAGGTCCGGCGCCTGATTGGGGAACATGGCGCGCGACACATGGGGCGTGAATACCGACTTGCGCACGCCGAGCCGGTGGAGTTCGGCGAGGATGGCCTGCGAGTGTGCGGCGTCGGGCGAGCCGTCGTCGACGCCGGGCAGGATATGCGAATGGACATCGACCGTCAGGCCGATGTCCACGAACGAGTAGTTCTCTTTTCTTCTGAAGAAGAGCATGGCTTATTTGGTTTCGGCATCGGACTGGTCGTCCGACTCCGTCTTTCCGACCTTTTTCTTGTCGCCATAGCCGTACCCATACCCGTATCCATATCCATAGCCATACCCGTAGCGCTTGTGCCCGTAACCGTAGTGGCCATAGCCATAGCCGTAGTAGTAGCCGTAGGAACGCGACTTGATGTCCACGCCGTTGAGCACGATATACACGTTCTTGAGCCGTCCGTCCTTGGCCGTTTCGTCGAGTTCGTTGAGGAACTTGAGGTCGCACACACCGGCGCGCAGCATGAAGATGTTGGCGTCGACGTAGCGGTTCATGGTCGTGGCGTCGGCCACCGGCAGGTACGGCGAACTGTCGAAGAGGATGTAGTCGTAGTCGAGGCCCTTGATGGTATCCATCACTTCCGCCATCTTCTGCGATTCGATGAGTTCCGAAGGGTTCGGCGGGATGACGCCGGCGGGCAGCATGTCGAGCGTGGCGATGCCGTTGCAGCCGTGGATAATCGAGCCCATGAGGTTGTCGTTGCGACCGGCCAGGAAGGGCACGAGGCCCTCGTTGTGGTGCTGGTGCACGCCGAAGATCTTGGCCAACTGCGGTTTGCGGAAGTCGATACCGACGAGCAGCACCTTGAGTCCCGTGTGGGCGAGCGAGATGGCCAGGTTCGAGGAGATGTACGACTTGCCTTCGCCCGGTACGCTCGAGGTCACCTGGTACACCTTGTGGCCGAGGTAGCGGATGTTGGAACGCAGGATACGGATGGTCTCTTCGAACGGCTCTCGTCCCGTGACCTTCATCAATTCACCCGGATGCTCGGAGATCGGAATCGAGGCGAGAATCGGGAGGTTGGTGCGGCTGGTGATGTCGAGCTTGCCTTCCACCTTGCTCTTGAAGGCCTGGCGGAGGAAGAAGATGCCCGGCGGGATGATCAGGCCGAGGAGGAAGGCCAGGAGCATGATCATGCGCTTGTTGGGCGAGGTGGGCACAGCGGTATTGTTGGCCGAGTCGATAATCTTGCACTGGTCGGTGATGGCGTAGAGCGAGATCAGGGCCTCTTCCTTCTTCTGCTGGAGCAGGATGTAGAGCGGCTCCTTGATCTGCTGCTGGCGGTCGAAGCGCGAGATTTCCTGCTGCTGCGTCGGGATCGAGGCCAGACGGCCCTTCGACTGCCGCAGGCGGGCGCTCACGTTGCCGCGCTGGAGCTCATACGATTTTTCGAGGTTCTTGACCGACGACACGATGCTGGCCAGGAGTTCCTGCAGCTGGCTGTCGGCCTGGATGACCAGCGGGTTCGACTCGCTGGAGCTGGCCACCATGCGGTTGCGCTCCATCAGCAGCGTGTTGAACTGGTTGATGGTGCTGTTGAGACCCGCGTCGGTGATGCCGATGTTGGCCGGAATCACGTTGAGCTTGTTGCCCATCGCGTTGACGTATTCCTTCACGATGTTGAGCAATTCGATCTGCACGTCGATGGCGTTGAGCTGCTCCTCGTACTTGGCATCCGACGAAAGGGTGAGCTGCGACTGAGAAGCCACGTCCACCACGGTGTTGCTGCGGCGGTAGGTCTGGAACTGCGACTCGATGGCGCCCAGTTCCTCTTCCACGAGTTCGAGGCGGTCGTTGAGGAAGTCGATGGTATTGTTGATGGCCCGGCCGTTGAATTCACGGGCATCGTCGTTGTAGTTGCGGATCAGGCTGTTGAGAATGTCTTCAGCACGCTTGGAGAAAATATCGGTGTACGACAGACTGATGACCTCGGTAGGACGGTCGTTGGCCTTGATGCGGGCCGATACGCTGAGCCGGCTGGCCAGCGGCTTGGCTGCGGTGATCGACGGGCGCATGCTGATGATGTAGGTGTCGCCCATGTCGAACGGGGCCAGATGGGTGGGTACGACAGCAAAACTGTGGCTGCCCACGATGAACGGTTCCCCGAAGCGGTAGGTCTTGTTTTCAAACGGGTATTTGCCGCCCGACATCTGCAGTTCGGAAATCTTGTACGACACGGAATCGATCGGGACGAACGAGAGCGTGGCGGCCGGCGGCGTGGCGTAATTTTCGGTGGAATCGACCAGCACCGTAAATGGATTGTTGCCGTAGAAGAGCAGCGTCTTGATGGGGCGTTTCTTGGCGTAGGTGTAGTTCAGGCCCAGTTCCTCGACCACCTTCTGCATCATGCCGCGGGAATTGAGCACTTCGATCTCATTGGTGACGCGGCTGTTGGCGCCGCCCAGCATGAGGTCGGAGATGGAGATCATCTCGGCGTTGTTGACGTTCTTGTTGACCAGCATGATCTTGGCGTTGGCCGTGTACTGGGTGCGGGTGGCGCGGATGTAGAAATAAGCGCCGGCGAGGCACACGACGATAGAGGCGAGGATCAGCCAGCGCATGCCCCAAACGACGTTGAGGATGCTTTTCAGGTCGATGGAAGATTCTTCTTCCCGGTCAAAACGGGTGTTATTATTGTAGTTTTCCTGCATGGCGGGTTATTTGACGAAGCGGGTGATGAGGAAAGTGGCCACGGTCACCAGGGTGGTGAGCGAGCTCAGCACGATCGACCAGATGCCGGTGGCCGTGGTACCCTGCGCGATGCGGGTGGCGCTCTGCGGCACGTAGATCACGTCGTTCTGGTGCAGATAAAAGTATGGTGAATTGAGGATCCTGCTCTCCGTCAGGTCGAAGGAGTAATGCGTCTGCTTGCCGTCGACGTCGCGGATCAGGATGAGGTCGTGACGGTCGGCGGTGATGAGCAGGTCGCCCGCCATGCCGAGGGCCTGGAGCACGGTGACGCGCTCGCTCGGCACGGTGTAGGTGCCCGGTGCCTTGACTTCACCCAGTACCGTGATGCGGAAGTTCAGGAACGACACCGACACCACCGGGTCTTTTACCAGGCCCTGGCTGGTGAGCAGTTCGGTGATGTGGTTCACCAGGTCCACACGGCGCATGCCTTCCACATGGATGCGGCCGAGGCCGGGCATATCGATGAACCCTTGCGAGTCCACCAGATAGGGGACCACCGCCTGCGTAGTCGTATAACTGCCTGTGCTGTTGTTGCTCAGTGTGAAGTTGTAAGGGGTGACGACGTTCTTGTCGGGGCCGGAGATAATGATCTGCAGCTTGTCGTCTTTCATGATCACGGGCTCGTATTCCGCCTCGATCTTCTGGGGCATGTTTTGGTCGATGTCCTGGAAATAAAGGATGTCCTTCGTGGAGGAGCAGGAAGTCAGCGCGGATGCAGCAACCAGAAGCACCGCGATGAGAATCGGCCTGAACGGGATGTTCGACATGGTTATCGTTAGATTTCTAAGTTGTCAATAATCTGCAAAGTTAATGATTTATCATTAAATTACAATCCAGCTCCGACAATTTGCCCACATCGTGCAGCACGAGGCCGGGCATGACGGCGGCCCGCACGGCATGGGTGCGGCACACTTCGAGGTAAAAGTCGACGATGGAAAACTTTTCCGGCCAGGGACGCATCAGCGGGAAAATGGCCGGATCGATGAGGTGGATGCCCGAGAAGGCCAGTCGGGTGCACTGGTCCGGATCGATGCCCGGCCAGGGGCTGCGCACCTGCCCGGTGGCGAGGTTGGTCCATCCCACCAGCAGGTCGTCGTCGAATAGGAAATAGCGCTGGGTAGGGCGGTCGCTTACGAGGATCGTTGCCAGGTCGTCCGCTCGGTGCTGCGTCCGGAACCAGGCCAGGTTGAGGTTGGAGAGAATGTCCACATTGTGCACCAGAAAGACCTCCTGCCTGTCAAGCAGGCGCTCGGCATGCCGGATGCCGCCGCCCGTCTCGCGGAGCAGGTCGGTTTCGTCGGAGAAGGCAATCTTGACGCCGAAGTTGTGGTTTTCAGCCACATAGTCGCGAATCTGGTCGGCAAAGTGATGCACGTTGATCACAATGTCGTCGTAGCCCGCGGCAATGAGTTTCTCCAGGGTGTGGCGCAGCAGCGGCTTGCCGCCTACGGGCACCAGGGCCTTGGGCATCGTGTCGGTGAGGGGCTTGAGCCGGGTGCCGAGGCCGGCCGCGAACACAAGCGCTTTCATGCCCTAGAGTTCTTTTTCGATCTCCAGCTCGCGGTGGGTGATCCGCACCTTGATGCCGCCGAATTTCTTCGACAGGTGCTCCGCCAGGTGCTCGGCGCAGTACACCGACCGGTGCTGGCCGCCCGTGCAGCCGAAACTCACCATCAGGTGAGTGAACTTGCGCTCGATGAAGCGCTGCACGTGCGCATCGACCAGGTCGTAGGCATGGTCGAGGAATCCCAGCACGCCGCCGTCGTCTTCCATGAACTTGATGACTTCGGGATCGATGCCCGTGAAGTGCTTGTAGTGCTCGTATTTCCCCGGATTCTCCAGGCCCCGGCAGTCGAACACGTAGCCGCCGCCGTTGCCGCTGGCATCGTTGGGAATGCCTTTTTTGTAGGCGAAACTGAAGATATCCACCTCCAGCCCACGCTCGGTGCTCAGGTCGGTGAACTGCTTCATCCGCGTGAGCTCGTCGAGCAGCCGCGTGAGGTAGGGATATTCTTCGAACGGATCCTTGAGCAGCCGTCGCAGGTTTTCCATGGCGTAGGGCACACTCTGCAGGAAGTGCGGTTTCTTCTCAAAATAGCCCCGGAAGCCGTAGGCGCCCAGCACTTGCAGCGTGCGGAAGAGCACGAAATGCCGCAGGGTGTGGAGGAATTCGCTGCGCGAGATCGTCTGGTAGGGCTTGAGCGCGTCGAGATACGCGTCGATGAGCTCCATCTTGAAGTCCTCGGCATACGCCGCCTTGGCCTGCCAGATGAACGAAGCCACGTCGTAGTAGATCGGGCCCTTGCGGCCGCCCTGGAAATCGATGAACCAGGGCTCGCCATACTTGATCATCACGTTGCGCGCCTGGAAGTCGCGGTAGAGGAACGTGTCGGACATGCTGCACATCAGCACGTCGGACATGGCCTGGAAGTCACGGTCGAGCTCGATTTCGCTGAACTCAAGTCCGGTGGCTTTCAGGAAGCAGTATTTGAAATAGTTCTGGTCGAACGAGATCATGCGCCGGTCAAACTCAGGCTGCGGGAAGCATACCGAGAAATCGAGTCCCTGAGCCCCTTCAAACTGGAAGCGGGGCAGGGCGCGCACGGCCTTGGTAATGAGGGCTTTTTCGGCCGGGGAGTAGTGCCCCTTCTCGCGGCCTTCGGCCACCAGACTGAAGAGCGTGTCATCGCCCAGGTCTTCCTGCAGGTAGCAGGAGAAATCGTCGTTGTGGGCCAGTACCTCGGGCACGTTGAGCCCCTTCTCTCTGAAGTGGCAAGCCATCTTCCAGAAGGCGATGTTCTCGGGAATCGACGTTCCGCGGGCGGCGATCAGGGTACTGTCGTCGCCCGTGATGCGGAAATAACGCCGGTTGCTACCCGAGGAAGGCAGCTCTACGCAATTGCGGACCGGTTGTCCGGTGTAGCGTTCGAACAGTTGTTTGACGGGATCCATCAGGCTTTCGGGCCGGCGGCCACCAGTCGCTTGCCCGCCTGGTTGTATTCGTATTTCTTGAAATTCTTCACGAAACGGCCGGCAAGGTCTTTGGCCTTGGCTTCCCACTCCTTCGGATCGGCGTAGGTGTCGCGCGGGTCGAGGATCTTCGGATCGACGCCTTCGAGCTGCGTGGGGACTTCGAAGTCGAAGAACGGAATCTTCTTGGTCGGGGCCTTGTCGATGCTGTGGTCGAGGATGGCGTCGATGATGCCGCGGGTGTCCTTGATGGAGATGCGCTTGCCCGTTCCGTTCCAGCCGGTGTTCACCAGATAGGCCTTGGCGCCGCTCTTCTTCATCTTCTTCACGAGCTCTTCCGCATATTTCGTGGGATGGAGTTCCAGGAAGGCCTGGCCGAAGCAGGCGGAGAAGGTGGGCGTGGGTTCGGTGATGCCGCGCTCGGTGCCGGCGAGCTTGGCGGTAAAGCCGCTCAGGAAGTAGTATTTCGTCTGTTCAGGCGTCAGGATCGAAACGGGAGGCAGCACACCGAAGGCATCGGCGCTCAGGAAGATCACCTGCTCGGCGGCGGGGCCGTGGCTCTCGGGGCGCACGATCTTCTCGATGTGGTAGATCGGGTAGGACACGCGGGTGTTCTCGGTCACGCTCTTGTCGTTGAAGTCGATCTTGCCGTGCTCATCGACCGTTACGTTCTCAAGGAGGGCGTCCCTGCGGATGGCGTTGTAGATATCCGGTTCACTTTCTTTATCAAGCTTGATGACCTTGGCGTAGCAGCCGCCCTCGAAGTTGAACACGCCCTTGTTGTCCCAGCCGTGCTCGTCGTCGCCGATGAGCAGGCGTTTCGGGTCGGTGCTGAGGGTGGTCTTGCCGGTGCCGCTCAGGCCGAAGAAGATGGCGGTGTTCTTACCCTCCATGTCGGTGTTGGCCGAGCAGTGCATGGCGGCGATGCCCTTGAGCGGGAGGTAGTAGTTCATCATCGAGAACATGCCCTTCTTCATTTCGCCGCCGTACCAGGTGTTGAGGATCACCTGCTCACGGCTGGTGACGTTGAAGGCCACGCAGGTGTCGCTGCGGAGGCCGAGTTCCTCGAAGTTCTCCACTTTGGCCTTCGAAGCGCAGTACACCACGAAATCGGGCTTCTGGTCGAATTCCTTCTGGTTCTTCGGACGGATGAACATATTGGTCACGAAGTGGGCCTGCCAGGCCACTTCCATGATGAAGCGGACCTTCATGCGGGTGTCGGCGTGGGTGCCGCAGAAGCCGTCGACCACGAACAGGCGCTTGCCGCTCAGCTGCTTGAGGGCCAGCTTCTTCACTTCCCTCCACACTTTTACCGACATCTTGTGGTTATCGTTGGGGTATTCGGGGGTGGTCCACCACACTTCGCCGGGCGCACCTTCCTTGGTGGTCTTGTCGTAGACGATGTATTTGTCTTTGGGGCTGCGGCCGGTGAATTCGCCGGTCATCACGTTGATGGCGCCCAGTTCGGTGACGACGCCCTTGTCGAAGCCTTCGAGGCCGGGTTTGGTCTCTTCGTTGTAAAGCACTTCATAGGTGGGGTTGTAGAGCACTTCGCGGGTGCGTTTGATTCCGTACTGGGAAAGATTGATGGTAGGCATAGTTGTATTTCTTTTAAGATTTTTCCAATTCACAAAGATACATATTTTTTCCGCGCGTAAAGCAATTATTGCTAAATTTGACGGACGAAAGGTGACAACAAAAACTGTGCTATATGGATATCAACCGACCTACGATCATCGACTTTGTCGAAAAGTACACCCACCAGTTTGCCGACAACGTGTATCTGCGTGAAAAGGTAGACGGTTCATGGAAGGAAATCACGCAGCGGGAAACCCGAGAGCAGGCGCACCGCATCGGTGCCGGACTCATGGCGCTGGGCCTCGAAAAGGGCGACAAGATCGCGCTGCTTTCGGAGAGCCGGGCCATGTGGATCCTCTCCGAACTCGGCGCGCTCTACGCCGGCGCCGTCGACGTGCCGCTCTCGGTCAACCTGGGAGAGGGTCGCGACCTGCTGTTCCGCATCCATCACTCCGAAACGAAGTGGATCCTGGTGTCGGCCAACCAGCTTTCGAAGATTCGCGCCATCATCGGCGAATGCCCCGACGTGAAGAAGGTCATCGTGTTCGACGACACGGCCTTCAACGTCGACGCGCTGCAGGAAGGGGAAATCCGCATGTCGGAGGTCCAGCAGCTGGGCGATGCGTTCCTGGCGGTGCACCCCGATGAATTCGAAGCCCGCTACAAGGGCGTCGGTCCCGACGACTATGCCAACATCAGCTACACCTCGGGCACGACGGCCGACCCGAAGGGCATCCTGCTTACGCACCGCAACTACACGGCCAACGTGGAGCAAGGGAGCAGCGTCATCTCGCTCGACGAAAACGAGGTGCTGCTCATCATCCTGCCGCTCGACCACTGTTTTGCGCATGTGGCGGGCATGTACACCATGATGTTCTATGGCGGCAGCATCGCGTTCGTGCCCATCGGCAAGAATGCGCTCGCCACGCTGAAGAACGTGCCCGCGGCCATCCGTGAGACACGTCCGCACGCCATGCTCTCCGTTCCGGCCCTGGCCCGCAATTTCAAGAAAAACATCGAGCAGGGCATACATGCCAAGGGGCCGAAAGTCGAAAAGCTGTTCAATTTCGCGGTGAAAAACGCGATTGCCTACAACAAGGAATATTACAACCGCGGCACCGGCGGCACCTTCTGGCGCAAACCCCTGATGAAGTTGTTCGACAAGTTGATTTTCAAGGCCGTGCGCGAGAGCTTCGGCGGCCGCATGAAGTTCTTTGTGGGCGGCGGCGCGCTGCTCGACATTGAGCTCCAGCGCTTCTTCTGCGCGGTGGGAATGCCGATGTTCCAGGGCTACGGCCTCACGGAGGCCACGCCGATCATCTGCGCGAACTCCGCCGGCCACGCCATCTTCGGCTCTTCGGGCCGTATCGTCAAGCCGATGGATTGCAAGATCTGCGACGAGCAGGGCAACGAGGTGCCACATGGCACCAAGGGCGAGATCGTGATCCGGGGCGAGAACGTGATGGCCGGCTACTGGAAGAACCCGAAAGCCACGGCCGACACGATCGTCGACGGCTGGTTGCACACGGGCGACATGGGCTACATCTGCCCGTGGGATCCCGACTATCTCTACGTGGTGGGACGCTTCAAGAGCCTGCTCATCTCGTCCGACGGAGAGAAGTATTCTCCGGAGGGTTTTGAAGACAGTCTGCCAGAGGTTTCAAGATTTGTATCTCAAGTAGTCCTTCATAATAATCAGGACCCCTATACGATGGTGCTGATCGTGCCTGAAAAAGACGCTTTGACGGAGTTTGTGAAGAAGCAGGGCGTCGATCCCCAGAGCCGGGAAGGGAAGGAGGCGATGCTCCAGAAGATCCAGGCCGAGATCGATTCATACCGCAAGGGCGGCGCGCATTTCGGGCTCTTCCCGGAGCGCTGGCTGCCGGCCGCCGTCGTCATCTGCGACGAACCGTTCACCATCGCCAACCGCATGATGAATTCCACGATGAAGATTGTCCGCGGCAAAGTCGAAGAACACTACGCCGACCGTATCGCCTACGCCTACACCCCCGAAGGAAAACAACTCCTGAACGAAA
>LUZC01000063.1 GCA_001603505.1 Bacteroidales bacterium Bact_11 | reverse complement strand
CGCCGACACGACCCGCAAATACGACCGCCTGCTCGCCCTCGACGCCGACTTCGCCAAGAAGGACTTCGACAACGAGTTGCTCCAGTACCGCGACGTGGACATCCGCCTCAAGCCGCTCTACAAGGTGCAGCCCGCCGACAGCGTCTCGGGCTATTCGTCCATCGCCCGCAAATACGACGACCCGCTGCTCGACGAATTCATCGCCCACAGCCCCGTGGCCGTCAAGTTCTCAGCCGATCCGAAGGCGCCGCTGCGCAACGCCGCGCGCAGCCGGGAAATCGTGGAACGCAGCGTCCGGGCCAACCGAAGCAGCGAGAACCTGTTCGCGAAGGCCCTGCTGGAAGCCGACAACCGCCAGTTCAACACCGCGCTGGTGTGCTACGACGAGGCCATCGAGAAATCGCCCGAAACCTTCTTCTACTACATCAACCGCGGCGCGCTGCAGGCCGAGATCATCGACTTCATCTCCTCCATCGAGAACAACGTGCAGGTGCTGACACTCGACAACACGAAGACCGTCAAGACGCGCGTGCAGGACCAGGTGACGCGCAGCTACGACTACACTTCCGCCATCCACGACATGACGCGCGCAGCGGAGATCAATCCCGACTTCCCCTACACATACTATAACCTCGGCAACCTGTACTGCCTGTCGAACGACCTGCCCGAGGCCATCGTGGAGTACAGCCGCGCCATCGACATGTATCCCTACATCGGCGAGGCTTTCTACAACCGGGGCCTGGTGCTGATCTATCTGAAAGACAAGGAGAAGGGCTGTATGGACCTGAGCACGGCAGGCGAGCTCGGCATCCAGGACGCCTACAGCGTCATCAAGAAATATTGTAAAACCGAAGAAGAACAATAATCCCTATCATGTGGCTTTGGGCTGCGGTTTCATCCGCGATTCTGCTGGGCATCTACGATGTATT
The DNA here is from genome assembly GCA_001603505.1 of Bacteroidales bacterium Bact_11. Classification (GTDB taxonomy): domain Bacteria; phylum Bacteroidota; class Bacteroidia; order Bacteroidales; family UBA932; genus Cacconaster. The sequence goes on along the minus strand of LUZC01000063.1, from coordinate 16,687 downwards.
CAAGAAACAGGCGTCGACCCGCAACGACGTACTCCATATCCTCCTGTATGCGACGGCGCTCTCGACGGTGCTGCTGTCGCCTTTTATCCTCACGTCGGTTTTCGGCTGGCACTGGCTCGACGGTTCCGTGTTCGAGGTGGGCGAGGGGACGCTGCGCGAGCATCTGCTGGTGCTGCTCAAATCGGTAATCGTGGCCATATCGTGGACCACGGGCCTGATGGGCCTCAAGAACCTGCCCATCACCACCGCCGGCACCATCAAGACCTCGCGGCCCGTGTTCGTGCTGCTGGGCTCGATCCTGATCTTCGGGGAACGGTTGAACCTGTGGCAGTGGGTGGCCATTCTCGTGGCGCTCTTCGCACTGTGGCTGCTGGGCCGCACGAGCAAGAAGGAAGGGGTTGATTTCGCCCGCAACAAATGGATCTTCTGCATGTGGGTGGCGGTCATCACGGGCGTCATCAGCGCCCTGATGGACAAGCACCTGATGGGATCGATGAAACCGATGTTCGTGCAAGGCTGGTGCAATTTCTACATCACGCTCATCATGGCCGTCATCGTGCTGTTCGGCCGTTTCGCGAAGCGGAGCTACTACAAGCCCTTCAAGCATGACTGGGCCATCTGGATCATCGCCCTCTTCATCGTGGGGTCGGATTTCCTGTATTTCCTGTCGCTCAGCAGCCCGGGATCGATGCTCTCGGTTGTATCGATGCTGCGGCGCAGTTCGGTGATCATCACGTTCCTCTGCGGCGCGGTGGTTTTCAAGGAAAAGAATCTAAAACAGAAAGGCCTGGCGCTGCTGATCCTGCTGGTCAGCATGGCGATCCTGGTGTTTGCCAGCTAGCGCGACTGTCCAGCCCGACGGGCGAAGGCCTGCTCAATGCGCTGGGCGGTGCCTTCGTCGGCTGCGAATTTAACCGCGAGCACCAGCAGCACGATGGCTACCAGCGGGAAAACGGCACCGATCGACAGCGAATAGACCGACGACATCTTCAGCCCGGACGGCAGCTTCGTGATGAAGAAATCCACGAGGATCCAAACCTGGAATCCCAGCAGCACGATAGCATTGGTGATGGCGATGAACACCTGGTAGAACGGCTTCTTTGCCGCGAGCAGCGTCATGTCCGACAGGATGAACGACAGCACGATGAACACGATGTAGATGAGGCGTTCCTTGAACCGCACGGCATAGTGCATGCCGGTTTCGGGGTTATAGGCGTGGCATACGTCCATGCCCAGCATGACGATGATCAGCAGCGCTGCGGCGGCGATGAGCCAGTTGTGAGGTTTCTTCCACATGATGGGGCAATTGATAAAAAAAGGCGGTTTTCTTTCGGAAACCGCCTTTTCTTGTAGGGACGATCGGATTCGAACCGATGACCTCTTCAATGTGACTGAAGCGCTCTAAACCAGCTGAGCTACGCCCCTTCGTCGTTTGGGACTGCAAAGATGAGAATTTTTTCTGAAAAACCTCATCTTTTTTCACAATTTTTCCAAAAGAAGAACTCGAGCGGTAGACGAGTCTCGAACTCGCGACCTTCGGCTTGGGAAGCCAACGCTCTACCAACTGAGCTACTACCGCAAAGGGATTGCAAAGATAGGAATTATTTGGTAACTTTGCAAGATATGACGGAATACTGCTATCTCGTAGGAGGACACTGCTTCTCCATCCTGGCCGACGAAGGAATCGATGTTTCACGCGGACTGGCGCATTATGCCCCCTTCGCAGTCGATCCTGCTACGGCGCAGGAGCGGGTGTTCCGACTCCGTGTCGTGCCGGAAACCGCCCTGCCGGAGCCGGCATCCCATACCGAGGAGTTCTTCCAGGACGACGAGGGCTCGCAGATTCATCTGTTCAGCCTGCCCGACGGCTCCTCCTGGTTCGAATTCCTGTTGTTCGGCGCCATCTCCGGCCGGATGCTGGCCCAGCCCGGATGCCGCGAGGCCACCCTCTCGCTCCACAAGCACAAGGCATTCGGTCTCGACAATGCCCTGATGACCCTCTTCGCCATGAGCACCGCCCCGCTGCGGACCGTGCTGTTCCATGCGGCGGTCATCGGCTACGAAGGCCGCGGCTACCTGTTCCTGGGCAAAAGCGGCACGGGCAAGAGCACGCATGCGCGCCTCTGGCTCAACCACATCCCCGGTTCGGAACTGGTGAACGACGACAATCCCGTGGTGCGCGTGGAAGACGACGGCACCGTGCGGGTGTACGGCTCCCCCTGGAGCGGCAAGACGCCCTGCTACCGCAACATGAACCTGCCGGTGGGCGGGTTCGTGCAATTGAAGCAGGCTCCGTACAATCAGATCCGTCGGCTTCCGGTCATTCATGCCTATGCCTCGCTGGTGGCCAGCATTTCGGGCAAACGCTGGGACCGTACCCAGGCCGACGGCCTGCACTGGACGGAGGATGCGCTCGTGTCGACCGTGCCCGTGTGGCACCTCGACTGCCTGCCCGACGAAGCGGCCGCCCTGCTTTGTAAAGAAACCATAACCGCTTCGCTGTCATGAATCCGGTGACCGACGAACAGATCATCGGCGAAGCCGTGCGCCTCGTGGACGAGGGAATGGCCGTGACGCTGGCCGTGAAGGGTGCGAGCATGCTGCCCTTCATCATCGGCGGCCATGAAAGCGTGGTCCTCACGCGTCCGGGCGAGATTGCCCCGGGCGACGTGGTGCTGGCCCGGATCGACGGGCGGCGCCATGTGCTGCACCGCGTGGTGGAGATCTCAGGCGACCGGGTGGAACTGATGGGCGATGGCAACATTGCGGGCCGGGAAGTGTGTACGCGGGCCGATGTGCTGGCCCGGGCCGACGAGGTGGTGGGGGAGGATGGAACGCATCGGCGATTGGATTCGCCGCGAAGCCTGAGGGCGGCGCGCTGGTGGCGCCGGTTGCTTCCGGTGCGGCGCTGGATTCTGGCCGTTTATCGAAGAACCTATCTGCGTAATATTGAAATACGATGAAACTGAAGGAAGGATTTGTGCTGCGCGAAGTGTGCGGCGAAAAGATTATCGTGGGCGAAGGGCTCAAAGCCATCGACTTCGGCCATCTGATCAGCGTCAACGAAACGGCTGCCTGGATATGGTCGAAAGCGGCCGAGCAGGGCGAATTCACGGTGGAATCGCTCTCCGAAGCCCTCTGCGAAGAATACGAGGTATCTCCCGAGACGGCGCACGCCGATGTGAAGGCGCTGCTCGACCAGTGGATTGAATTGGGGATCGTGGCGTGAAGTACATCCGGTGGATATGGCGGGGCATGCAGGGTATCCGATGGAATACCCTGGTGCGGATTGTGGTCGGCATTGCCCAAGTTGCCCTCGGGCTGCTGATGGTTTGGCTCAGCCGCCGGTTCATCGATGAAACCATCCGTACGGGCACGGAGCGCGACATCGTCTGGATGGTGGTGTGGCTGGTCGTAGTGGTGCTGGGCGGCGTGGTGCTGCGCCAGGTGTACTTCTACATGACCACCCTGGCCCATACCCGCCAGACCAATGCGCTCCGGCTGCAGGTGTTCGGCCGGCTATTCAACCGCCGGCTCTATGCGGGGCAGTCGCTCCATTCGGGCGACGTGACCTCGCGCCTGGCGAAGGATATCGACGTGGTGGGGGAGGCCACCACGTCCCTGATTCCCAAGGCTGTGGTGACGGTCATCCAGCTGGCGGGCGCCTTTTTCCTGATGTATTCCATGGACCGGCGCCTGGCCTGGATGCTGCTGCTGCTTACGCCGCTGGTCATCCTGTTCGGCAAACTGATTGCGCGCCCGCTCAAGCGGATGACGCTCGAAATCCGCGAAGACGAGAGCCGCATCAACATGCAGGTGCAGGAAGGCGTGGAACACAACGCCACCCTGCGGTCGCTGGGCAGCGAACCCTGGGTGACCGAACGGCTCGGCTCGATGCAGGACAACCTCATGGGACACGTGAAGCGCCGCACGCGCTACACGGTGGCCACGCGCATGGTGCTGGCTTCGTGCTTCGGCCTGGGCTATCTGCTGGCGTTCGTATGGGGCGGCCTGCAGCTGAGGGCCGGCGTCATCACATTCGGTGTGATGACGGCGTTCCTACAGCTGGTGAGCCAGATCCAGAATCCGATCCTCACGCTGCTCAACATGGTTCCGCAGCTGATCCATACCACGGCCAGCATCGACCGCCTGGAGGAACTTCTCCAGTTGGAAGGGGAAGACCGCTTGCTCGACACGCTGGGGCCGGTGGCTTCCGGGGTGGCGGGCGTTCGTGCCGACGATGTGCAGTTCCGCTATGACGACGGCGAGCGGGCGGTGCTCGAACATTTCACCTACGATTTCCGCCCCGGCAGCAAGACGGCCGTCATGGGCCCCACGGGCATCGGTAAAACCACCCTTTTCCGCCTGTTGCTCGCGCTGGTGCAGCCGGGGCAGGGCAAGCTCACGCTCTATGACGGTGCGCATTCCTGGCCCATTTCTCCGGCCACTCGGGCCGATTTCGTGTTCGTGCCTCAGGGCAATACGCTGATGAGCGGCACGGTGCGCTTCAATCTGCAACTGGCGCGGCCCGACGCCTCTGAAGAAGAACTCCAGCAGGTGCTGCATACGGCCATGGCCGATTTCGTGTTTGATTTGCCCGGCGGGCTCGACACGGAGATCGGCGAGCGTGGCATCGGCCTGAGCGAAGGCCAGGCGCAGCGCATTGCCATCGCGCGCGGCCTGCTGCGTCCCGGCAGCGTGCTGCTGCTCGACGAAATCAGCGCCTCGCTCGACGAAGACACGGAGCGCTCGCTCTTCTCGCGGTTGTTTGCGGCTTTCCCCGACCGCACGATGATCCTGATTTCCCACCGGCCGGCCGTCAGCGCGCTTTGCGACGGCACGGTCCGCCTTTGATATGCCTATGAAACGGATAATGATCGCCTTGATGATGTTTTTCGCGCTCACGGCGGGCAGTTGCGAAAAGCCGGAGCCCGAACCTGAGCCCGAACCCGTGACCACGGGGTTTGCCAAGGGTGCCGATGTGAGCTGGGTGACGCAGATGGAGCAGGAGGGATGCAGGTTCTACGATGCTTCCGGCACGCCGACCGAGTGCATGGCGCTGCTCAAGAGCCTGGGAATGGATGCCATCCGCCTGCGCGTGTGGGTAAATCCCACCGACGGATGGTGCGGGAAGGACGATGTGCTGGCCAAGGCGAAGCGGGCGCATGCGCTGGGCATGCGGCTGATGATCGATTTCCACTACAGCGACTGGTGGGCCGATCCGGGCAAGCAGAACAAGCCCGCCGCCTGGAAGAATCTCGACCTGGAAGGCCTGAAGAAGGCGGTGGCCGACCATACGACCGAGGTGCTGTCGATGCTGAAATTTGCCGGCATCACGCCGGAATGGATCCAGATCGGCAACGAGACCACCGGCGGCATGCTCTGGCCCGACGGACAGAATTATACCGACGCCGGTTTTGCAAATTACGTGCAGCTGCATAATGCGGGTTACGATGCCGCGAAGGCGGTATTCCCGAAGGCGCAGGTGATGGTGCATGTGGATAACGGATGGAAGTGGGAAACGTTGAAGTGGTTCTTCAATAATTTCAACATCCTGGGCGCCCGTTACGACCTGATCGGCCTGTCGGTCTATCCCGACAAGTCGAACTGGCAGAGCTACAACCAGCAGACGCTGAACAATATACAGACGCTGTATGCGCAGTATGGCAAGGAGTCGATTGTCTGTGAGGTGGGCATGGAATGGACCGACGCCGCGGCGTGCAAGAGTTTCCTCAGCGATTTGATTGCGCGGGCGAAGGCCGAAGGCAGTCACTGCACGGGCGTCCTCTATTGGGAGCCTGAGGGCTACCAGAACTGGAGTCATTACTCGAAGTGCGCCTTCGACAACTCCGGCAAACCGACAGCTGCTTTGGATGCATTTAAAGAGTAAGATGATTTCTTCAGGAAATAACGGCTTGTGCTGTGGCGCTCCGGGTGTTGTTCCTGGAACGTCTCGCTTCGCTCGACCCCTCCCAAGCTGCGCTTGGGCCCCTCCCTCTTACACTGCCGAGGGTGGCATGGTTCCAGGAACAACAACCCGTCCGCGCCAGTGTCGCACAAGCCTCCGTCGTTTGTTCTTATCATTCTTTGCGGTTTTACTTTTGGTCTCTTGTCAGAAGCAGGAGGGGGGAAGGCAGGAGTGGGTGCTGACGCAGTGGGAGTTCAGTCGCGACAGCGTGGTGTGGGAGGCTGTGACGGTGCCGCACGATTGGGCCATCGCCGGTCCGTTCGACCGCGCCAACGACCTGCAGGCTGTGGCCGTATTCCAGAACTTCGAAACCGCCGTTACGGAGCATACGGGCCGCACCGGCGGCCTGCCCTATGTGGGCAAGGGCTGGTATCGCACGACGTTCGAGGTGGCGGATTTCCATCCCGAAGAAAACGCCGTGACGCTGCTCTTCGACGGCGCCATGAGTCATGCGAAGGTGCGTGTCAACGGACGGTTCGTGGTGGAATGGCCCTACGGCTACAACGCCTTTTTTGCCGATGTGACGGAGTTCTTGAATTCCGACGGAAAGGACAACCTGTTGGAGGTCAGCCTCGAGAATCTGCCTAACAGTTCCCGCTGGTACCCGGGCGCTGGGCTCTATCGCAACGTCCATCTGATCAAGACACACAAGACCCATATCCCCGTGTGGGGAACCTGTATCCGGACGCCGGAAGTGTCTGGGCAGGAAGCTACGGTCGAAGTGCAGGTGCAGGTCGAGCATCCGCGCGAAAACATGCGTCTCCTTACGGAGATTTACGGGCCGGACGGCCGCCTCAAGGCGCGGACCGAATCCCCGCTGAGCGGGGAGCCGCAACGGCTCACGGTCCTGTCACCGCAGGTGTGGTCGCCCGAGACGCCGCATCTCTACAGCGCCGTGACGCAGATCCTGGCGGGTGGCAGTGTCGTCGATGTTTTCGAGACCCGTTTCGGCATCCGGACCCTCGAACTTGTGCCGGAGGAGGGATTCTATCTCAACGGGACGCTCCGCAAATTCCAGGGCGTATGCAACCACCACGACCTGGGCCCGCTCGGCGCTGCCGTCAACAAAGCGGCGCTGCGTCATCAGCTCGTGCTGCTCAAAGACATGGGCTGCGACGCTATCCGCACTTCACACAACATGCCCGCGCCCGAACTCGTTGAACTCTGCGACGAGATGGGCCTGATGATGATGGTCGAAGCCTTCGATGAATGGGATATTGCCAAATGCGAGAACGGCTACCATCTTTTTTTTGACGAATGGGCGGAAAAAGACATGGTCAATATGATCCGTCATTTCCGCAACAATCCGTCGGTCGTCATGTGGGGCATCGGCAACGAGGTGCCCACGCAGTGTGCCAGTGAAGGCTATAAGGTGGCGGCATTCCTGCAAGATATCTGCCACCGCGAAGATCCCACGCGGCTGGTGACGGCCGGCATGGACCAGGCCGACTGCGTGGTGCGCAACGGTTTCGCACAGTTGCTCGACGTGGTGGGCTTCAATTATCGCACGCACAAATACACGAGTGCATACGAGATCCTGCCGCAGAAACTGCTGCTGGGTTCGGAAACGGCGTCGACTGTGAGTTCCCGCGGCGTATACAAGCTGCCGGCCGTTCCGAAATCGGCTGCGACCTATCCCGACAACCAGAGTTCCGCTTACGACGTAGAGTACTGCTGGTGGTCGAATGTGCCCGACATCGACTTTGCGATGATGGACGACTATCCGTGGACCATCGGCCAGTTTGTGTGGACGGGCTTCGATTACCTGGGCGAACCAACGCCGTATGACGTGGACGCCTGGCCGAGCCATAGTTCCTATTTCGGTATCTTCGACCTGGCCTCGCTGCCCAAGGACCGCTTCTGGCTCTACCGTTCACAGTGGAACCGCGAGAGCCCCACGCTGCACCTGCTGCCGCACTGGACCTGGCCGGGACGGGAAGGGGACAAGGTTCCCGTGTTCTGCTACACCAGCTGGCCCGTGGCCGAGTTGTTCGTCAATGGCGTTTCACAGGGCGTGAAACGTTTCGAAACGGGCCTCGCGCCTAATTCGGGTGTGACCGATGTGGCCAATACGAGTGCAACCATGCCGCGCTACCGCCTGATGTGGCCCGACGTGGTGTACGCTCCGGGCCAGATTGAGGTGGTGGCCTACGATGCCTCCGGCAAGGAGGTGCAGCGGGAGCAGATTCGCACTGCCGGGGCCCCGGCCGCCATCGAACTGTCGGTCGACCGTCCGGTGATTGCTGCCGACGGGCTGGACCTGGCCTACGTGACCGTCCGCATCGTCGATGCCGACGGCAACCTCTGCCCGACGGCCGACAACCGCGTCGCTTTCGAAGTGTCCGGCAATGGAGCCTTCCGCGCCTGCGCCAACGGCGATCCCACCTGCCTCGATGCCTTCCAGAACCCTTCCATGCCCGCCTTCAGTGGCCAGCTCACCGTCATCCTGCAATCGACCACCGATCGCGGCACCATTACCCTGACTGCCACGGCCGATGGCCTCGCTCCTTCTGCCTTGACAATTAAAACAAAATAACATACCCATGATCGACAAACAGATTCTCAAAGACAACTATCGGAAGCATTTCGGTGCGGAAGAACCCCGCTTCTTCACCGCCTCCGGTCGCATCAACATCATCGGCGAGCACACCGACTACAACGGCGGCTTCGTGTTGCCGGGCGCCGTCGACAAAGCCATCACCATGGCCATCCTGCCCAACGGCACCAACTACGTGAACCTCGTGTCCCTCGACTACGACGGCGCCGCCCTCTTCTTCGAAATCGGCGGTCCGCAGCCCAAGGAACAATGGGCTTCCTACTTCTACGGTGTGATTGAGGAAATGCGCCAGCGTGGCGCGACCGTCGGCGGCTTCAATGCCGTGTTCGGCGGCGACGTGCCCCTGGGCGCCGGCATGTCCTCCTCGGCAGCCCTCGAATCGTGCATCGGCACGGCGCTGAACGCCCTCTTCAACCTGGGCTTCAGCAAGGAAGAGCTCGCCAAGATCGGCCAGATGACCGAGCACCACTACATCGGCGTGCGCTGCGGCATCATGGACCAGTTTGCCTCGATCTTCGGCCAGAAAGGCAAGGTCGTGCGCCTCGACTGCCGCAGCCTCGAATACCAGCTGGTGCCCTTCAACCCGAAAGGCATCGAGATCGTGCTGATCGACACCATGGTCAAGCACACGCTCGCCTCTTCCGAATACAACGTGCGCCGCGCGCAGTGCGAAGAGGGCGTTGCCGTGATCAAGAAATACCGTCCCGAAGTGGAGCTGCTCCGTGACGTCACGATGGAAGAACTGGAGGCTCACCGCGCTGAAATCGATCCTGTATCGTTTAAGCGCTGTGCTTTCGTCATCAATGAGAACAAGCGCCTGATGGCCGCCTGCGCTGCTATGGAAAAGGACGACTTCGAAGAAGTGGGCCGCCAGATCTATGCCGCCCACGAGGGCCTTAGCAAGGAATATGGCGTGAGCTGCGAGGAACTCGACTTCATCGTGGGCATCGCCCACAAGCATCCGGAGGTGCTCGGCGCCCGCATGATGGGCGGCGGCTTCGGCGGTTGCGTGATCGCCCTGGTCAGGGAAGAGGGCGTGGCCGACTACATCGCCGATGTGAAGAAACAGTATCAGGAAAAGTTCAATAAGGATCCGCGCGTGATCGAGGTGGAGATCTCCGACGGCGCCCGTGAATGCTAAGGCCATGATCAACGCAGAAGACATCAGGCTGTTCAGCATTGTGAACGCCGACGGTTCGGAGGTCATCCTCTCCAACCTGGGCGCCAGCATCGTTTCGATCGTGGTGCCCGACCGCGAAGGGAAGCTGGCCGACGTGGTGCTGGGCTACCGCAATCCGGAAGACTACGATACCGACGGCCCCTGCATGGGCAAGGTTCCCGGCCGCTATGCCAACCGCATCGCGGCGGGCCGCTTCACATTGGGCGGCAAGGAGTACCAACTGGCCATCAACAACGGTCCGAACCACCTCCATGGCGGTCCGGGAGAGCAATGTTTTGCCAACCGCATCTGGAAGGCAGAAGAAATCCGCGACGGCGTGATCTTTTCGCTCGACAGCCCCGACGGCGACGCGGGCTATCCCGGCAATCTCCACGTGGAGGCGCGCTATACCTGGAGCGACGACCACAGGCTCACGCTCCATCTCTCCGCCACGTCCGACGCCGAGACCGTCGTCAATCTTACCAACCACGCGTATTTCAACCTCAGAGGGGAGGATGCGGGCAATGTGCTCGACCATGGGCTCAAGCTCTTCGCGTCGCGCTACCTGCCGACCGACGAAACCCTCATCCCGCAGGGCGAACCCGCGTCCGTGAAGGGAACGCCGATGGATTTCACTACCGAAAAGCCCATAGGACGCGACCTGAAGGCCGATTTCCCTGCGCTGAACTACGGCAAGGGTTACGACAACTGTTTCGTGGTGGACGACTGGCAGAAGGGCCTGGTGCAGCCGGTGGCCCGGCTCACCGAAGCCATAACGGGACGCAGGCTGACCGTCAGCACCGACGCGCCGGGCATCCAGGTGTACACGGGCAACTGGCTGGAGGGCTGTCCGCAGTCGAAGAGCGGCAAGGCCTATCACGACTACGACGGCGTGGCGCTGGAGTGCCAGGCGTTCCCCGATTCGCCCAACCGTCCGGACTTTCCGTTCGAGACGCTGAAGCCGGGCGAGGTGTATGAGAATACGATTGTATTCGCTTTTGAATGAGTGTAAGCCGCTTCATAGCCTCTAAGCTGGCGGGCGGCGATGGCCGGCTCAGCCACACGAGCAACACGATTGCGTGGGTGTCGGTGGCGTTGAGCATGGTAGTGATGATTGTGGCCATCGCGGTGGTCGCGGGTTTCAAAGGGGAAATCCGCGACCGCGCGACGGGCTTCATGGGTTCCGTAATGCTGGTGCAGCCCGGTCAGGGACCCATCAACGAATTGTATCCGTTCTCGGAGAATCTGTCGTATCGCCAGCGGCTCGCGGCAGAGCCCGGCGTACGCGGGGTTTCGGGCGTGGCGTGGCGCTCGGGTCTGATCAAGACCGACGAGAACATCGACGGGCTGTATTTCAAGGGCGTGGATTCGCTCTACGACTTTACTTTTTTCAAGGCTTGCCTGGTGGAGGGCTCTTTGCCCGACTATCATGGGCGGATTTCCAACGACGTGCTGCTCTCGCGCACGATCTGCGACAAACTCGGCTTTGCAGCGGGCGACGACGTGGTGGTATATTTTATCGGCGACGAGGTGAAGGTGCGCAAGTTCCGGCTCTGCGGCATCTACGACGCCCAGTTGGAGGAGATCGACACGAAAATGGCGGTGCTCGACCGGCGCCAGGTGCAGCGGCTGAACGGCTGGGCCTCCGATGAGGTGTCCTCTATGGAGATCCGCATCGACCCCGACGCGGATATCGCGCGGATGAGCGACCGCGTGGAGGAGGTGATTTTTACGGCCTTCGACGACGGCGATACGGCGCTGTTCGTGACGAACGTCAAGAAGCTTTACGGCCATTTGTTCGACTGGCTGGCGCTGATCGACCTGAATGTATGGATGATCCTGGCGCTGATGGTGGTGGTGGCCGGCTTCAATATGATTTCGGCGCTGCTGATCATCCTGTTTGAGCAGATTTCGACGATCGGCCTGCTGAAGGCGCTCGGGATGACCTCCCGCGAGGTGGGCCGCGTGTTCCTGCTGCGGGCGGGGCAGCTGGTGGGGAAGGGGATGCTGTGGGGCAATATCGCCGGCATCGCCTTATGCCTGATTCAGAAGTATACGCATGTGCTGCGGCTTGATCCGGCGAATTATTTCGTGTCGTTCGTGCCGATCCGTCTTCAAGCCGGCCCGCTGATCCTGCTCAACGTCGCCGCCGCCGTCCTCCTCATGGCCATCGTCAGCCTCTCCACCCGCTTCATCTCCCGCATTTCCCCCGACCGCACCATGCGTGTCGAATAACAGTTTGTGCTCTTGGCGCTCTGGGTATTGCTTCTCGGACCGACGCTTCGCGTCTCCCTCCCACTTCGTGGGCCCCTCCCGCTATCAACCGCGGGTGGTTAGGGTCCTCGAAGCAATATCCCACCCGCGCCAGTGTCGCACAAGCCTTGTTTCGATTCGTGAAGCGAAGGCTTGTTGCGTGGCAGTGGATGCGACGATTTGTGAGCGGCAGGAAAGAGGCGTGCGAGCGGGAGTCCCGTCTCGTGACGGCGCAGGTTCTGCGACCGTTAGACGAGCGTAGCGAGGCTAAAAGGGAGCTGTTCGCCGTCAAGGGACGGACGCGAAGCACGCCCCTGACGCGAACCATGAGGAGCAGCCACTGCCACGCAATAGCCGGAGCTCCTAGCGATATCGTTCGCAGTAACGCTGATAGGTGGCCTCGACGGCGTCGATGTAGGCGGGGGTGGTGGAGTTGTCGGCAAGGCGGTAGGCGGCGGCGACGTCTTCCCATTTGTTCGGATCCAGCCCGGCCGCGACGGCCTCTTCGCGGCGACGCGACAGTGCTCCGCCGCCCGAATTGTACGACGCCAGCACAAAACGGATCACATCGGCCGAATCCAGCGCCTCGCGCCGGAAACTCCGCATCAGATCGTCGAGCAACATCGTCCCGACCCGCAGGTTTATGGCAGGATTGAACAACTCGTCGGCCGGATAGCCGTAATGCTCCGCCGCCACGTCGCGAATCTGCATCAGCCCCTTCGCACCTACCGGAGAAACCGCATACGCATTATACTGCGACTCATGCCAGATGATGGCCGAAAGCAGCCGCCAGTCCATCCCGATGCCCGCCGCATAACGCTTCACCAGCTCGTCGAACGGCGAAATGCCCTTGCCCCGCTGATTGCTCTCCGACAGATACCGCAACGCCCCGGCCGGATACCCCGACTCCTCCTCAAGGTTCTCCGGCCCGCTGCAAAGCACCACCGCATGCAGCAGGAATACCGCAAGCAAACACACCAATATCTGCTTCAATCGGGTCATATCCGCGGTTTACCACACATAGAACGGCCAGAGAATGCCGAACTTGATGCTCGGAGTGGGCTTGATGTAATGGTAGGCGGAGAAATAATCGGACGAAGGCCAGTCCATAAACGCGTTGACATACTTCACATAGATGCTGGCGCGCTTCCATTGGATGTTGGCGAATATATCGAAATAAGGTACGTTTCCAATCGTTTCAACCGTCTGGTTGTAGAATTGCCCGAGGTCGGGGGCATAGGACGGCGCATACCACGACGTGTTGTAGATCGCGTTCACGCCCAGCTGCATGTTCATCACCTCCTTCACCACGTCGATGTCGAAATACCAGCGGAGGTTTAGCGTAAGCTTCGGCAGCGGCAGCACTTCCTCCGGTGCCGAGGTCAACTGGAACAGCGCCTGATTGTCGAAATGCAGCCGCCAAATCGTGAAATCCTTCCGCAGGCTCGCCGACATCACGCTCACGGGCGCGTCGTACTGCCGGATCACCGACAGCGTGTCGTAGTAGAGCATGTTGGCCACCAGCGCATAGCCGAAGGCCGCTTCCAGCCGCCATTTCGGAATGGAGAGCTCCGCCTCGAGGGTGTTCTTCGAGACCTTTGAGAAATCGTTTTCCCAACGGTGGTGATTGGTGAGGATCTTCTGCTCGAACGGATGCGGCGTGCGCAGCCCCGCACAGAACTTGCCGGTGAGATGGATGCCCTTGTCGATGGGATACACCGACAGACGCAGCTTCGCATTCACATCGAAATCGAACATCCGCGCGCCCGCGAAATAATAGTCGGCGTCGGCGCTCCAGGCCAGATACTTCCGGAGCTGTCCGGACGCACCACCATAGACATAGAGATTGTGCTGCGACTGGTATTTCCGGCCGGTGAGATAATCGCCCGTATCGAAACAATATGTCGAAAGGATCTGGTAGCCAATGCCTGCATTCACCTTGGCCAGCATGGCGTCGGGCGCGTAGGGCTGTAGCTTGAGGAATACACGGTTCTCGAAGTTGCGCACGGCCAGCTCATCGGAACTTTCCGTCGCGTGGAGATAGAAGGCGTTGAAATAGAAATTGCGGCCGTAGGAATCGCTTGTCGCGATCTTGTCGGTGTAGAGCTTGCTGTAGGTGGTAAACTCGGCACTGTGGCCCAGATGGATCATCGTGCCTTCGCCCAGCGCCAGGGAGTCCTTGTCCTTGCGGAAGAAATTCACCGGCACGGCGAGCGTTTGGTGGATAAAATACTGGCGCCGCTTGTAGCTATTGGCCGCCTCGCTCAGGTTCACGTCGATAGACTTGGTCTCGACCGAGGTGTCCCGGATCCAGAACGAATCCTGAATGCCACCGTTCTCCACGCGCTCCACCCGCTGCCGGATAGTCCCGAAGTTAGCGAAGTATCTCTTGCCCAGGTAGTTGCCGATGATGACGGTATTGCGGTGGTCGGTGTTCTCGTGCGGCAGCATGCCGCGGGAGCCGAGCCTTCGGTAGGCGAGCGTGAAATTGAACGACGGGGTGATGTTCTGCGTCGACAGCAGTTTGAGGTTCGATTCCTCGAGGTTCTTGGAGGCGAACGGCGTGCCCCAGTAACCCAGTTCCGTGTAGGGCGTTTTCGTGTTGAACTGCTGGATGGTCTCGTCGGTGTAGGTATCGCCCGCATAGGGCGTGAACATCGGCGCATCGGGCATCTCCTCGCGCTTGAACCAATTGTGGTAGAGCGCGGCGGATCCCGAGGTGCCCAGCCAGGTTCCCGAGATGTCCTTCCGGTACATCGGGGCGTCGTAGAAATTGCTGTTGGCCGTGGTGTCGAGTCCCGACTCCTGCATCTCGTTGAACAGTTTGTCGGATGTCCACACCAGGATGCGGCGGTAGTACATCGAATCGGGCACTACATACGTCTCCAGCACGCGGGGCTTTGCGGCCTTCACGCTGTCGCGGTACTCCTTGCGGATTTTCCGGATGGCGCGCTTGATGTCGTGCGTGTCGGGCAGGAACTGCGACAGGGAATCGAGATAGGCCACCGTAATGGAATCCATGCCGGGCAGGGAGGTCGTGTCGACCTCGCGCCAGAAGATATGGTCGAGCGAGTCGTGGAACAACCGCAGCCGGATCGAATCTTCCCGCTTTTTCAGCGTGGCGGAATCCAGTACCGGTACGGAGTCCAGCACCGACACCGAATCGCGCACGGCCAGGGAATCGGCCGCAGGCAGCGTCTGCGTCTTCAGCAGGGAATCCTGCAATTGGAGGAAATACCGGCTGCGGTGCCGCCCGGCCGCACCGGCCGGTTGCACCGGAAGCACCGTCAGAGCGACGGCCGCCAGTATCAACCATTTGCAGAATCCTTTCATCACAGCCAAAGGCTTATACAATCTTCACGCCAATGCGCGCAAGTTCGTTGAGCGTACGCTCGTGGCCTTCCTTGTCGATGTAACCCAGGCCGTCCTGCAGCAGGAACACGTTGTGGCCCGTCTTGATGAGGTCGTAGCAGGTTTCACGGACACAGAACTCCGTGGCGATACCGCTGACCAGCACATTCTTGGTCAGCACGTTGTAAAGCTCGATGCCTTCCGCGTTGTGGCTCTCGAAGCCGGAGTACTGCTCCTTCTTCGGATTGATGCCCTTGAAGAACATGTTCGCCTTGGAAGGCCGCTGCTCCGGCAGCTTGACGTCCTTGTAGAAAGCTTCGTGGATATCGCCGCCGCGGGTCTGCATCACGCAGTGGGCCGGCCAGGGACCGCCGTACTCCTTGAACGAGCAGTGGTTCACCGGATGGTGGTCCAGCACATAGAGCACCTGGTCGGTGGGGTAGCGGTTGATCCATTCCACACTCTTGGCCACGGCGTTCTCCGCATTGGCGCAGGCCAGCGAACCGTCGATGAAGTCGTAGAGCATGTCCACTACCACATGCGTGTAGGGCTGCTGTTTCAACCCGAGTTCATCGTCCTGCATCTTGATCTGGTGGATGAGGCGGTTGATGAGCCGCATCTTCAGGTCGTACAGATCGTCCGAAATATCCACCTTGTAGTAGTGCGGATTGATGATACGCGTCTGTGTGTCGTTGAACGAGGCCAGGTTGGCCTTGTAGTAGTCGCGCTTCTCGAAGATCGTGCGTTTGTCCTCGATGATCAGGCCGCCATCGTAGACCAGCTCCTGCAGCGGCTTGAAGGTGTAGGAACCGGCCGGGAAGGTGGTGTACTTGGTTTCGTCGACCTCGTCCATGATGTGCAGCTCCTCGCCTTTCTCGATGATCTTGGCGAACGAGTCGCCGCGCAGGCAGGTGACGTCGGCCTTGAACTTGCCGTCCTGGATGATGCGGTAGGTGATCTGAAAGCCCGGATTGATGAGCTTGGCCTTGTCTTCGCTCCGCTTGAGGATCGGCTCGTCGTCCACCTGCACGAGCTTGTACACGTTGCCGAAGCACGGGTTGTGCTTGCTGGTGGCGATGGCGTCGCCCACGCCGTAGCTGTCGATGGCCGCACCCTGTTTCTCCAGGTCGGAGATAATGTATTCGTCGAGCGAGTTGGTCGCGAAGATCTTGCAGTTCCTGAGTCCCGCCGCGTCGAGCGCCTCGCGGCATTTGACCGAGAGGTAGGCCAGGTCGCCGCTGTCGAGGCGCACGCCGTAGCCCTGCGGGTAGCTGTCGTCGATGCCGTTGGCCTTGAACGCCTTTATTGCGTTTTTCACGCCGCACTTAAGCGTGTCGAACGTGTCGATGAGCAGGATGAGCCCCTCGCCGCGGTGCGTCTTGATATAGGTGTCGAAGGC